>JBEVHG010000201.1:0-24687 GCA_040511335.1 Mycobacterium sp. | reverse complement strand
AGGCTGCACTGAAGGATTCGGCCCGTATCCATTATGGCCAGCCCGGCTTCGCGATCGCCGACCGGATCACCAAGGCGCTGCCGCCCCCGATCATGGCCAAGGACATCCCGCTGTCCGGCATCACCGACCCCGAGCACGCCCGGTACAAGGAGGCCGCCGAAATCCGCGGTCTCATCGACACCGACCCCGACGTCCGCACCATCTACGACACTGCCCGGGGCCTGGAGGGACTGATCCGCAACGCCGGCGTGCACGCCTGCGCGGTGATCATGAGCAGCGAGCCGCTGACGGACGCCATCCCGCTGTGGAAGCGGCCGCAGGACGGCGCCATCATCACCGGCTGGGACTACCCGTCGTGTGAGGCCATCGGCCTGCTGAAGATGGACTTCCTCGGCCTGCGCAACTTGACGATCATCGGCGACGCGATCGAGAACATCAACGCCAACAGGGGAATTGAGCTCGACCTGGAGTCGGTGCCGCTCGACGACCGGCCCACCTACGAGTTGTTGTCGCGCGGTGACACGCTGGGCGTGTTCCAGCTTGACGGCGGGCCGATGCGCGATCTGCTGCGTCGCATGCAGCCCACTGGCTTCGAGGACGTCGTCGCGGTCATCGCGCTGTACCGGCCCGGCCCGATGGGGCAGAACGCGCACAACGACTATGCGGACCGCAAGAACGGCCGGCAGGCGGTGAAACCGATCCACCCCGAGCTGGCCGAGCCATTGGCCGACATCCTCGCCGAGACGTACGGCCTGATCGTTTACCAAGAGCAGATCATGCGCATCGCGCAGAAGGTCGCCGGCTATTCACTCGCCCAAGCCGACATTCTCCGAAAAGCCATGGGCAAGAAGAAAGCTGACGTCCTTGCCGCGGAGTACGAGAGCTTCTCGGCGGGCATGCAGTCCAACGGGTTCTCCGCGGCGGCCATCAAGGCGCTGTGGGACACCATCCTGCCGTTCGCCGACTACGCGTTCAACAAGTCGCACGCGGCCGGTTATGGGATGGTGTCCTACTGGACGGCGTACCTCAAGGCGAACTACCCGGCCGAGTACATGGCGGGTCTGCTCACCTCGGTGGGCGACGACAAAGACAAGGCCGCGGTCTATCTTGCCGATTGCCGCAAGCTGGGCATTATCGTGTTGCCGCCGGACGTCAATGAATCGGGCCTCAACTTCGCCTCCGTCGGCGCCGACATCCGCTACGGGCTGGGTGCGGTGCGCAATGTCGGCGCCAATGTCGTTGCCGCGCTGGTCAATACCCGCACCGAGAAGGGCAAGTTCACCGACTTCTCGGACTACCTCAACAAGGTCGACATCGCCGCCTGCAACAAGAAGGTCACCGAGTCGCTGATCAAGGCGGGTGCCTTCGACTCGCTTGGCCATCCCCGCAAGGGCCTGTTCCTGGTGCACACCGACGCCGTCGACTCGGTGCTGGGCACCAAGAAGGCCGAGGCGATGGGCCAGTTCGACCTTTTCGGCGGAAATGACACTGCGAGCGATGCGGTCTTCACCATCAAGGTCCCCGAAGAGGAATGGGAGGACAAGCACAAACTTGCGCTGGAGCGTGAAATGCTCGGCCTGTACGTGTCCGGGCATCCGCTCAACGGCGTCGCCCATCTGTTGACCACCCAGGTGGACACCGCGATTCCGGCCATCCTGGACGGTGAGATCGCCAACGAGACGCCGGTGCGGGTCGGCGGCATCCTCGCGTCCGTCAATCGGAGGGTGAATAAGAACGGGATGCCCTGGGCGTCAGCGCAATTGGAAGACCTCACCGGCGGCATCGAGGTGATGTTCTTCCCGCACGTGTACTCCACCTACGGTGCGGAGATCGCCGACGACGCGGTCGTGCTGGTGAACGCGAAGGTGCGTGTTCAGGACGACCGGATAGCGTTGATCGCCAATGAGCTTGTGGTGCCGGACTTTTCGAATGCCCAGTTGGACCGCCCGCTGGCGGTCAGCCTGCCGACGCGGCAGTGCACCGTCGACAAGGTCACTGCGTTCAAACAGGTACTCGCGCGTCATCCGGGGACATCGCAGGTGCACCTGCGGCTGATCAGCGGCGAGCGCATCACCACGCTGGAGCTGGACGCTTCACTGCGGGTGACGCCGTCGTCGGCGCTGATGGGCGACCTGAAGGCGCTGCTGGGCCCGGGCTGTTTGGGCGGGTAGAACCGGGCCGGTCTCCACCAAACTGAAGGGATCTCAGCATATGAGCACAATCACGACCGCGGACGGCGTCGAGATCTTCTACAAGGATTGGGGGGAGGGTCAGCCCATCGTATTCAGCCACGGCTGGCCGCTGTCGAGTGATGACTGGGACGCCCAGATGCTGTTCTTCCTTCAGCACGGCTATCGGGTCATCGCCCATGACCGGCGCGGCCACGGGCGGTCCAGCCAAGTCGGCGAAGGCCACGACATGGATCACTATGCCGACGACCTGGCGGCGTTGACGGCTCACCTCGAACTCAAGGACGCCGTTCATGTGGGCCATTCCACCGGTGGTGGCGAAGTGGTGCATTACCTGGCCCGGCATGGGGATAGCCGGGTGGCAAAGGCCGCGATCATCAGCGCAGTGCCGCCGCTGATGGTCAGGACCGATGCCAATCCGGGCGGCCTTCCCAAAGAGGTGTTCGACGAGTTCCAGGCGCAGCTCGCGGCCAACCGCTCGCAGTTCTATTGGGACGTCGCGGCGGGACCGTTTTACGGTTTCAACCGGCCTGGGGTAAAGGCCTCGCAGCCCATCGTCGAAAACTGGTGGCGCCAAGGCATGATGGGCGGCGCCAAGGCGCACTACGACGGCATTGTCGCGTTCTCTCAAACCGATTTCACCGAAGACCTGGAGAAGATCAAGGTGCCGGTGTTGGTAATGCATGGCGACGACGATCAGATCGTTCCCTATGCCGATTCCGCCCCGTTGTCAGCGAACCTTCTGCAGAACGGGACGCTGAAGACGTACGAGGGATTCCCGCACGGCATGCCCACCACCCAGGCGGACACGATCAACGCCGACCTGCTGGCTTTCATACGAGCCTGACCAGAATTCAAAATCGGTAGCGCAGGATCCGTCCCTTGCGGCGGCCGGCCTTGCTCATGCCGGACAGCCTGGTCGCGACCCGGATCCAGCCGGGGAACAGGGCGACTTCCGGGGCGCGGGTCAGGCTGGTCTCTTCGACGAGTTTCAGCCGCGGGTTCCACGTCTCGGGATGGTGGGCGTCCTTGAATCCCGGATAGCCCCACTGGCTTCCGATGTCCCTGAACATCTTCTGCGGGTAGAGCTTGATCGCGAGCCGGCTGAACCAACCGTTGCGGCCGTAGTCGTTGAACGCCAGCTCGCCGGAACCGAAGTGCTCGGTGATGCGCCGGAAGATTCCGGCCATCACCGGCTCGGACAGGAAGGCGAAGAGCCCGTCGGCGACCAGCATCGTCGGGCGGTCGGGTGGGATCGTGTCCGGCCACTGCGGGTCGGCCAGCGACACCGGCACCGAGTGCGCATGCGGGTGCGCCGGCAGCACCTCGTCGCGCAGCGCTGTGACTGCGGGCAGGTCGACGCTGTACCAGTCCACGCTCGGCGGCGGGCCGATCCGGTACATGCCGTCGTCCAGGCCGGCGCCCAGGTCGACCACGACGGCATCGGGATGGTCCTTGACGAACGCGCGGACCCGGTCGTCGAGCATCTTGGCGCGCAGCGCCGTCTGGCAGACGACGCTCGTTTGCACGCCCAGCCCGGCGAAGTCGTAGTCGATCTTGCCGACCACCTCGTCGGCGAGGCGGTCGCCAAGTATCGGTCGGGGCCAGCGGCTGTCCAGCGCCCTTGCGTACAGCGTGAGGAACGCGGTCTGCTCGACTTGTGTTAGTTCGGTGACTCCAATCGCCATGTCCGCCAAGGTACGCCCCATTCAGGGCTGAACGGTTAGCCCAAAACGTTCACTGCCCTTGCGATTACGAGGCCGGCGGTGGATAGCGCGACCATCGCCTGCACGGCCATCATCATCTTGGCCCAGCGGGACAGTGGCATGGTGTCGGTGGGGGAGAACGCCATCACATTCGTCACACTCAGGTAGAGGTAGTCGGCGAACGTCGGCCGCCAATCCGGTTTGGCGACTTTGGGATTGTCCATCTGGGGGAACATGAAATCGGGGTAGGGCCGCTCGCCGGCGCGTCTGGCGAACGGACCCCCGCGGTCGAGCTCCCAGTACCAGATGCCGAAAACGATGATGTTTGTGACGAAGATGGCCGCGCCGCTGCCCAATAGAACAGCGGCGTTGTTGCTGACCTCACCGGAGATGATGCGGATGTCCAGCAAGACGGCCGACAGCGTGTTGTCGATCGTGATTGCGGCGAGCAGTACCCAGGTGGCGTATTTGCCGTGCCGCGTCGAGCGGGTCAGCTTCACCGGGTTCAGCCACAACAGCACCACCAGGAGCAACAGTTCCAGGGTGATCAGCGGCCAGCGCGGCACCACCGTGTAACTCTTCGGGATGGCCAGCTGCAGGGCGATCGCGGCGATGAGCGCGAACAGCACCGGAAGCCTGCTTTCCGGGTCGCCCGGACGCAGCCACGAGGGAATGTGGTGGTCGGTGCCCGCTGCCAGGCGCTCGGCGCGGCGGGCGAACGCCTCCACGGGAGATTCGGGTTCGGGCGTGGTGTCCATCAGGCAAGTGTGCGTGTCGGCGGAACAGTTTTGCGGTAACCGTCCGTCGATGGCGCGAGGGTTCCTACCGTGACAACCATGAAAACCGCATCCGATAGGCCCGCCACCATGTGCGAAGCCTTCCAGCGCACAGCGGCGGTCGATCCCGACGCCGTCGTGATGATGGCCGTGGGTGACGCCCGTCCCTACAACACGGCGCTGATCGTGCTCGACGCCGATTCTGCGGGACCGTATGCCGCGCAACGGGGGCTTCCCGACGCGTCGCCGGCGACCCTGGCCGCCGACCCAGAAGTGATCTCCCAGATTGCCGCGGGCGTGGCCGAGGGCAACGCCAAGTTGTCGCGGGTCGAGCAGATCAAGCGGTTTCGAGTACTGCCCACCTTCTGGGAACCGGGCGGGGACGAGATAACGCTGACGATGAAACTCAAACGCCGGCCCATTCGCGAGAAGTACGCCGCCGAAATCGACGAGCTCTACGGCACCGAGGTGGGGGCATCGATTCACGAACCGAAAGCGGCGAGCGGGGCGGCTTCTTGAACACCTCTCGTCACGTCAGCGTGTGGATCGAAGCCGCGCCAGAGGCGGTCTACGAGTTCGCGGCGGATCCGCACCACATGCCCCAGTGGGCGTCGGGGCTGGCCGAGGGTGGGTTGCGCCAGACCGCCGGCGGCTGGGTGGCCGATTCGCCGATGGGCGAGGTGACGGTCGAGTTCGCCCCGCCCAACGAGTTCGGCGTGCTGGATCATGTGGTGCGGCTGCCGTCCGGCGAGGCTGTGTACAACCCGTTACGGGTGGTCCCGGCCGGGCCCGGCCAGCCGCGCTGCGAGGTGGTGTTCACCGTGCGGCGACAGCCGGGCACGACGGACGAGCAGTTTGAGGCGGACGCGGCGACGGTGGCCGCCGATCTGGATGCGCTGCGGCGGCTGTTGGAGGGCTAGCTGCTGTGCGACGAGCCGAAGAATCCGAGGCCCAGCCACACCACGGTGCCTGCGGCCGCGGCGGCCAGCACGGACGTCGCGGCGGTGGTGGTGGTGATGGCGACGATCAGCAGGACCAGGAAGCCGGCCGCAAGCGCCGCCAGCTTGTACACCGGCCATGGGACGCCCGCGATGCGTACTTCGTCGCGCACCGTCATAGGTTGACGATAGCTCGTATCCAAGGTTTCGGACAACCGAAACACCGGATGAGGGGGTCTATTCGATAGTCGGCCTAAGCTGGTTTCATGCCACTTACCGGAGAATACGAACCGAGCACATCGGACTGGGCCCGCGAGAACGCCGAGAAGTACATGGAGTCGGGCGGCACCGAGGGCACCGAGATGCAGGGCAAGCCCGTCATCCTGCTGACCACCATCGGCGCCAAGAGCGGCAAGATTCGCAAGACACCGCTGATGCGGGTGGAACATGACGGCGAGTACGCGATCGTGGCGTCACTGGGCGGGGCCCCGAAGAACCCGGTCTGGTACCACAATGTCAAGGCCCATCCCCGCGTCGAGCTGCAGGACGGCACCGTCACCAAGGACTACGAGGCCCGTGAGGCTGTCGGCGACGAGAGGGCGACCTGGTGGGGGCGCGCGGTGGCGGCCTGGCCCGACTACGCGGAGTACCAGAAGAACACCGACCGGCAGATTCCGGTGTTCGTACTCACCCCGATTAACTGAAATCCCTGGAAAATGGCACCATAAACCGGTGACCGCCGAACTGAGCCAAAGCACCTTCACGTCGCCGCTGTCCGCCGCCGACATCGAAGAGGCTGCTCAGAGAATTGCCGGGGTCGTCGCGCGCAGCCCGCTGCAGATTAGCGACCGCCTCTCGGAGGCGACCGGCGCCAGGGTTTACCTCAAGCGCGAGGACCTGCAGACGGTGCGGTCCTACAAGCTGCGCGGCGCCTACAACGTGTTGATGCAGCTGTCCGACGCCGAGATCGCCGCCGGCGTGGTGTGTTCGTCGGCGGGCAATCACGCGCAGGGTTTCGCGCTGGCGTGCCGGTCGATGGGTATCCACGGCCGGGTGTACATCCCGACCAAAACGCCGAAGCAGAAGCGCGACCGCATCCGCTATCACGGCGGCGACTCCATCGAGTTGATCGCAGTCGGCAAGACCTATGACATGGCCGCGGCGGCGGCGCTCGAGGATGTCGCGCGTACGGGTGCCACGCTGGTACCGCCATACGACGATCCGCGCACGATGGCCGGCCAGGGCACCATCGCCGCCGAAATGCTCGATCAACTCGACGGCGAGCCGGACCTCGTCATCGTGCCGGTCGGCGGCGGCGGCTGTATAGCCGGCATCACCACCTATCTGGCCGAGCGCACGGCGAACACGTCGGTGCTGGGCGTCGAGCCCGCCGGCGCCGCCGCCATGATCGCCGCCCTGGCCGCCGGGGAGCCGGTCACGCTGGATCAAGTCGATCAGTTCGTCGACGGCGCGGCCGTGGCCCGCGCCGGCGCGCTGACCTACGCGGCGTTGGCCGCCGCCGGCGACATGGTGTCGATCACCACGGTCGACGAGGGCGCGGTCTGCACGGCGATGCTCGAGCTCTACCAGAACGAGGGCATCATCGCCGAGCCGGCCGGCGCCCTGTCGGTGGCCGGCCTGCTGGAGGCCGACATCGAACCCGGATCCACGGTGGTGTGCCTGATTTCCGGCGGCAACAACGACGTCTCGCGCTACAACGAGGTGTTGGAGCGCTCGCTGATCCACCTGGGCCTCAAGCACTACTTCCTGGTGGACTTCCCGCAGGAGCCCGGGGCCTTGCGCCGGTTCCTCGACGAGGTGCTCGGCCCGAACGACGACATCACACTGTTCGAGTACGTCAAACGCAACAACCGGGAGACCGGCGAGGCGCTGGTCGGTATCGAACTCGGATCGGCCGCCGACTTCGACGGGCTGCTGGCCCGGATGCACGCCTCGGACATTCATGTCGAGGCGCTGGAACCGGGGTCACCGGCCTACCGCTATCTGACGTAGAGCGCCGTCCGTAGGATCGCGAACGAGTGGCCGTCCAGCCGGGTGGTTCGCGCACCGACCTTCGGTTCGCCCCAGGCCAGCACGACGTCGCCGGTGACCGGGACCGTCGCGGCATCGGTGCCGAGGTTGCACGCGATGGCAAATGCGCCGCGGTGCAACACGATCCAGCGCGACGCCTCGTCGTAGTCGATTTCCAGGTGGTCCAGCCACGGATCGGCCAGGTCGGGTTCGCTCTGGCGCAGCGCGATCAGGCCGTGGTAGACCCGCCGTAACCGTCCGTGATCACCGTCGTCGATCTCGTCCCAGTTGAGCTTGGATCGGCGGAATGTCTCGGGGTCCTGCGGGTCGGGAATCTCGGTGGCGTCCCAGCCGTGTGCGGCGAACTCGGCCTTGCGTCCCTCGGCGGTGGCCCGGGCGAGTTCGGGCTCTGGATGCGAACTGAAGAACTGGAACGGCGACGACGATCCCCACTCCTCGCCCATGAAAAGCATTGCGGTGTAGGGTGATCCGAGCGCGAGGGCAGCCTCGACGGCGAGCTGACCGAAGTCCAGGTTCTGCGAGGGCCGATCGCCGACCGCGCGATTGCCGACCTGGTCGTGGGTGACGGTGTAGGCCAGCAGCCGGCTGCCTGGGATGGTCGCGGTGTCCAGCGGGCGACCATGCCGGCGACCGCGGAACGACGAATACGTGGCGGCGTGGTAGTAGCCGTTCTTCAGGGTTTTCGCCAGGGTCTCCAGCGACCCGAAATCGGCGTAGTAGCCATGCCGTTCGCCCGACACCGCGGCGTGGATGGCGTGGTGGATATCGTCGTCCCACTGCGCGGTCATGCCGTACCCGCCGGCCTCGCGCGGTGTGATGAGGCGGGGATTGTTGAGGTCGCTTTCGGCGATCAGCGACAGCGGGCGGCCCAATTCAGCGGCCAGCGCCTCGCTTTCGGCGGAAAGCTCCTCGAGGATATGGATCGCGGTCGTGTCGACCAGCGCGTGCACGGCATCGAGGCGCAGCCCGTCGGCGTGAAATTCGCGCATCCACCGCAGCGCACAGTCGAGGATATAGCGGCGCACCTCATCGGCGTCGGCGTCGGACAGATTGATCGACTCGCCCCACCGGTTGCCGCCCGAGGAAAGGTACGGCCCGAACCGGGGCAGATAATTGCCGGACGGGCCGAGGTGGTTGAACACCGCGTCGATCAGCACGCCCACACCGCGGTTGTGGCAGGCGTCGACGAAGCGGACCAGACCGTCGGGTCCGCCATAGGGTTCATGCACCGCGTACCACAGCACGCCGTCGTAGCCCCATCCGTGCGTTCCGCCGAACGCGTTGACCGGCATCAGTTCGACGAAGTCGACGCCCAAATCGACCAGATAGTCCAGCTTCTCGACCGCTGTGTCGAATGTGCCACCCGGGGTGAACGTGCCGACGTGCAGCTCGTAGATGACCCTGCCCTCGATCGACCGGCCCGCCCAGTCGCCGTCGGTCCAGGCTCCGGCCGTTGGCCGCCACAGTTGCGAGCGTGCGTGCACGCCATCGGGCTGGCGGGGGGAGCGGGGATCTGGCAGCACGGTCGGGTCGTCGTCGAGGACGAAGCCGTAGCGCGCGTCCGGGCCGGCGTCGACGGTGGCCCGCCACCAGCCGTCGTCCGAACGAGTCATGGCGTGCAGCGCGCCGTCGACATCGACGCGCACCCGATCGGGGATGGGCGCCCACACCGCGAACTCAGGCATCGCCCCGCTCCAGCAGCGCGACGGGCAGGTCGCCGAACAGTTCGGCGGAGGCCACCGCCCCGCTGAACCGGCACCCGCCGATACGGTCGTTCCACACTCCGGCGGGCAAGGGTAAAACGGTGTCACCCCAACCGGTCTCGGCCAGTCGCACGGTGTGCCGGGTGACCGCGGCCAGCACGTTGTCACCGCGCAGGAACGCCACCAGGTGGTCGGCGGCCGAGCCCTGGGGCAGTACCGGCGTGTAGCCGCCGTCGGTGAAGCTGGCGGGATGGTCACGCCGCAGCCGCAACGCGGCGGTGACCACGCGGATCTTGGGGTGACTGCCGGCGGTCAACGCCTCGCGGCGGGCGCGGTAGTCGACTGGCCGACGGTTGTCCGGGTCGACCAGGCTGTCGTCGGCGAGTTCGGTGCCCTGGTAGATGTCGGGCACGCCGGGAACCGTCAGCGCCAACAACTTCTGGCCCAGGCTGTCACTGCGCGCGTGCTCGTGGAGCCGGGCCGCCAGGGAGGTCAACTCGGCGGCGACCGGACCGTCGATGACCGTGTCGAGCCACGCGTGCGCCGCCGCCTCGAACTCGGTGTCTGGGTCGTGCCACGACGTGTGGGCGGCCCCCTCCCGGATGGCCTTCTCGGTGTAGGCGTGCAGCCGGCCGCGCAGCTCGTCGGTGACGGTGCCGTCGGTGGGCCAGACACCGAACACGTTCTGCCACAGGAACAGGCCGGTGGCGCGGTCGGGAGGTGGGGCGAGCAGCGCCCATTTGCCGACCAGCTCCGCCCACAACGACGACACCTGTGACAGCACCCCGATCCGGGCGCGGACATCCTCACCGCGTTTGGTGTCGTGGGTGGACAGCGCGACCATCGTGTGCGGCCATAGCCTGGCCCGCATGGCGGCGCTGTGATGGAACTCGGCGGCGCTCACGCCGAACCGTTGCGGGTCGCCGCCGACTTCGTTCAGTGACACCAGCCGGGCGTCGCGGTAGAACAGGCAGTCCTCGATCGACTTCGCCGTCACCGCACCGCACAACTGTTGCAGACGCACGGCGGGTTCGCCTCCGCGGGCAAGAGCGGTGGCGACGAGCTGCAGAGGCATAGCGAGATCCGGTGACTCGGCGGCGGTTTCGGCCAGCGCGGTTGACATCACCGCGGACAGCCCGCGGTAGTCGGAGCGGTACACCCCGATGTGGCTGAGCAGCGCCGCGATCGCGTCGGGCAGCCGGGGGTCATCAACGCCGACCGCGCCGACCACGGTCCGGCACAGCCGGCGCAACTCGCTTCGAAGTGTGTCGGTGGCGGCAGCGGTCTTCAATTGCCGTTCCAGCGACGCCATTTCGTCGTAGCCGACACCACTGGACTCGTAGAGGGCCGTCAACGCGCCCGCACCGGCGGGATCGACGAACAGCCCACCGATCTCGCGCAGCGCCTCATAGCCGGTGGTGCCCGCGACCGGCAGCGTGGGTTCCAGCGCCTCGTCGACGGCGAGGATCTTCTCGATCAGGATCCACGCCTGCGGCCCGACGGTCTCGCGCAACCAGGTGAGGTATCCGGCCGGGTCGGACAGACCGTCCGGGTGGTCGATGCGTACCCCGTCGACCAGGCCCTCGGCGAACCAGCGTTTGACCTCCAGATGGGTGGCGTCGAAGACCGCGCGGTCCTCCTGCCGCAGCCCGGCCAGCGAGGTGATCGAGAAGAACCGACGGTAGCCGCACACGCCGCGCCGCCAGCCGACCACCCGGTAGTGCTGACGGTTGTGCACCTCGGCGCCGGACCCGTCGCCGGTGCCCGGCGCGATCGGCAGCCTCAGGTCACCCAGCCGCAGCACATCACCGTCGACGGTCAGGCCGGCGATGTCGTCGTCGGAACCCAACAGCGGCAACACGATTCGGCCACCGTCCAAGTCCCAGTCGATGTCGAAGAACTCCGCGTAGCGCGAGTCGCGGCCATGCCTCAGCACGTCCCACCACCACCGGTTCTGTTCGGGAGGGTCGACACCGACATGGTTGGGCACGATGTCGACGACCACGCCCATGCCGCGTGAGCGCGCCGCCGCCGAAAGGCGCGCCAGACCGTCGGGCCCGCCCAGCTCCGCCGAAACTGCTGTGGGGTCGGTGACGTCGTAGCCGTGGGTGGAACCCGGCATCGCGGTCAGGATCGGAGACAGGTACAGGTGCGACACCCCGAGCTCGTGGAGGTAATCCAGCAGGTCCTCGGCATCGGCGAGTGTGAAACAGTCGCCGCGCATCTGCAACCGATACGTCGACAGCACCGGAAGCTGTGTCGACTCCCGGGTCGCTTCGCTCCTGCCCTCCGCCATACGTCACGCGGTCTTACGCAGCGCGAGCACCGAATGCGGCAGCAGTGAAATCTTTTCGCCCGCGCCGATGACCAGCTCGGTCGCCCCGGTGGGGACGGCGGTGTCCAGCACGGCACTCCACTGATTGGCGTAGTTGCCGTCCGGCGTCACGAAGTCCTGAGCCCGGTCGTGGACATTGAAGCAGAGCAGGAACGAGTCGTCGACCACCCGCTCGCCGCGCTCATTGGGCGCCGGAATGGCTTGGCCGTTGAGGAACACCGCCACGCACTTGCCGAATCCGCTGCCCCAGTCCTCCGGGGTCATCTTCTGACCCGCAGGCGTGAGCCAGGCGATATCGCGGACCTGATCGCCGCTGCGGATCGGCTTGCCTTCGAAGAACCGACGCTGCCGGAACACCGGATGATCCTTGCGCAAACCGGTTACCCGGCGGGTGAAGGCGAGTAGGTCCGCATTCTTCTCGACGAGCGACCAGTCCATCCACGACAGTTCGGAATCCTGGCAGTAGACGTTGTTGTTGCCATGCTGGGTGCGGCCGATCTCGTCGCCGTGGGTGATCATCGGGGTTCCCTGCGAGAGCATCAGGGTGGCCATGATGTTGCGCATCTGGCGGGCCCGCAGCGTCAGGATCTCCGGGTCGTCGGTCGGACCTTCGATGCCGCAGTTCCACGACCGGTTGTGGCTTTCGCCGTCGTGGTTGCCCTCGCCGTTGTCCTCGTTGTGTTTCTCGTTGTAGCTGACCAGGTCGGCCAGCGTGAAGCCGTCGTGGCAGGTGACGAAGTTGATGCTGGCGCTGGGCCGACGGCCGGTCGCCTCGTAGAGGTCCGACGACCCGGTGAGACGGGACGCGAATTCGCCAAGCGTCGCGGGCTCGCCGCGCCAGTAGTCACGCACAGTGTCGCGGTATTTCCCATTCCACTCGGTCCACAAACCCGGAAAGTTGCCGACCTGGTAGCCGCCCTCGCCGATGTCCCACGGTTCGGCGATCAGCTTGACCTGGCTCACCACCGGATCCTGCTGCACCAGATCGAAGAACGCGCTCAATCGGTCGACGTCGTAGAACTCGCGGGCCAGCGTGGCGGCCAGGTCGAAACGGAATCCGTCGACGTGCATCTCGGTCACCCAGTACCGCAGCGAATCCATGATCAGCTGCAGGGTGTGCGGATGGCGGACATTGAGGCTGTTGCCGGTGCCGGTGAAGTCCTTGTACAGCTTCAGGTCGCCGTCCAGCAGTCGGTAGTAGGCGGCGTTGTCGATGCCGCGGAAGTTGATGGTCGGACCGAGGTGGTCGCCCTCGGCGGTGTGGTTGTAGACCACGTCGAGGATGACCTCGATTCCGGCCTCGTGGAACGACCGGACCATGGTCTTGAACTCGGCCACCGCACCCCCGGCGTGTCGGTTCGCGGCGTATTGATAGTGCGGCGCGAGGAAGCCGAAAGTGTTGTAGCCCCAGTAGTTTCTCAAGCCCAGGTCGAGCAGCCGGTGATCGTGCAGGAACTGGTGCACCGGCATCAGCTCGATCGCGGTCACGTTCAGCGATTTGAGGTGGTCGATGATCGCCGGATGGCCGAGACCGGCATAGGTTCCGCGTAGCTCCTCCGGAATGCCCGGATGAGTCTGGGTCATGCCCTTGACGTGTGCCTCGTAGATGACCGTCTCGTGGTAGGGGGTCCGCGGCGCGCGGTCGGATGCCCATTGGAAGAACGGGTTGATGACCACGCTGGTCATGGTGTGGCCCAACGAGTCAACCATCGGCGGGGGAGCACTGGAGGACGGATCGGCTTCCCCATTTTCACTGGCGGCGGCCAGGTCATAGGAGAACAGCGCCTGGCTGAAGTCGAATTCGCCGTGGAAGGACTTGCCGTACGGATCGAGCAACAGCTTGCTCGGATCGCAGCGGTGCCCGGCCGCCGGATCCCACGGCCCGTGCACCCTGAACCCGTAGCGCTGACCCGGGGTCACCGTCGGCAGATAGGCGTGCCAGACGTATCCGTCGACCTCGTCGAGGTTGATCCGCTCCTCGGTGCCGTTCTTGGCGATCAGGCACAGCTCGACCTTGTCGGCCACCTCGGAGAACAGCGAAAAGTTGGTCCCCGCACCGTCATAGGTGGCGCCCAGCGGGTAGGGGGTCCCGGGCCAGATGGTCGGCACCGAAACCCGTTCGGTGGAAGACATCAGCCGACCCACCAGCCGGTGGCCGCGCCGAGCTGACGCTCGAGCTCATTGGTCATGGTGCGCATGTATGTCGTGGACAGGTGATGAGCATCGTGGTACATCAACACATTTCCCTCAACCGCCCGGCAGACATCCTTGCGGCACACCGCATCACTCATGTCGAGCGGTTTCAGCAGCGGGAACCGCGCGACGAAATCCAGTGTCGGGTTGTGGTCGGACAATACATCGGAACGCTTGATCCCGCATGAGATGGCGTCACCGCCGTCGGCCAGGCAGTCGGCCGGTTGGAACGGTCGCCCGTTGCGCACCAGCCACGGTGTGTCCCGCATGGCCAGAATCGGAATATTGTTCCGCGAGAACGCTTCCCAGATCCCGATATAGGTGCCCGGCATCACGTCGCCGGGCTTGATGTTCCACGGTCGGGTGGCCGTGGTGAACACGAAGTCCGGGCTGTCGGCCAGCAGCCTGGGCATCACCCGCTTGTTCCACTCGCGACACCGCGGATACGGCCGGTTGTCGCCCATGACCAACGGCTTTTCCTCGGTGGTCAGCGGGCAGCCCATCTTCAGGTAGGTCACCACCTTGAAGTGGTGCAGTCGACCGAGCAGATCCAGCGCGGTGACCCAATGCTCGGCGTGTGACCCGCCGGCCAGCGCGATGGTGCGGGTCGCAGCCTTGTCACCGTAGGTGCAGTTGATCACGTCCGCGTCGTCGAAGTCACTGATGCAGCCGTCACCGGTGGATTCCGGCAGATCCTGCTCGGCCTCCAGCACCGTCGGGCGCATCGGCAGCTTGGGCACCCTAGCGTTGTTGATCAACGCGCGTGCCCCGGGGTAGTCCCGCGACGACAGCCCGGACAGTTCCTTTCCGTTGGCCCGCTCGACGGTGACGTGTTCGCGCCAGGTGAACGACGTCGCGGTCAGCGCGACGCCGAGCAGCGCGACCGCCGACCCGAGCACGATCGTCGGCCGGCGCAACCTCGTCCGCAGCGGGATCACGGGCGCCGACGGGGTGGCCGGCTTGCGGTATCGCAGCGGGTTTTCGACGAATTTGGTTGTCAGCCAGGCCAACACGCCGGACACCAACAGCACGCAGGCGCCCTCGATGAAGTTGACCTGCGGGCGACCGGTGTAGGACATCCAGAAGATGAGCAGCGGCCAGTGCCACAGATACAGCGAGTAGGCCATCGCGCCGAGCGCCACGAACGGCGCGGTCGCCAGCAGCCGGTTGGGTGCGGGCATCCGGCCGCCGGTGTGGGGATCGGCCTGCCGGTTCGCCGCGGACAGGATGAACAACAGGGTGGCGCCCACCGGCACCAACGCCCACGGTCCGGGGAACTCCTTGACCCCGTCGATGAGCGCGCCGCAGGACAGGATCGCGGCCAGCGCCGCCACCGCGACGGCCGTGCGCAACCACATCGGCCAGCGGACATACGGCACCAGCGACCCGACCAGCGCGCCGAGCAACAGCTCCCAGGCCCGGGCGAAGCTGTTGTAGTAGGCGGTGGCCTGGTCGGCATTGTGAGCAATGATCGCGTAGACGAACGAGGCGATGGCCAGCGAACTCAGCAGCACGACAAGCGACACCCGCATGTGCCTGCCGAGAAACCGCCGGAACAGGTAGGCGAACCCCAAGATCAGCGCCAGGAACGCGGTATAGAACTGGCCCTGCACCGACATCGACCAGATGTGCTGCAGCGGGCTGACCGCCTCACTGGCGCGAAGGTAATCCGACGCGCTGGAGGCCAACTCCCAGTTCTGGTAGTAGCCGAGGCTCGCCAGACTCTGGTCAGCAAACACTTCCCAGCGCGTCTCTGGCTGCACGAGGATGGTCAGCACCGCCGAGGCGGCCAGCACCACAACCAGGGCGGGCAACAGCCTCCGAACCAGTCGCGTCACCTCTCCCATCGGCCAGAGCGAGGCGCCGGGGGTCAGCGCGGTGCGCAGCAGACGCCCGCCGAAGAAGAAGCCCGACAGCACCAGAAAAACGTCGACGCCACCGGAAACGCGGCCGAACCAGACGTGAAACACCGCGACGAGGGCAATCGCGATACCGCGCAGGCCGTCCAGATCGTGGCGGTAGAAAACCGACTCCCGGGGTCGGTTTGCGGCGCGTGGGGCGGGACCGGGATCGGCAACGGGCGCCGGCCGCGGAGGGGCGAGGGTCATCATGGTCGACGGTCAATCTACCTAAGATCGGGCCGCTACTCAGGTCGGCAAATCGGGCGGCCGAGCTGGCGTTAGGCTCGTTGACCGTGCCAGCGTTGACGCCCGGACAGATCAGCGCCATCGACGCCGCCCACATCTGGCACCCCTACAGCACCATCGGGGCCGAAGCATTGCCGCCGGTGGTGGCGGTGGGAGCCCGCGGCGCGTGGCTGACGGTCCTCAACGACGGGTATCCCATCGACGTCCTCGACGCGATGAGTTCCTGGTGGACCGCCATCCACGGACACGCGCACCCGGTGCTGGATGCGGCGATCACCAACCAGCTCGCCACCATGAACCACGTGATGTTCGGCGGCCTGACCCACGAACCAGCCGCGCGGCTGGCGCGGCTGCTGGTGCAGATCACTCCCGACGGGCTGGACACCGTGTTCTTCTCGGACTCCGGATCGGTCTCGGTGGAGGTCGCGGTCAAGATGGCGCTGCAGTACTGGCGCAGCCTCGGCCGTCGCGACAAGCACCGGCTGATGACGTGGCGCGGCGGCTACCACGGCGACACCTTCACCCCGATGAGCGTCTGCGACCCGGACGGCGGCATGCATTCGTTGTGGACCGACGTGCTGGCCCGCCAGGAATTCGCCCCGCAGGTGCCGGTCGACTACGACCCGGAGTACAGCGCGGCGTTCGAAAAGCAGCTGGCCGAGCATGCCGACGAACTCGCCGCGGTGATCGTCGAACCGGTGGTGCAGGGCGCCGGCGGCATGCGCTTTCACGACCCGCGACATCTGGCCGACCTGCGGGCGGCCTGCACCCGTCACGACGTGCTGCTGATCTTCGACGAGATCGCCACCGGTTTCGGTCGCACCGGCGAGCTTTTCGCCGCCGACCACGCCGGGGTCGGCCCGGACATCATGTGTGTGGGCAAGGCGCTGACCGGCGGCTACATCACGCTGGCCGCCACGTTGTGCACGACGGGGGTTGCGCACACCATCAGCTCGGGCGTGCCGGGCGCGCTGATGCACGGGCCGACGTTCATGGCCAACGCCCTGGCCTGCGCGGTGGCGGTGGCCTCGGTCGAATTGCTGCTCGAGTCGGACTGGCGGGCCCGGGTACGCCAGATCGAATCGGGGCTGCGCCTCGGGTTGGAGCCGGCGCGGTCGATGCCCGGCGTCGCCGACGTCCGGGTGCTGGGCGCGATCGGTGTCATCGAGATGGATCGACCCGTCGACCTACGGGTGGCCACTGCGGCGGCCTTGGACCGCGGCATCTGGCTGCGCCCGTTCCGCAACCTCGTTTACGCCATGCCGCCATATATCTGCACCCCCGACGAGATCGAGCAGATCAGCTCGGCCATGGTCGCGGTCGCCCGTGCGTTAACCTGAACGGCGTTCAAGTTCTCCAGGAGGAGCATCAGGGTGCCGCGCATTGGTCTCTCCCCGCTCGCTTGGCTCGACGAGGTCGAGCAGCAGCGGCGCGCCGCCGGGCTGCGGCGGTCCCTGCGCACCCGCCCGCCCGTCGGCGCCGAACTCGACTTAGCCTCCAACGACTACCTGGGCTTGTCGCAGCATCCCGCGGTGATCGACGGCGGTGTGGCCGCGCTGCGCACCTGGGGTGCCGGATCGACCGGATCGCGGCTGGTCACCGGCAACACCGAATTGCACGAAGGCATCGAGACGGCGCTTGCCGACTTCGTTGGCACGCAGGCCGCGTTGGTGTTCTCGTCGGGCTACACCGCCAACCTGGGCGCGGTTGTGGCGCTGTCCGGGCCCGGTTCGTTGCTGGTGTCGGACGCGCTGACGCACGCATCGCTGGTCGACGCCTGCCGGCTGTCGCGGGCACGCGTGGTGGTCACTCCGCACCGAGACGTCGACGCGGTGGACGCCGCTCTGGCCGCCCGCGACGAGGAGCGCGCCGTCGTCGTCACCGACTCGGTGTTTTCCGCCGACGGGGTGCTGGCGCCGCTGCGGGCGCTGCATGACGTGTGCCGGCGCCACGGCGCCCTGATGATCGTCGACGAGGCCCACGGGCTCGGGGTGCGGGGGACCGGCGGGCGCGGCCTGCTGCACGAGGTCGGGCTGGCCGGTGCGCCCGACATCGTGATGACCACGACGTTATCCAAGGCGCTGGGTAGCCAGGGCGGCGTGGTGCTGGGTCCGGTCGCGGTGCGTGATCACCTGATCGACGCCGCGCGACCGTTCATCTTCGACACTGGACTGGCGCCGGCCTCGGTGGGCGCCGCATGGGCCGCGCTGCGGGTGCTGATCGACGAGCCGTGGCGGGCGCAGGCGGTGCTGCGCCACGCCGAGGCGCTGGCCGACATGTGCGGCGTCCCCGAGCGCCCCGATGCGGCCGTCGTGTCGGTGATCCTCGGCGAGCCGGAGGTGGCGCTGGCCGCGGCAACGGCGTGCCTGGAGCGTGGCGTCCGGGTCGGCTGCTTCCGTCCGCCGACCGTGCCGGCGGGCACGTCGCGGCTGCGGCTGACCGCCCGGGCGTCGCTGTCCGACGACGAGATGACGTTGGCCCGCCGCGTGTTGACGGAAGTGCTCGCCCGCGCGTGAGCGTTCTGGTGGTCACCGGCACCGACACCGGCGTCGGGAAGACGGTGGCCACCGCGGCGCTGGCGTGTCACGCCCGGCTGGTTGGCATCGACGTCGCGGTGTGTAAACCGGTGCAGACCGGCAGCCCTCGTGACGACGACCTGGCCGACGTGGCGCGGCTATCCGGCGTCACCGAGCTGTATGGGTCGTGGCGTTACCCCGAGCCGCTGGCGCCCGTCGCGGCCGCCGAGCGGGCCGACTTGGCGCTGCCCACCCGCACCGAGCTGTTTTTGTCGGTGCGCACGGTCGACGCGCAGCTCACACTGGTGGAGGGCGCCGGCGGACTGCTGGTCGAGCTGGGTGCGGACGGGGTGACGCTGCGCGATATCGCCGCCGAGCTAGCCGCGCCGGTGCTGGTCGTCGTCAGGCCCGGTCTGGGAACCTTGAACCACACCGCGCTGACACTGGAATCACTTGCTGGACAAGATATTCCGTGTGCAGGCCTGGTGATCGGCGCCTGGCCGAGCCAGCCCGGGCCGGCCGAAACCGACAATCGCGAGGCGCTGGCCGGCCTGGCCCCGTTGCGCGCGGTGCTGCCCGCCGGCGCGGGCACGCTGAGCCACGACGAGTTCGCGGCCATGAGCAAAGCCGCCTTCAACTCCGATTGGGTCGCGAGCCTGGTCTGATGGTCCATTCCGTCGAGCTTGTTTTTGATCCGGATACCGAGGCGGCAATCCGGCACATTTGGGACGGGCTGCGGGAGGCCGGGATACCCAGTCAGGCGCCGGCCAGCCGGCCCCACGCGACGCTGACGGTCGCGGAGCGGATCGACCCCGAGGTGGACCAGTTGCTTTCGTCGCTGGCGGATCGGTTTCCGTTGTCGTGCCGAATCGGCGCGCCGCTGCTGTTCGGCCGGTCCAAGGTGGTGCTCGCGCGGCTGGTGGTGCCGACGACGCCGCTGCTCGACGTGCACGCCGACGTGCACCGGCTGTGTATGCCACACCTGCAACCCGGACCGATGCCCAACGCGCTACCCGGCCAGTGGACCGGACACGTCACGCTGGCCCGCCGACTGGTGCCCGGCCAGTTGGGTCGTGCGCTGCGGATTGCGGGGAAGCCGCAGGAGATCGCCGGCAGCGTCATCGGATTGCGCCGCTGGGACGGCAACAAGAAGCAGGAGTTTGCGATTTGAGGAGTCTCAACCGCGGTGAGCGCGGCTGAGACTCCTCAAATCGCCCTCGCGGTGCGCGGCCATCACCTGACAGCGGCTAGGGCTGTGGGCAAATCCGTATATCGACCATGAAGTCTCCGTGTTCCCCTGATGTTTGTCGCTTCTGACCGTCGCATGCTGGCTAGCATGAGCGGACCTGACCCACGCGTGGACACGGTGAACTGGAGCGACCTCGGCGTGAGCGAACTGCCAACCGGCACGGTGACCTTGTCGCTCGCCGACGTCGGAGGGTCGACCAGGCTATGGGAGACCGAGCCCGACGAGAGCGGCCACGGTCGCCGAGATCTGCCGGCGCCTCGACGGGATGCCGCTGGCGATCGAACTCGCAGCGGCGCGCATACGCGCGCTCTCACTCGTTGAGATCGTCGATAGCCTCCATGACCGCTTCCGCTTGTTGACAGGCGGTGCCCGGACCGCGGTGCGTCGCCAGCAGACCCTGCGCGCCTCGGTGGACTGGTCGTACGCGCTGCTGACCGAACCCGAGCAGGTTCTATTTCGCCGGTTAGCAGTGTTCCTCGGCGGCTTCGACCTGGACGCCGCGCAGGCCGTCGCAGGCGGTGATGACGTCGAGCGATATCAGGTTGTCGACATGCTCACGCTGTTGGTCGACAAGTCCCTCGTCGTGGCCGAAGAGAGCCGGAGCAGGACGCGTTACCGGCTGTTGGAGACGGTGCGCCAATACGCGCTCGAAAAGCTAGGCGAGTCAAGGGAAGCTGACAATGTCCGCACCCGCCACCGCGACTACTACACGGCAACGGCTGCTCAATTGGACATCCCCGCACCCGCCGGCCAGGATCAACGGCTCGATCAGCTCCAAGCCGATATCGACAACCTGCGCGCCGCGTTCGCTTGGAGGTCGCACGTCACCCACGTTTACACAAAACCCCGACTCTCGTCGAGGGTCCAACTTGCACAAGAAGCGGCCCGCCGAGCGGTCGATTAGTCGACGGTCGCCGCAATGCTTTTCGGCACGCACATCCGCCAGGCGTCGATCACCAGCTCGCGTAGCTCCTTGAGGTCGATCGCGTCGAGCCGAACGAGAATCCAGTTGTATCGCATGTCTGACTTGCGCGGCAGCATGAACTTGTCGGGCTCGGCAGCCACCATCGCCGCCCGCTCCTCTTTGGGGAAGCCCACGCCCATCACCGTCTCGTCGCGCGAAAACGCAACAAAGACGATCCGCCCGACTCGGAATTTGATCTGGTCGCTGACCACGACCTCGTAGGACCTTGGCAAGGACAAGGCGATCGGCCGTATGTCGTCGACGGTGATCACGCCTATGACGCTAGTCCGGCGGTCCGACATGCCGAGATCGACGTTTTGGTGCGATCTACTCGAACGTTTGCGCCGAAACGTTGGTTTGGGCGTGCATGCCGTCGACGAGTAGCCGTAGGCCGAACCCGAATCGCGCGCCCGCATCCGCTGCCCACACCGACTGGCCGTCGGGCAGTTCGGCGCCGGCGGCGTCCCACTGCAGGCGGGACTGTTCGTCGGCGGTGAACCCCAGCACGTAGTAGACGACCGTGCGGGCGGCCAGCTCGGCGTGTGGCGGCTGGACGCCGGCGTCGGCCGCCGCGTCGGTGAGGCGAGCCAGAATCCGCGCCATCGCCTCGGACTGACCGGCCGCGAAGCTGGCCGATACCAGCTCGGCGCCGTCGGTGTGCGATAGCAGCGCATCCCGCAGCTGATCGCATAGGCCGGTGACACGGTCGCGCCAACCGGCGGTGATGTCGTCGACGGGCTGCAGAATCCGGTCGCACACCGCGCCGAGCAGCTGTTGCTTGTTGGCGAAATGCCAATACAGGGCGCCCGGGCTGACGTTGAGTTCGCGGGCCAGCCGGCGCATCGTCAGGTCGGCGATCCCGAAGTTGTCCAGGGTCGCCGTCGCCGCCTTAACCACGTCGCGTTTGTGCAGTTGCACGCCGCTACCCTAACCTGAACGGCGTTCAAGTCGATCTAAGGAGTATTCGGGTGACCGACATCCTCGCGCTGGCCCGCGAGCAGGTCCTGGAGCGCGGCCAGGGCCTCGATCAGGAGCAGACCCTGCGCGTGCTGCAGCTGCCCGACGACCGGCTCGACGAGCTGCTTGCGCTGGCCCACGAGGTCCGTATGACCTGGTGCGGGCCCGACGTCGAGGTCGAGGGCATCATCAGCCTCAAGACTGGCGGCTGCCCCGAGGACTGCCACTTCTGCTCGCAGTCAGGGCTTTTCGCGTCACCGGTGCGCAGCGCGTGGCTCGACATCCCGAGCTTGGTGGAGGCGGCCAAGCAGACCGCCAAGACCGGTGCCACCGAGTTCTGCATCGTGGCCGCGGTGCGCGGACCCGACGAGCGGCTGCTGGCCCAGGTCGCGGCGGGCATCGAGGCGATCCGCAACGAGGTCGACATCCAGATCGCCTGCTCGCTGGGCATGCTGACCCAAGAGCAGGTCGACCAGCTCTCCGCGATGGGCGTGCACCGCTACAACCACAACCTGGAGACCGCGAGGTCGTTCTTCACCAATGTGGTGACCACCCATACCTGGGAGGAGCGCTGGGAGACGCTGTCGATGGTGCGCGACGCCGGCATGGAGGTCTGCTGCGGCGGCATCCTCGGCATGGGCGAATCGCTGGAACAGCGCGCCGAATTCGCGGACAGCCTGGCGGAGCTGGAGCCCGACGAGGTGCCGCTGAACTTCCTCAACCCGCGGCCGGGCACGCCGTTCGGCGATCTCGATGTGCTGCCGGCGTCCGAGGCGTTGCGGGCCGTAGCCGCGTTCCGGCTCGCGCTGCCGCGCACCATGCTGCGCTTCGCCGGCGGCCGGGAGATCACGCTCGGCGATCTTGGCGCCAAGAAGGGCATCCTCGGCGGCATCAACGCCGTCATCGTCGGCAACTACCTGACCACGCTGGGCCGTCCCGCCGAGGCCGACCTGGACCTGCTCGAGGAGCTGCAGATGCCGATCAAGGCGCTCAACGCCACGCTTTAGCCATGGAAGGCGCCTACAACGTCTACACCGGTGAGCCGGCCGGAACTGCAATTCCGACCGCGGCCCAGCTCGGGCTGGAGCCGCCACGGTTCTGCGCGCAATGTGGCCGCCGGATGATCGTGCAGGTGCGCCCGGACGGCTGGTCGGCCAAGTGCTCGCGGCACGGGCTGCTGGACTCCAAGGATCTCGAGGAGCAGCGATGAGCCGCTTGGGCGAAGAGCCGAAAACCCCGATGACGCCACGGATTTCGCGTAGACGCGCCGCTCTGATCGTTGTTATCGGGCTGGCGATGGCCGGCGCGCTGATCGGCGCGCTGTGGGCATGGATCGCACCGCCGATTCATGGTGTGGTCGCGTTGACCCGCAGCGGCGAGCGGGTGCGCGCATACCTGGGCAACGAGGCCGACCATTTCTTCATCGGCGCGTTCCTGATCGTGGGGATGCTCAGTGTGCTGGCGGTGGTGGCGGCGGTGTTGGTGTGGCAGTGGCGCGCCCACCGCGGACCGATTCTTGTCGCGGCGCTCAGTGTCGGCTCGGCGGCGGCCGCGGCCGCCGCGGCGGGCGTGGGTGCGGTCCTGGTGCGTTGGCGCTACGGGACGATCGACGTCGCCGCGGCGCCGATTTCCCCCGAGCATCGGGTGCATTACGTCACCGAGGCGCCCGCCGTGTTCTTCGGGCATTCGCCGCTGCAGATCGCGACCACGATACTGTTTCCCGCAGCGGTTGCGGCTCTGGTCTACGCGCTCATCGCGGCGTCGACGTCACGCGATGACCTGGGTGCCTGGCCGCCGGTGGAGGAGCCGCCGCCGGCTACTGATCGAACTCCGACAGCGGTCGACGCTCCACCCGTCTCCCCGTCATCACCTTCGCGCTGATCACGGCGAGCCGCAGCATGCCGCGGTAGGTGGACGGATTGAGCAGGGTCGGCCAGGTTGTCCGGTCCAGATGTTCACGCAGCGGAAGCCCGGCGAAGCGGTCGCGCAGCCAGCGCAGTGTCATCGGCGCCGACATCGGGTGCAGCAGCATGTGCTCGCTGAACTCGTCCCGGTGGTAGGTGACGTTCGCGCCGCCGCTGGAGTAGGTCTCGGTCAGTTCGTCGATGTCGTCGACGGAGACGATTCGGTCGTGCACGGCCTGCACGACGAGCACGGGCGGGCTCGGTACCGCGGTCCCGAGTTTGATGCTGTCGAAGACGTGCTGCACCTCGGGCGTCTGCAGGATCTGCTCCAACGGCGCATCGACCAGCTTGCCCATGTCCTTGCCGATCATCTTCAGGACCGCGTGGGTGGTGGTCATCCTCTCGATCCGCTTCAGCATCGCCTTGCCCTCGTCGGTGGCGTGCTCGGCGATGATGCCGTCCAGTTCGGGATAGATGTGGGTCAGCGCGGCCACCACCATGGCGGGCAGGCCCGAGTAGAAGCTGCCGTTGAGCCGGCGGAATGTGTGCCCAAGGTCGCCGACCGGCGAGCCGAGCACCGCGCCGACGATGTTGAGATCCGGCGCGTAGTCGCCGTGCATTTCGGCCGCCCAGGCCGACGCCAGACCTCCGCCCGAGTAGCCCCACAGGCCGATCGGCGCGTCCGGCGTCAAGCCGAGGCGCTGGTAGTTCAGCGCGGCGCGCAGTCCGTCGAGGACGTGGTAGCCGGGCTCGAAGGGAGCGCCCCAGATTCCGTCTCGACCCTCGTGGTCGGGCACCGACACCGCCCAGCCCTCGGCCAGGGCGGCGGCGATGAGGAGAAACTCGAACTGCGCCAGCGCACCGATCGCCTTGGCGCGGCGGCGCAGCGCGTACGACGGGAAGCAGCGGCCCGTCACTGCGTCGATGGCGCACTGGTAGGACAGGATCGGCAAAGGACCCTCGGACGTGCGCTCCGTCGGCACCACGACGGTGGTCACAGTGGCCTGCGGGAGTCCGTTGAGGTCTGTGGTCCGGTACAGCAGCTGCGTGGCGGTGAA
>JBEVHG010000200.1:0-12800 GCA_040511335.1 Mycobacterium sp. | reverse complement strand
GGCGGCACGTCGGCGATCTTGATGGTGTTGTTCTCCGACGCGTAGATCGCCTCAGACAGGTCGAAGCCGACCTTCTTGGCGTCCACATCGAACGCGGCGACGAACTTCACGTCGCGGACGTGGTACGGGCCGAGGCGCACATGCATGAGGCCGGGAACGGTGGCCGTCTCGTCGGCGTCCTGGTAGTACTGCACACCCTGCACCAACGAAGACGCGCAGTTGCCGACACCGACAATCGCGACCCGGACCTCGGTGCTCTCACTCATGACACGCTCTTCCTCTCGTACTGACTGATTCCGTAGTGCTTACGGCTGCTCGGCGCGGCCCTGTGCCGTCCGTTCCGCCGCTATCAATTCGTTGAGCCATTTCACTTCGCGCTCGCTGGACTCCAACCCGAGCTGGTGAAGCTGCCGGGTGTAGCGGTCGATCGAGCTGCTGGCCCGCGCCACTGCTTCGCGCAAGCCCTCGCGGCGTTCCTCCACCTGCCGACGCCTGCCCTCCAGGATCCGCATCCTGGCCTCGGCGGGCGTGCGGTTGAAGAACGCCAGGTGAACGCCGAACCCGTCGTCGGAGTAGTTCTGTGGCCCGGTGTCGGCGACCAGCTCGGTGAACCGCTGCTTACCGGCGTCGGTGAGCTGGTACACCCGTCGCGCGCGCCTCATCTTCGGGATGCCGTCAGGTGCGGCGTCCTCGACGATCAGGCCGTCGGCCTGCATGCGGCGCAGCGCCGGGTAGAGCGACCCGTACGAAAAGGCGCGGAACGCACCCAACAGACCGGTCAGGCGTTTGCGCAGCTCGTAGCCGTGCATGGGCGATTCGTGCAGAAGGCCCAGGATGGCGAGTTCTAGCACCGAACCACCTCCTTTGCTTGGCCGCTACGACGCTTCGACACCTCGCGCCATAGTATCGCGCCGATATATTCGGCGCTATATTCTCACCCCATATTCTCACCGCCCAAACCAACGTTTGGGCGCGGAAGTCCGAGTGCGAACGTACAAAACGTCGATCTCGGCGAAAGGGATACCCAGCTCAGCTTGGGTAGTTGATCTGCTTGACGGTGCCGTTGGCGGCCAGCTCGATGTAGCCGCTGCCGTAGTCGCTCGACACGTAGATCGACAGGCTCAGTTCACCCGGACTGACGGGTTCGCGGGTCGGGTCGACGATGAGATAGGTGCTGCTGACGTCGTCGGGGCTAATGCCGAGCGTTTCGGGAGCACCACGCAGGACACCGATGACCGCGGTGGGATCGAACTTGCCCAGATCAACCAGCACGTCGTCGTCGGACTTGGCCGAGCTGCTCGGATCGCCCCAGCCGCCGCGGTAGGTGTAGCTCAGCTGCCTGCGTTCCTCGTTGGGATCCGGGCGCTCGAGCGAGGCGTAGTCGGGATAGACCACCAGCCGATAGCCCATCGTGTCGCCGAAGCGCTCCCGCATCTGTTCCAGCAGGCCGGTCAGCCCGCCCAGTGAATGCAGTTGCCGCGGCGGTGTCAGCACCTTCGGCTCGATCCCGTCGGCCTTGGTGCCGGGGTCGGAGGCGAAGCTCAACGGTGAACTGGTGTTGCCGTACAGGCCCCAGCCGATGGCGATACCCAGTGCGACGAGCACAGCGGCGACCGCCGCCCGCATGCCCCAGCCGCCGCCGCGGATCTGCGACGGCTTCTTGAGGTTGGGCAGCTGAACCGGCGCATTCGAGGTCTGCAGGTCCGCGACGAGGCCCTGCAGTTCACCCAGGGTGGCGGCGCTGGTGGCGGCGCTGACCCGCTGCCGGTGCTCCTCCATCGACAGCTGGCCTTCGCTGAGCGCGCTGTCGAGGATCTGGCACGTGTCGTTGCGGTCGGTGTCCTTCGCCCGCGTTGCTGGTGTCTGCCGCGTCGCCACGACGATGATCGTAGGAGTTCGGCCGCAATCGGCGCAGACCAGATGCCCAACCGGGCCGAGTGGTGTGCCCGGTCACACCTCGGCGATCGCAGTGCCGACGTACTCTGGTCAACGTGCGACTGCAGCGACAGGTGGTGGACTATGCGCTTCGGCGGCGTTCACTGCTGGCCGAGGTCTACTCGGGACGCACCGGCGTCTCGGAGGTCTGCGACGCCAATCCGTACCTGCTGCGGGCCGCGAAGTTCCATGGGAAGCCCAGTTCGGTGATGTGCCCGATCTGTCGCAAGGAACAGCTCACGTTGGTGTCCTGGGTATTCGGTGATCATCTGGGCGCCGTTTCGGGTTCGGCGCGCACCGCTGAGGAGTTGGTCTTGCTGGCGTCCCGCTACGACGAGTTCTCGGTACACGTGGTGGAGGTATGCCGCACCTGCAGCTGGAATCATCTGGTCAAGTCGTATGTGCTCGGCGCGGTCCGATCCCCAAAGGGATCGCGTCGCACACGGACGGCGCGCGATGGCGCGCGCACGGCCAGTGAATAGCGAGGGGCGCCACGACCGGTCAGCCAGTGATGTCCGTAAGGGACCAGCGGCTGATGGCGGCGGCGAGCGCCCACCCAGACAACCCGACGCCGCCGGGCGGTCGCCGGGCGCCAACGCTCCGCGCCGATCCAGGTCGGCCGTTCCGCCCGACGACCGGCTGACCGCGGTCCTGCCGCCGGTCCGCGACAACATCGATCCCCATCTGCGCGACCCCATCGAGGTCGTCAAGGCCGCACTGGAAGGCACGCCGCCGCCGAAGCCACCGCCACCACGCCAGCCGCCGGGCGGCGGTCGGCCACCCGGCGGGCCATCACCCGGCGGACCACCCGGACCCCGGCCGCGGTTCAGCGAGCAGATCAACTGGATGTGGGTGCGGCGCGCGCTCTTCGCGATGGTGGCGCTGTTCCTGGTGGTGCCGATGGTGACGTTCGCGATGGCCTACCTGATCGTCGACGTGCCCAAGCCCGGCGACATCCGCACGAATCAGGTGTCGACGATCCTGGCCAGCGACGGCAGCGAACTGGCGAAAATCGTCCCGCCCGAAGGCAACCGCGTCGACGTGAACATCGAGCAGATCCCGGTACACGTGCGCAACGCGGTGATGGCCGCAGAAGACCGTGACTTCTACTCCAACCCCGGCTTCTCGTTCACCGGCTTCGCTCGCGCCGTGAAAAACAACCTCTTCGGCGGCGATACCCAGGGCGGATCAACGATCACCCAGCAGTACGTCAAGAACGCGCTGGTGGGTTCGGAGCGAGCCGGCGTCGGCGGCCTCGTCCGCAAGGCCAAGGAGCTGGTCATCTCCACGAAGATGTCCGGCGAGTGGTCCAAAGACGAAGTGCTGCAGTCGTATCTGAACATCATCTACTTCGGCCGCGGCGCCTACGGCATCTCGGCGGCGTCGAAGGCGTACTTCGACAAGCCCGTCGAGCAGCTCACCGTCGCCGAGGGCGCGATGCTGGCCGCGCTGATGCAGCGACCGTCGACACTGGACCCCGCGGTCGATCCAGAGGGCGCGGCTGAGCGGTGGAGCTGGGTGCTCGACGGCATGGTGGACATCGGTGCACTCTCGCCGAGTGATCGTGCGGCGCAGGTGTTCCCGCCGACGGTGCCGCCCGATCAGGCCCGCTCGCAGAATCAGACCACCGGGCCGAACGGGCTGATCGAGCGACAGGTCACCAAGGAGTTGCTCGAGCTGTTCGACATCAGCGAGCAGACGCTGAACACCGAGGGCCTGCAGATCACCACCACGATCGACCCCATGGCGCAGGCCGCCGCCGAGGAAGCGGTGTCGGAGAACCTCGACGGGCAGGAGCCCGACATGCGCTCGGCGGTCGTCTCCATCGACCCGCGCACCGGCGGGGTCAAGGCCTACTACGGCGGCTCGGACGCCAACGGCTTCGACTTCGCGCAGGCCGGTCTGCAGACCGGCTCGGCGTTCAAGGTGTTCGCTCTGGTGGCCGCCCTGCAGCAGGGGATGGGCCTGGGGTTTCAGGTGGACAGCTCGCCGGTGACGGTCGACGGGATCAACATCACCAACGTCGAGGGCGGCGGCTGCGGCACCTGCAATATCGCCGAGGCGCTGAAGCGCTCGTTGAACACCAGCTACTACCGGCTGATGCTGAAACTGAACAACGGCCCCCAGGACGTCGCCGACGCCGCGCACCAGGCCGGTATCGCCGAGAGCTTCCCCGGCGTGGAGCACACCCTGTCCGAGGACGGTCAGGGCGGCCCGCCCAACAACGGAATTGTGTTGGGTCAGTATCAGACTCGCGTGCTCGACATGGCATCGGCATACGCGACGGTGGCCGCGTCGGGCACCTACCATGCTCCGCATTTCGTGCAGAAGGTGGTCAACTCCGACGGCCAGGTGCTCTTCGACGCCAGCACCCAGGACAACACCGGCGAGCAGCGCATCGACAAGGCCGTGGCTGACAATGTGACCGCCGCCATGCAGCCGATCGCCGGATACTCCAACGGCCACAACCTGGCCGGCGGACGTCCGTCGGCGGCCAAGACGGGCACCGTGCAGCTCGGCGACACCGACGACAACCGGGACGCCTGGATGGTCGGCTTCACCCCATCGTTGTCGACGGCGGTCTGGGTCGGCACCACCGAGGGCATCAAGCCGCTGGAGAACAAGTGGGGCTCACCGATCTGGGGTTCGGGGCTGCCGTCTGATATCTGGAAGTCGACGATGGACGGCGCCCTGGAGGACACCGACGACGAGTCGTTCCCGCAGCCGACGGAGATCGGCGGTTATGCGGGTGTGCCGCAGGCGCCCCCGCCACCGCCCCCGCCGCCGCCGTCGGAGACCGTCATCCAGCCGAACATCGAAGTGGCGCCGGGCATTACGATTCCGTTCGGCCCACCGACGACGGTGCCCGCCGGGCCGCCGGCCCCCGTCGGCGTGCCGCCCGCAGCCGTTCCGGGTGTGCCCGGAATTCCGGCGCCTGCACCGCCCCCGTGAGTCTCGGGGGCAGCGACGGTATCGACGAAGGAGCGGCCCGCGGGCCGCTCCGGGCTACCGTGTCGCCCGAGCCGCTGGCAGCGGATCTGCGCAGCGCCGACGATCGTGACCTGCCCAGCCGCACCGATGCGATCGGGGCGGCGCTCTCGGGGGTGATCGGCGGACCGGTGGGCCGGCATGCGCTGATCGGCCGGGCGCGGTTCCTGACCCCGCTGCGGGTGATGTTGATCATCGCGCTGGTGTTTCTGGCGTTGGGCTACTCCACCAAGGCGGCGTGCCTGCAGACCGACGGCAGCGGAACCGCCGACCAACGGGTGGCCAACTGGCAGAACCAACGGGCGTACTACGAGCTGTGCTACTCCGACATCGTTCCGCTCTACACCGCTGAACTGCTGAACCTGGGCAAGTTCCCGTACAAGTCCAGTTGGGTCGAGCGAGACAGCGAGGGCCAGCCGCGCATCCAATACGACGGCAACATCGCCGTGCGGTACATGGAGTATCCGGTGCTCACCGGCACCTACCAGTACGTGTCGATGGCACTGGCGAAGACCTACACCGCGCTGAGCAAGGTGGCGTCGGTCCCGGTCATCGCCGAGGTGGTGGTGTTCTTCAACATCGCCGCGTTCGGTCTGGCGCTGGCGTGGCTGGCGACGGTGTGGGCGACCTCCCGGCTGGCCGGCAGCCGGCGGATCTGGGATGCGGCGCTGGTGGCCGCGTCGCCGCTGATGATCTTTCAGATCTTCACCAACTTCGACGCGTTGGCGACGGCATGCGCCATCGGAGCCCTGCTGGCCTGGTCGCGGCGAAGACCGGCGCTCGCCGGTGCGTTGATCGGCCTTGGGGTGGCGGCCAAGCTGTACCCGCTGTTGCTGCTGGCGCCGCTGGTCATCCTCAGCCTGCGCACCGGGCGACTGCGTGAAGTGGGCCGAACGGCCTTCACCGCGGTGGTGACATGGCTGGTCGTGAATCTGCCTGTGATGGTGCTGTTTCCGCGCGGATGGTCGGAGTTCTTCCGGCTGAACACCCGCCGCGGCGACGACATGGACTCGCTGTACAACGTGGTCAAGTCGTTCACCGACTGGCGCGGCTTCGACCCGGACCTGGGGTTCTGGCAGCCGCCGACCGTGCTGAACAGCGTCTCCGGGGTGCTGTTCGGATCGTGTTGTATCGCAATCGCTTACATCGCGTTGACCGCCAAACAGCGGCCACGGGTGGCGCAGGTGGCATTCCTGGTGATCGCGGCGTTCCTGTTGACCAACAAGGTGTGGAGTCCGCAGTTCTCGTTGTGGCTGGTGCCGTTGGCCGTGCTGGCATTGCCGCACCGCCGCATCCTGCTGGCGTGGATGACCCTTGACACGCTGGTGTGGGTGCCGCGGATGCTCTACCTGTACGGCGAGCAGAACCGAGGCCTGCCCGAGCAGTGGTTCACCACCACCGTCCTGCTGCGTGACATCGCGGTGATGGCGTTGTGCGCGTTGGTGATCCGACAGATCTACCACCCCGATCTCGACTTGGTGCGCAGCCGCGGACGCGTCGACGACCCGGCCGGCGGGGTGTTCGACCGGGCGCCCGATGACCCGCCGGACTGGCTGCCCGATTGGCTGCGCCCCCAGGCGGGCCGCGTTCAGGTGGCTCCGGCTGCGCCGGAACCGGAACCCGATCTAGCCGGCCAGCCCAGGTAGGGGAGAGGCCAATGTTGGTCGCTATACCGCTATTTCCTCGGTTCACCGCGCTGGATGCCGTCGGGCCCTACGAAGTGCTGCAACGGGTGCCGACGATTGATGTGACATTCGTCGGGCATCGGCGCGGCGAGGTCCGCAGCGACAACGGAATGCTCGGGATGATGGTCGACAAATCGTTCGGTGAGGTCACCCGGCCTGATGTCGTGGTGTTTCCGGGTGGCATCGGCACGCGGGTGCTGCTCAACGATGAGGAGGTGCTGGACTGGCTGCGCGACGCGCACGACCACACGACGTTCACCACCTCGGTGTGCACCGGCGCCCTGGTGCTGGCGGCCGCCCGCCTGCTGACGGGTCTCACCGCTACCACGCATTGGCGCGCCCAGGAGCTGTTCAACTCGTTGGGTGCGCAGTACGTGCCGCAGCGCGTGGTTGAGCACCTGCCGCAGCGCATCATCACCGCGGCCGGGGTGTCCAGCGGCATCGACATGGCGCTGCGGCTGGTGGAGCTGTTGGTCGGCCGCGACGCAGCCGAGGCCAGTCAGCTGATGATCGAATACGACCCGGAGCCGCCGTTCGATGCGGGTGATCTGGCCAAGGCGTCAGACGCCACCCGGGAGCTGGCCGTCGAGTTTTACCGGCACCGCTCCTGACGCCGAGCAGCCGCAGAGTCGCATTCTGCTTGCCCGAACAGTGCGAGTCTGCGTCTCACTCGCGGAGGAAAGGCGGACGCGATTTCGCAGCTCAGCCTGTCTTCCTGTAGCCTGGGCCGGTTGCCGACGCAGGCGACCCTCCTGCCACGGAACGACCGTGGCCGCACCAGACCGTAGGAGGTGATGAGGTCCTCATGCGTCCATACGAAATCATGGTCATCCTCGACCCCACTCTCGACGAGCGCACCGTCGCCCCGTCTTTGGAGACGTTCCTCAACGTCGTCCGCAAGGACGGCGGATCCGTCGACAAGGTCGACATCTGGGGCCGTCGCCGGCTGGCGTACGAGATCGCCAAGCATGCCGAGGGCATCTACGCGGTCATCGACGTTAAGGCCGATCCGGCCACGGTGTCCGAGCTTGACCGTCAGCTCAGCCTGAACGAGTCGGTGCTGCGGACCAAGGTGCTGCGCACCGACAAGCACTAGCCGAACGACCTGTGCGTCGGAGTGCTTACGTAGGCTCGCCTGCGACCGCTCCCAGCACACCGCCAACATCCCAGGAGGACCTCGTGGCCGGTGACACCACCATCACCGTCGTCGGAAACCTGACCGCCGACCCGGAACTGCGCTTCACCCCGTCCGGCGCCGCCGTCGCCAACTTCACGGTCGCGTCGACGCCGCGGATCTACGACCGCCAAAGCGGGGAGTGGAAGGACGGCGACGCGCTGTTTCTGCGGTGCAATATCTGGCGTGAGGCCGCCGAGAACGTGGCCGAAAGCCTGATGCGCGGCTCGCGGGTCATCGTGACCGGACGGCTCAAGCAGCGTTCGTTCGAAACCCGTGAGGGTGAGAAGCGCACCGTGTTCGAGGTCGAGGTCGACGAGATCGGACCGTCGCTGCGCTATGCGACCGCCAAGGTGAACAAGGCGAGCCGCAGCGGCGGCGGTGGCGGCGGTGGCGGCGGATTCGGCGGCGGCGGTGGCGGTGGCTCCCGCGGCAGCACCGGTGGCAGCACCGGTAGTGGCGGCTCCGAGACCAAGGACGACCCGTGGGGCAGCGCGCCGGCGTCGGGATCGTTTTCCGGCGGCGACGACGAACCGCCCTTCTGACTCACAACTGATCAGCGATTCCAGAAAGAGATAGACACATGGCCAAGGCCAACAAGCGGCGCCCGGCGCCAGAGAAGCCGATCAAGACGCGCAAGTGCGTGTTCTGCTCCAAGAAGGGGCAGGAGATCGATTACAAGGACACCGCGCTGCTGCGCACCTACATCAGTGAGCGCGGCAAGATTCGGGCCCGCCGCGTGACCGGCAATTGCGTCCAGCACCAGCGTGACATCGCCATTGCGGTGAAGAACGCTCGCGAGGTCGCGCTGCTGCCGTTCAGCTCATCGACGCGCTAAGACGAAAACAGAAAGACCCTAGAGATGAAACTGATTCTTACCGCCGAGGTGGACCACCTGGGTTCGGCCGGTGACACCGTCGAGGTCAAGGACGGCTACGGACGCAATTACCTGCTGCCGCGCGGACTGGCCATCGTGGCGTCCCGCGGGGCCGAGCGGCAGGCCGAGGAGATTCGTCGGGCCCGCGAGATCAAGACCGTGCAGGGCCTCGAGCACGCCAACGAGCTGAAGGCCGCGATCGAGGGTCTCGGCCCGGTGGCGCTGCCGGTGAAGGCAGCCGCCGATACCGGCAAGCTGTTCGGTTCGGTGACGGCCGCCAACGTGGTTGCCGCGGTCAAGAAGGCCGGCGGTCCGAATCTGGACAAGCGCACGATCCAGCTGCCCAAGGCTCACATCAAGACGGTCGGCACCCATCCGATCGCAGTGCGGTTGCACCCCGACGTGGATGCCGCGATTTCACTGAGCGTCGTCGCCGAGCAGTAGGCGTAAGCGTCAATTACTCGGGTGAAGGCCATGATCGGCCTTCACCCCGAGTGTTGCTGTGCATGCTGGCGAACTTTGCGCCACATCGGATGCACAGCGAAGCTAACCAGCCGTTAACCTCCGCGGCTCCTGCGTGAAACACAACACGCCCGAGATCGCAACCCGGCCCGACACGCCGAGGAAATTGCCATCCACAGATATCAACGGCCTCTGTGGTGCGCTTATCTGCGGGGATAGAAGTGAACCGATCAGTAATCCACAGGTTTTCCCCAACGCCTCAACATGGGTGAACGCAGATATCCACATCCCATGCACAAGTTCATAAACAGGCCGGGTTTCCGACCGCTCCAGCAACGTCTAGCGTGGGCCGTCGCAAGGCAGTTCTGGAGTCCCCGAGGTGGTGGTCGTCGGAGGTCTGACCTACAGTCACGGTAGCGAGTATCGAATACACGTTCGAGCGCGGCGAGGGAGAGGTGAGACACGTCGTGGCTGTCATGGATGACCTCGGTCATTCGGGGATGGACGTCCCTCCCCCGGCTGAGGACTTCGGCCGCCAACCCCCGCAAGACGCCGCTGCAGAACAATCCGTACTCGGTGGCATGCTGCTGAGCAAGGACGCGATCGCCGACGTGCTCGAGCGCCTCCGGCCCGGTGACTTCTATCGGCCGGCGCACCAGAACATCTACGACGCCATCCTCGACCTGTACGGTCGCGGCGAGCCCGCTGACGCCGTCACCGTCGCCGCCGAGCTGGACCGCCGCAACTTGTTGCGCCGCATCGGCGGCGCGCCCTATCTGCACACGCTGATCTCCACCGTGCCGACCGCCGCCAACGCGGGGTACTACGCCGGCATCGTCGCCGAGAAGGCGCTGCTGCGGCGGCTGGTCGAGGCCGGGACGCGCGTCGTGCAGTACGGCTACGCCGGTGCGGAGGGCTCCGACGTCGCCGAGGTGGTGGACCGGGCGCAGGCCGAGATCTACGACGTCACCGACCGGCGGATGTCGGACGACTTTGTCGCACTGGAAGACCTGCTGCAGCCCACGATGGACGAGATCGACGCGATCGCGTCGCAGGGCGGGCTGGCCCGCGGCGTGCCCACCGGCTTCGTCGAACTGGACGACGTGACCAACGGCCTGCATCCCGGTCAGATGATCATCGTCGCGGCGCGGCCGGGCGTGGGGAAGGCGCTGGCGCTCGATACCCCCCTGCCGACGCCGATGGGCTGGACCACGATGGGCAATGTCGCGGTCGGGGATCTGTTACTCGGCGCCGATGGCGAGCCGACGCGGGTGGCGGCGGCCACCGATGTCATGTTGGGCCGGCCGTGTTACGAGGTGGAGTTCTCCGACGGGACGGTCATTGTCGCGGATGCGCGGCACCAATGGCCGACCGGCTATGGCGTCCGCACCACGACTGAATTGCGTTGCGGCGTGGACAGCATCGCCGCGGCGGGGTCGATGGCACGCTACGCCAGCCGGGGGGCGACAGCGACGTTGATGTCCCCGGTGTTGCAGATCGATGCGGTGCGACGGGTCCGCAGCAATCCGGTTCGCTGCGTCCAGGTGGACAACGCGGCGCGCCTGTACCTCGCCGGGCGGGGCATGGTGCCGACGCACAACTCCACGCTCGGCCTGGACTTCCTGCGGTCCTGTTCGATCAAGAACCGGTTGGCCAGCGTCATCTTCTCGCTGGAGATGAGCAAGTCCGAGATCGTCATGCGACTGCTGTCGGCCGAGGCAAAGATCAAGCTTGCCGATATGCGGTCGGGTCGGATGAGCGACGACGACTGGACCCGGCTGGCGCGGCGGATGAGCGAAATCAGTGAGGCGCCACTGTATATCGACGATTCGCCCAACCTGACGATGATGGAAATCCGCGCTAAGGCGCGGCGGCTCCGTCAGAAAGCGGACTTGAAACTGATCGTTGTGGATTACCTGCAGCTGATGACGTCGGGTAAGAAGTTCGAGTCACGCCAGCAGGAAGTGTCGGAGTTTTCCCGCAGCCTGAAGCTGCTGGCCAAGGAACTCGAGGTACCGGTGGTGGCGATCAGTCAGCTGAACCGCGGCCCTGAGCAACGAACCGACAAGAAGCCAATGCTCTCCGACCTACGCGAGTCGGGATGCCTGACCGCGTCGACGCGAATTCTGCGGGCCGACAATGGCGCGGAGGTAACGCTGGGAGAACTGCTCGCCAGCGGCGAGCGGCCGCTGGTGTGGTCGCTCGACGAACGGATGCGGATGGTCGCTCGCCCGATGACCGACGTGTTCCCCAGCGGCCGCAAAGAGGTGTTCCGAGTTCGGCTGGCGTCGGGTCGGCAAGTTGAAGCTACGGGCAACCATCCCTTCCGCACCATTGACGGCTGGACTGCGCTGGAGCAGCTGAAGGTTGGCGATCGACTGGCGGTGCCGCGCCGGGTGCCGGAACCTGTTTGTACCCAACGGATGGACGACTCAGAGGTAATCCTGCTGGCGCACATGATCGGCGACGGTTCATGTGTGAAGAATCAGCCGATCCGTTACGCAAGCATTGATGAGGCGAACTTGGCGGTGGTGACGATCGCGGCTGCACACTTCGGCGTGACCGCTGCCCGGGACGACTATGCGGTGGCGCGGTGCACGACACTTCGGCTTCCGGCGCCATACCGCTTAACTCACGGCAAGCGCAATCCGATTGCTGCTTGGCTCGACAAACTCGGCCTATTCGGGCGGCGTAGTCATGAAAAGTTCGTGCCGCAAGATGTTTTCGCCTTGCCTAATGATCAAGTCGCGCTGTTCTTGCGGCATATCTGGGCCACGGACGGTTCGGTGCGGTGGGACGAGAAGGTCGGTTCGGGACGAATCTACTACGCTTCGACCAGCCGTCGACTCGTCGACGACGTAGCGATTTTGTTGCTGCGCTTGGGTGTGTTTTCACGCATTGCTAGGGTGCGAAAGCCTGGGTATCGCGATTGCTGGCACTTGACAATCGACCGTGCAGAGAACCAGACGAGATTCCTTCGCCATGTTGGCGTGCACGGCGCACGTGGACGGTCTGCGAAGGAAGTTCTCGCCAATCTTGACACCCGGATTCGCCGTCCCGGCGCGGATACTGTACCGACAGAGGTGTGGAGCAAAGTGCGTAAAGTGCTGGCCCGTAAGGGGATTAGCGATAGTGATTTCGCGCTTGCGATCAACACTCATTTCCGGCCGGTCGAGATGCGGAGCCATGCGCCTGGCCGGCCGAAGTTGCATCGCACAGCGGTAGCGTTGGATGACCGCGAACTGCATACGCTCGCAACGAGCGACGTGTTCTGGGACAAAATCGTGGAGATCACCAGCATAGGTGAGCACGACGTCTATGACGGAACCGTAAGCGGCACGCACAATTTCGTCGCGAATTTAGTTAGCTTGCATAATAGTCTTGAACAAGATAGCGACGTCGTCATCTTGCTGCACCGCCCTGATGCGTTCGAGCGCGACGATCCGCGTGGCGGCGAGGCCGACCTAATTCTTGGCAAGCACCGCAACGGTCCGACCAAGACCATCACCGTCGCGCACCAACTCCATCTGTCGCGCTTCACCAACATGGCGAAGGTCACCTAAGCCGCTGTAGGTTCTCAAATTAGATGTCCATTTCTCAAGTGACTTGGCCACTGTTTGGCCAATTGGACATTTCAGATGAGAATTTCGAGCCCCGTCCAGTGGTGCCGCGGAAAAGT
>JBEVHG010000199.1:0-33828 GCA_040511335.1 Mycobacterium sp. | reverse complement strand
ATTGCGACTGGTGGCACGGGCAGAGGATGCGATACGTCTGCTGCTCGTAAAGCGAAGAGGGGCAACCCAAATGCGAGCAGACCTTGGTGTAGGCGAACAGGTCGCCGAAGTTGAAGCTCTCCTGACCCTTGCGTTTGACCACCTTGGGCATGTCGCCGGGCTTGAGGCGGATGAGCATGACCGGGTTGCGGACGCCCAGTGCGATCTCGGTGAGCTTGTGTTCCGACTCGACGGTGGTGCCGTCGCCGTCGGACTCCCGCCACGGGAACACCGTCTCCATGCCGCCGGCGTCGATGTCCTCCGGACGCATCTTGACGTACGGTGATCCGCCGGTCCTTCCGGTGGCGCGGGCCAGGTAGATGGTCTCGCCGTGGAAGCGTGGGGTCCACCCCGACGTCCACAACTCCGCCTTCAGGCCTTCCGCGGTCGGCACCACCGGCTTCCACGGGTTCTTGATCAGACCGCCGGCGAGCGCGACGAGCGTGCCGAGACCGAACGCGCCCAACCCAACGCCCAGCGACAAGCCGATCAGCTTGCGCCGCTTAAGCGTTGACGCCTCCAGCGCATCGGTGAGGTTGGCTGCGACGGTCTTACGCTGGATCTCGGGGGAGCGCCCGTCGTGGCGGTCCTGGATCGAAATCTCCTCGGGGATGAACTTTTTCTGGAACAGCACCGCGCCGATGCCGATCGCCGTAATCGACAGCCCGAACGTCAGTCCGTAAAGCGGGGTTGCCAGCGAATAGAGGAACTCACCTTCTGAGCCGTACGGCTTGAACTCCCACGGCCAGAACAGGAACACCAGCAGCAGCGCCAGCCCCGAAAAGCCGGCCAGCAGAAGCCAATAGGCGACGCCGCGCTCGGCCCGCTTCTCGGCCTTGGTGCCCTCCACCGGCCAGCGGGTCTCCTTGTAGACCGTCTCGACGCCGTCCATCCGGCCGCCCAGCTCGACAAGTTCTTCGCGCGACATCGCGGCCAGTTCCGCGTCGCTGGGTTGTCCGGGAACGCCTTGCTGGCCAGGGGTATCCGTTCCCTTGACGTCTCCGCTGTCCTGGCTCATGCTCGCGATCCGATCCACAGGGCCACACCGATGATGGCCACCATCCCGATAATCCACATCGCCATGCCCTCGGGCGCCGGACCGAAGCCGCCGAGGCCGTACCCGCCGGGGTTGGGTGTCTCGGCCGCCTCCCGGACATAGGCGACGATGTCACGCTTCTCGTCGGGGGAGAGCTGGCGGTCGGAGAACTTGGGCATGTTCTGCGGGCCGGTCAGCATCGCGGTGTAGATCTCCTGCGGATTGGCCTCGCCGAGGTCGGGGGCGTACTTACCCGAGGACAGCGCGCCGCCCTTGCCGGTGAAGTTGTGGCAGGACGCGCAGTTCAGCCGGAACAGGTCACCGCCGCGGGCCACGTCGTCGCCGAGCAGCGACTCCTGGGCGATGCTGCCGTCGGGATCGCGGACCACGGTCGGGCCGCCGCCGTTGGCCTGCACGTAGGCGCCCAGCGCATCGATCTGCGACTCGTCGAAGATCGGGGGCTTTTTGGCCGCCTGGGCCTCGCCGCGCATCGCGGGCATGCGGCCGGTGGACACCTGGAAGTAGACCGCGGCCTCACCGACACCGATCAGGCTGGGCCCGCGGTCATCGACGCCCTGCAGGTTGGCGCCGTGGCAGGTCACGCACGAGGTGTCGAACAGCTGCTTGCCGGTGCGCAGCAGCGCCGAGGCCGACTCGTCGGCGACGGCAACTTGCGGCGACGGCGTAAGCGTGGCCGCCAGGCCACCCGCGGCCGCGAGTCCGATCAGCAGCAGCAATGCCGCCGATAGGCGCCGGCGCAGCCGACGGCGGGACTTGGTCATCGAACCCCTTCTCATCGGCTGACGCTTCATCGAACGAAGTAGATCGTGGCGAACAGCGCGATCCACACGATGTCGACGAAGTGCCAGTAGTACGAGACGACGATCGCGGCGGTGGCCTGCGCCGGGGTGAACTTGCTCATCCTGGTGCGGGCGAGCAGGAAGATGAAGGCGATCAGTCCGCCGATGACGTGCAGACCGTGAAATCCGGTGGCCAGGTAGAAGACCGAGCCGTAGGCGCTGCCGGGGATGGTGGTGCCGTGGTCGACCAGGTGGATGTACTCGTAGCCCTGACCAAGGACGAAGAAGGTGCCCATCAGGAGAGTGATCACATACCAGCGCCGCAGCCCAAACACGTCACCCTTCTCGGCGTCGAACACGCCCATCTGACAGGTGAACGAGGACGCGATCAGCACCAGCGTCACCGGCACCGCCTGAACGAGGTTCAGTTCGGTCGGGTGTGGCGGCCAGTCACCACCGGCCTGCGCCCTGGCGGTGAAGTACATCGCGAACAGTCCAGCAAAGAACATCAGCTCGCTGGAGAGCCACACGATGGTGCCGACACTGACCATGTTGGGCCGGTTAAGCGAATGTACGCGCGACGTGATGGCGGTTCCCGAGGTCCCTACAGCGCTCGTCACAGGAGCAAGTATGACGCTTTGTAGTTGTTGAGTACCACCCGGGTGGAGCAATTCGTAAGATTCGGCGGGCAGCAGCGAAGCGACTCGGGGATAACATCCTGGCGTGGCATCCCCCCAACCTTCTGGTGACTCGCCCACGTGGCCGCAGATCCTGGGTCGTCTGACGACCGGGCAGGCGCTGGCGCCGGGTCAGGCCGCCTGGGCCATGGACCAGATCATGACCGGCACGGCTACGCCCGCACAGATCGCCGGCTTCGGCGTGTCGATGAAGATGAAGCGCCCGACGTCGGCAGAGGTCACCGAGTTGGCCGACACCATGCTCATCCACGCGCGCCGGGTTCCGACCGACGTTATCGGCACCGACACCGTCGACGTGGTCGGCACCGGCGGTGACGGCTCCAACACCGTGAACCTGTCCACGATGGCGGCGATCGTGGTGGCCGCAAGTGGGGTGCCGGTGGTCAAGCACGGCAACCGGGCGGCCTCGTCGCTGTCGGGTGGCGCCGACACATTGGAGGCGCTGGGGCTGCGCATCGACCTTGGGCCCGACGAGGTCGCCCGCAGTGTCACCGAGGTCGGCATCGGTTTCTGCTTCGCACCGCAGTTTCACCCGTCCTACCGGCACGCCTCCGTCGTGCGCCGCGAGATCGGGGTGCCGACGGTGTTCAATCTGCTTGGTCCGCTGACGAATCCGGCCTCCCCGCGGGCGGGCCTGATCGGCTGCGCATGGGCCGAGTTGGCTGGCGTGATGGCCGGAGTGTTCGCCTCGCGCCGGTCCAGCGTGTTGGTGGTGCACGGCGACGACGGGCTCGACGAGCTGACCACCACCACGACCAGCACCATCTGGCGGGTGCAGGCCGGCACTGTCGAGCGGTTGACGCTCGACCCGGCCGCGTTCGGGTTCGCGCGCGCCGAGCTTTCCGCTCTGGTGGGCGGCGACGCGGAGGCCAACGCGGCCGAAGTCCGATCGGTGCTGGCCGGCGCGAAGGGCCCGGTGCGCGATGCGGTGGTGCTCAACGCGGCCGGTGCGATGGTGGCCCACGCGGGACTATCCAGCGACGCCAAATGGGTGCCGGCCTGGGAGTCGGGGCTGGCGCGCGCCGCCGAGGCGATCGACTCGGGGGCGGCCGAAAAGCTGCTCGCGCGTTGGGTGGGGTTCACCCAGAAGGTCTGAGGCGTCTTCAAGGGTCAGGGCCTGCTCGGCCGCCAGCCGCGCCGAGCGGGCCGCCGCGGCCCAGGAGGCCCATCGGCCTGCCGATCCCGTCGGGGAGGCATACCCGGGCTTGGCGCGCACGATGCGGACCCCGGGCTCGCCCAGCCAGCGCGCGATCAGCGCGGTCTCCTCGACCAGTGCCCCGCCCAACGGCGCGCAGGTCGGCAGAACCGCTTGGGCCGCAGCGCAAATGGCATCGACCACCGGCATCGGCGGTACGCCGCGACGGGCGCTTCCCGCCGCGGCCAGCTGCCCGTGCCGGATCACCGCGAGGTGCCAGCCGCCGTCACCGTCCGGGCGCGCCGCCACCAGTTCGGTGACCGACGCCAGCGCGCGCAGCCGCTGACCCTTCCACAGCACGTCGATCGCGGCGGCGGCGTGATCGCGCAGCCGCGCGGCGGTCTCGTAGCGGTTGGCCTCGGCGAGGCCGGTGATGTGCGCCAGCACCGCGCTCAACGCGCCGCTGTTCTGCCCGTCGATCAGCTCGGCGGCCCGCCCAGGTGCCGCGGCGTACTCGGCCGCGGTGACGCCGCGGCCAGCGGGGCACGGCGACAGTTCGCGTTCGCGGCAGGCGGGGCCGTGCCGCGCCGAGCGGGCCAGCCGTGTGGTGCAGGTCCGCACCCCGGTGAACCGGGCCAGCAGTTCGGCGGTTTCGACCGCCCCGGTGCGAGAGCGGAACGGTCCGACCGCGCTGTCGCGCTTGGGAGTGCGCACCGCGGAAAACCGCGGAAAGGCTTCGTGGGTGAGGGTCACCCACCACCACCGGTGCGGGAACTTGGACCGCCGGTTGTAGGGCGGTGCGTGCGCGGCCAGCAGCCGCAGCTCGCGCACCCCCGCTTCCAGATCGTGCGCGCACTCCACATGGTCGACGCGGGTGGCAAGCGTCGCCATCTCCTTGATGCGGGTTCGCGGGTCGGCGCCGGTGAAGTACTGGCTGACCCGTCGCCGCAGATCCACCGCGGTACCGACGTAGAGGACCTCGGCCGCGGGTCCGCGGAACAGGTACACCCCCGGCCGGTGCGGCAGCGGATCGGCGAGAAACCGCTTGCGCCGCTGGACCGGTGTCACGTCGGGCAGGTACGAGCACAGGTCGGTGTAGGTGTGCACGCCCCGGTTGCCGACCCGCTCGATCAGCCCGTGCAGCACGTCGACGGTGGCGCGGGCGTCGTCGAGTGCGCGGTGTGTCGGCGTGGTGGCGGCGCCGAACAGCCGCGCCAGCGCGGCCAGCCGCACGCTGGGAGCCTCGTCGCGGGTGAGCACCCGGCGGGCCAACCGGACGGTGCACAGCACCGGCGGACGGGGCCAGGCGATCTGGCAACGCCGTGCGGCCGCGCGCAGGAATCCGATGTCGAAGCCGGCGTTGTGGGCGACCAGCACCGCGCCGCGGGAGAACTCCAGAAACGCCGGCAGCACCGAGTCTATGGTCGGGGCGTTGCACACCATCGTCGACGTGATCCCGGTGAGCGCGATAATCTGCGGCGGGATGCTGCGACCGGGGTCGACCAGCGTGGCCAGCTCGCCCAGAACCACCCCGCCGCGCACCTTGACCGCCCCGATCTCGGTGATCGCGTCGTAGTCCGATCCGTCCGGCTCGGTGGGGTTGGCCCGGCCGCCGGTGGTCTCCAGGTCCACCACGACGAAGGTGGTGTCGCGCAGGGGCACGTCCGCGAGCGGGTCGACGTCAGCGAAGCTCAGCTGGCCCATGGCCAGTAACGGTAGGTCGCCCGACCGACACCACCGGTGGGGAATGTCGGTGCCCGCCGATACGGTGCGGGCAACACCGATGGAGAGGACCAACCCTGATGGCACAGGCCGACGAACCAGGCACGGACACGGGCACGGTGATCATCGACTGCGACGACTGCGCCGTGCGCGGTCCGGGGTGCAAGGACTGCGTCGTCAGCGTGCTGCTCGGGGTACCGGACACCTTGCTCTCCGACGAGCGCGCCGCGCTGGAGGTGCTGGCCGACGTCGGACTGGCGCCGCGCTTGCGGCTGGTGCCGGTTCACCGGCACGGCGGTTCCGGGGCTGCCTGACGACACGTGCTGGCGTGGGCGCAGAAAAAAATGTCCGGATGGCTGTCAAATTTGCGTCTTTGTTGGACAAGCCCGATGCCGTTTCGTAACCTATCTGAGACCTAACTGTACTTCGAGGCGGCTCGTCACGGCATTTTGAAGGATGCATAATCTTGAGGCTCGACCGCACGCACCGAATCAGACGCGTTGTTCGACGACCCGTCATAGGTGTGATAGCCGGATTGACTCTTCTCACGGGCGTACTCACAGCAAATGTGCAGGCCGACCCTGCTGATGATGCACTGGCAAAGCTGAATGAGTTATCGAGGCAAGCCGAGCAGACCGCCGAGGCGATGCATTCGGCACAGCTGGATCTCAACAACAAGCTGGTTGTACAGCGGGACGCCGATGCGAAGCACGCCGCGGACGTGGCAGCCGCCGATGCCGCCAAGGCGCAGTTGGCAACGTTCCAGTCAGCAGTCGACAGGTTTGCTGCCGCCCAATATATGGGCGGCCGTACCGACGGCATGAGCGCGATGATGACCGCCGCCTCGCCGAAGCACCTCATCGACCAGCTCGCCGTTCAGCGGGTGATGGCCACCGAGATGTCGGCGCAGCTGGCCAGCTACCGCGGCATCGGCGAACAAGCCGCATGGGCCGAGGAAGCCTCTGCCATATCGGCCTCGGAGGCCAAGACCGCCACCGAGCAGGCCGCCGCAGTGCGCGCAGAGCTGCAATCCAAGCAAAGCCAGCTGCAGATTCAGATCGCCGTCGTCAAGTCGCAGTACCTGGCACTGACACCGAATCAACGGGCGGCGTTGGCGGCCATTCCACCGGCGCCCGCCGCACCTCCCGACCCTCCCCCTGCCGCCTTGCCACCGGCGGGCGACCCCGCCATCCTGGCCGCCCCACCGGGCGGCATCCCCGCCGGCGACGTGGCACCCCCGCAAGCCGCCATCGCCGCCGCTCCCGGCGGCCAGGCCGCCGTCGCCATTCAGGCCGCGTTGAGCCGCATCGGTTCGCCATACTCGTGGGGCGGGTCCGGGCCGAACGCCTTCGACTGCTCGGGCCTGGTGATGTGGGCCTACCAGCAGGCCGGCCTCTCGCTGCCGCACTCCAGCCAGGCGCTGGCGCAGGGCGGCCAGCCGGTGTCGATGTCGGAAATGCAGCCGGGCGACCTGGTCACCTACTACTCGGACGCCTCGCACGTCGGCATGTACGTCGGCGATGGAATGATGGTGCACGCGTCCACCTACGGCACCCCGGTGCGAGTCGTCCCGGTGACCAATGCGCCGATCCACAACGTCCGTCGGTACTGAGCGCTCACTGCTTGGCCTGCTGCTGCTCGCCGAGCTGATCCTCGCGGCGACACTGGTCGGCACGCCCGCGGTTGGGGGCCCCCGCATCGCGGCCGCACTCACCACGCCCACTGTGTCGCTGCCGGCGTCGAGCACGCTGAGCCTGCCCTACGGACGCACCGCCCAGTTCATCGGGCTGGGCGAGCACACGGCGCCGCTGCTCACCCGCATCGGCGGGCAGATCGGCGACGCCGCCCAGGCCGTGACCGAGTTCTGGGGCACCGACTGGCCGCGCGACATCGTCGTCGTCGCCGCGGGATCCGATGAGCAGTTCGCCGCCCTGGCCGGCGGCGGGGCGGACATCGCCGCCGCGACCACCGCCGAGCGGATCGTCTTCGCGCCGGGGGCGGCGGCGATGAGCGATGCTGCGCTGCGAATCGTGTTGCGCCACGAGCTCTTCCATTACGCCACCCGTGCCGCCACCGCCTCCGATGCGCCACGCTGGCTCACCGAAGGCGTCGCCGACTTCATCGCGCGCCCGCACACGGCCCGGCCGCAGCAGGCCGCCTCGCTGGCGGCGCTGCCCACCGACGCTGACCTGGAGCGCGCCGACGCGGCCCGCTCGCCGGCGTACGACCGGGCCTGGTGGTTCAGCCGGTTCGTCGTCGACCGGTACGGCACCGCCGCACTGCGGGCGCTGTATCTGAACGCCTGCGGGGCGGGCCATCCCGGCGTGGAAACCGCCGTGCGCGAGACGCTCGGCGCGGACATGGATGAGGTGCTGACCCGCTGGCGGCAATGGCTGACCGGCTAACCTGGCCGGGATGACCCGGGTTCTGCTGGTAACCAACGACTTTCCGCCGCGGCGCGGCGGCATCCAGTCTTACCTTGCCGAACTGGTGGACCAGTTGGCACGGGCCGGGTCACACACCTTGACGGTGTACGCGCCGAAATGGAAGGGGTGCGAGGACTTTGATGCCCAGGCCCGGGCCACCGGTTATTCCGTGGTGCGGCATCCGGGCTCGCTCATGCTACCGGTCCCCGCGGTGGCCGCGCGCATGCGGCGGCTGATCGCGCAGCACGACGTCGAAACGGTGTGGTTCGGGGCGGCCGCGCCGCTGGCGCTCCTGGCTTCGCGGGCCCGCAGCGCCGGGACTCACCGCGTCGTGGCCAGTACACACGGCCACGAGGTGGGCTGGTCGATGCTGCCGATGGCGCGAACGGCGTTGCGCCGCATCGGAAACGACACCGACGTGGTGACGTTCGTCAGCCGCTACACCCGGCGCCGATTCGCCTCGGCGTTCGGGCCGGATGCGGCGCTGGAACACCTACCTCCCGGGGTGGACACCGAGCGGTTCACGCCCGACACCGCCGCACGCGCGGAGCTGCGGGCGCGCTACGGGCTGGGTGAGCGTCCGGTCGTGGTGTGCGTGTCCCGGCTGGTGCCGCGTAAGGGTCAGGACGTGCTGATCCGCGCGCTGCCCGCCCTCCGGCAGCGCATCGATGGTGCCGTCCTGGTCATCGTCGGGGGAGGACCGTACCGGGCGGCACTGCACCGGCTGGCACACCGCTACGGCGTCGCCGACCATGTGGTGTTCACCGACGGGGTGCCCGGTGCCGAGCTGCCCGCCCACCACGCGATGGCGGATGTGTTCGCGATGCCGTGCCGCACCCGCGGCGCCGGCCTGGACGTCGAGGGCCTGGGCATCGTCTACCTGGAGGCGTCCGCGACGGGAGTGCCGGTCGTGGCGGGCCGGTCCGGTGGCGCGCCGGAAACGGTGCGCGACGGAAAGACCGGACTGGTCGTCGACGGCTGGGATGTCGACGCGGTCGCCGCGGCAATCGGTGACATCCTTGCCGACCCCGACCGGGCCGCGGCGATGGGCGCCGCGGGCCGGCAATGGGTCGTCGCGAACTGGCAGTGGCGCACCCAGGCCGCACGCCTGGGCACCCTGCTGTGCGGTCAGTCCTTCTCGTAGAGGGCTTCGATATCGGTGGCGAACTTCTGGGCCACCACCTTGCGCTTGACCTTCAGCGTCGGCGTCAGCTCGCCGGTGTCCTCGGTGAAATCCACCGGCAGGATGCGGAACTTGCGGATCGCCTCGGCCTTGGAGACCGCCTGGTTGGCGCCCTTGACGGCGAGGTCGATCTCGGCGATCAGGTCGGGATCGGCGGCCAGGTCACCGACCGACGCGCCGGCATCCTTGCCGTTGCGCTGCTTCCATCCCGAAAAGGCTTCGGGGTCGATGGTGATCAGCGCGGCGACGAACGGTTTGGCGTCGCCGACACACATCGCCTGGCTGATCAGCGGATGGGCCCGCAGTTGATCTTCCAGGGCGGCGGGGGCGACGTTCTTGCCGCCGGCGGTGACGATGATCTCCTTCTTGCGGCCGATGATGGACAAGAAGCCGTCATCGTCGATCGCGCCGAGGTCGCCGGTGTGGAACCAGCCGTCGGAGAACACCGCCTTGGTCTCCTCCTCGTTGTGCCAGTAGCCGCTGAACACCACCCCGCCGCGCACCAACAGTTCGTCGTCATCGTTGATGCGCATGCTGTTGCCCGGCAACAACTTTCCGACCGAGCCGATCTTCAAGTCATCGGCGGGGCTGACCGTGATCGCCGCGCTGGTCTCGGTCAGCCCGTATCCTTCGTAAATGCTCAGCCCGACACCGCGGTAGAAGTGACCGAGCCGCGCGCCCAGCGGCGCACCACCGGATATCGAGGCGCGGCAGTCTCCGCCGAGCGCGGCGCGCAGCTTGCCGTAGACCAGCCGGTCGAAGACCGCGTGCTTGGCCCGCAGCAGCAGGCCCGGCCCGGCGGTGTCCTGGGCTTTGCTCCAGTCGATCGCGGTATTGGCGGCGATGTCGAAAATCCGGCCCTTGCCGTCGCTGCGGGCGTTCTGTTCGGCGGTGTTGTAGACCTTCTCGAACACCCGGGGCACCGACACCACCAGCGTCGGCTTGAACACCCCGAACAGCGGCACCAGGTTCTTGATATCGCTGGTGAACCCCAATGTCACCTTGTTGGCGAATGCCGCGATCGTGATCGCGCGGGCCAGCACATGGGCCAGCGGAAGAAACACCAGCATGCGCTCGCCCTTGGCCAGGTGGGTCGGGAAGTATGCTTTGGCGCCGCGGATCTCGTACACCAAGTTGGAGTGCGTGAGCTGGCAACCCTTGGGCCGGCCGGTGGTGCCCGAGGTGTAGATCAGCGTGGCCGGGTCGGCGGCCCGAATGCCGGCGAGGCGTTCGTCGAGCGATGCGGGGTCGAGTGCCTTGCCCGCCTCGGCCAGCGCATCCAGCGCCGACGGGCCGGACCCGTCGATGCGCAGCACCTTCCGCAGGTCGGGCAGCTCGCCCTTGAGCTGCTCGATCCGCTCGGCGTGCGCGTCGGTTTCGGCGAGCGCCAGCACCGCACCGGAATCGGCCAGCACGAATCGAACCTGCTCGGCCGAGGAGGTCTCGTAGATGGGGACGGTGAGCGCGCCGACGGACTGGATCGCGAGGTCGAGGATCGGCCATTCGTAACGGGTCGCCGACAGCAGCGCGACCCGGTCACCGGGCTTGACACCTTCGGCGATCAATCCCAAAGCCGCCGATCGGATCTGACTGGCCGCCTGGGCGCATGTCACGTCGGTCCACGCGCCGTCGACCAGGCGCTGGAAGATCACGTGGTCGGGATCCTCGCGTTCATGTGAATAGACGGAGCTGACGATGTTGTCGTGCTTGCCGACGCTGAACGACGCCGGAACACTGAACTCACGCACGATCCTTGCCTCCGAGTTCTGCTAGCGACTTTGCCGCAACAGCCTAGTCGGCCCGGCACGGCCGACGGATCCGCATATGTGAAGCTTGTAGGCGATGAACAGCATCCAGATCGCCGACGAGACCTTCGTCGCCGCCGACCCGGTCGAGGTGGGCAAGGCCGTCGCCGATCCCGCGAGCTGGCGACGCTGGTGGCCCGACCTGCGGTTGACGGTCATCGAGGACCGCGGCCCCCAGGGGCATCGCTGGACGGTGACCGGTGCGCTGACCGGCGCCATGGAGGTGTGGCTGGAACCCGCCCTCGACGGGGTGATCCTGCACTATTTCCTGCACGCTGAGCCCTCCGGCGCGGCGGCGTGGCAGCTGGCCCGGATGAACCTGGCCAAGCTCAACCATAGGCGCCGAGTAACAGGCAAGAAGATGGCGTTCGAGCTGAAGCGCACGCTTGAGTCGTCACGTCCGGTGGGGTTGTCCCGAGTGACCTGATCCTGGGTCAGAGCCATCGGGGGAGGGTAGATTTTTGCCCGAGGCGTTAGCGAATCAGGGAAGAGAACAGGTGGCGGAAAAGACGGCGCAGACGATCCATATCGATGCGGACCCTTCGACGGTGATGGATGTCATCGCCGACATCGATTCCTATCCGCAATGGGTCAACGAATACAAGGAGTGCGAGGTACTAGAGGCCAACGCGGCGGGATATCCCAAGACGGCCCGACTCGTGCTGGACGCCGCGGTCCTCAAGGACACCATGGTGTTGAAGTACGACTGGCAACAGGTCGACCGCGGCTCGGTGCGGTGGACACTGGTGTCCAGTTCGCTACTCAAGGCTCTCGATGGCGCATATCACTTGTCGCCCAAGGGATCTGGAACAGACGTCACCTATGAACTCTCGGTCGACCTGATCTTCCCGATGATCGGCCTGCTCAAGCGCAAGGCCGAGCGCAGGTTGACCGACACCGCATTGAAAGACCTCAAGAAACGAGTCGAGGCTGAGTGAGCTGAGGGATGCCGCCGAAGCGGCTGCCAACGCCAGGATCAGTCTCTTCGTTGGCAAGGGCGGGGTAGGTAAGTCCACGTTGGCAACCGCCACCGCCGTACGCGACGCGCGCGCAGGGCTGCGGGTGCTGATCGTGTCGACCGACCAGGCGCATTCGATCGGCGACGTGCTGGGCACCGCGATCACGCCGACCGGTCTGCGGGAGCCGACCCGGGTGCTCGCCGACGACGCGGACGCCGGTGGCGGATTCCTCGACGCGCTGGCATTGGACACGCTGGCGCTGCTGGAAGCGCACTGGCGCGAGATCGCCGGCTTGCTGTCCGGCCGATTCCCGGAGTCGGATCTGGGAGACATTGCCCCCGAAGAGCTCTCGGCCCTTCCCGGGATCCAGGAGGTGCTCGGCCTGCACGAGGTCGGCGAGCTTGCCTCCGCGGGGGCGTGGGATCACGTGGTCGTCGACTGCGCCTCGACGGCCGACGCGCTGCGCATGCTGACGCTGCCCGCGACGTTCGGTCTGTACCTGGAACGGGCCTGGCCGCGGCATCGCCGGCTGTCCGCCGCGGCCGGTGAGGCCCGCTCGGCGGCAGTGGTCGGTCTGGTCGAGCGGGTCGGCGCCGGGACCGACCAGCTCAGCTCACTGCTCACCGACGGGTCGCGGGTGAGCGCGCATCTGGTGCTGACCGCCGAACGGGTAGTGGCCGCCGAGGCGGCCCGCACCCTGGGCGCGCTGGCATTGATGGGCGTGCGGGTCGACGAGTTGATCGTCAATCAGATTCTGGTTCAAGACGACTCGTATGAGTACCGCAACCTGCCCGAGCATCCCGCGTTCGACTGGTACGCCGAGCGCATCGGCGACCAGCAGGCGGTTCTCGAGGAGCTCGACACCACCATCGGCGATGTGCAGTTGGTGCTGGTGCCGCACCTGGCCGGTGAGCCGATCGGGGCCAAGGCGCTCGCCGAGCTGCTCGAGTGCGCCCGCCGCCGCGACGGCTCGCCGCCGCCGGGGCCGCTGCGGCCGGTGGTGGACCGCGAATCGGGAGTAGGGCTCGAAGCCACCTACCGGTTGCGGCTAGAGTTGCCGCAGGTCGACTCCTCCGCGTTGACACTGGGCCGGGTCGACGACGATTTGATCATCGGCGCCGGCGGCATGCGGCGGCGGGTTCGGCTGGCGTCCGTGCTGCGGCGTTGCATCGTGACGGACGCGCAGTTACGGGGCGGTGAGTTGACGGTGCGTTTTCGACCGAATCCGGAGGTGTGGCCGACGTGAGTGAGGTGCACCGCGACATTGGTCCAGAACTGCGCCAGTTGGCGCAGGCCATCCTGAACCGGCTCGACCCCGCGGTGCGATCGGCTGCCGAGATGGCGGCGGGAAGCTCCGAAGGCCCCGGCAGATGCCAGCAGGTGTGGTGCCCGGTGTGCGCGCTGGCGGCCCTGATGAGCGGCGAGCAGCATCCGCTGCTGACGGTCGTCGCCGACCACAGCGTGTCGCTGCTGGCGGTGATCCGCGCGATGATCGACGACCTTGACACGGCGCCCGGACCCCGACAACCTCCGGAAGGGCCCGAGCCGGCCGGGCCGGGCCCCGGGCGCTATCAGGACATCCCGGTCACGGTCGAGGAGTGACCGGCTGAGCTGTGGTCGCATTGACAGCGCCTGGGTACAGTTGTCGCAGAGCACCGTCCGGTGCGCCCGATGGGGAGAGGGTTCATGTGGTATTGGCTGTTTAAGTACGTCTTCATGGGACCCCTGCTGACATTGCTGGGCCGGCCGAAAGTCGAAGGGCTGGACTATGTTCCGCACTCCGGCGCGGCCATCCTCGCCAGTAACCACCTGGCCGTCGCGGACAGCTTCTACCTGTGCCTGGTGGTGCGGCGCCGGATCACCTACCTGGCCAAGGCGGAATATTTCACCGGAACCGGGCTCAAGGGCTGGTTCACCCGGTGGTTCTACACCGCGGCCGGACAGGTCCCGATCGACCGCACCGACGCCGACTCCGCGCAGAACGCGCTGGACACCGCCGAGCGGATACTGAACCAGGGCAAGCTCCTCGGCATGTATCCCGAGGGCACCCGCTCACCCGACGGACGGCTGTACAAGGGCAAGACCGGGCTTGCGCGCCTGGCGCTGCAGACCGGGGTGCCGGTTATTCCGGTCGCGATGATCGCAACCAACGAGGTCAACCCCCCGGGCAGCAAGATGTGGCGATTCGGCCGGGTGCAGGTCAAGTTCGGCAAGCCGATGGATTTCAGCCGGTTCGAAGGCCTGGCCGGCAACCGGTTCATCGAGCGGGCCGTGATCGATGAGGTGATGTACGAGTTGATGCGCCTTTCCGGGCAGGAGTACGTCGATCTCTACGCCGCCGACGTCAAGGAAGGCGCGGACACCGCCATTCCCGCCAAGCCGGCGGCCCGGATGCCGGAGTCGGCCGCGGGCTAGCTGGTTGCGTGCACCGGCGCGGCGTCGACGGCCGGCCGGTTGCGTGCGGCGGCAGGCGTCGACACGGTGCCTGCCACCAAGAGCACCGCCAGCGCCCACCAGACGTAAGACGCGCCCGCGAGCTGGCGCCAGAGCGACGCCGCGGTCTCGTGGTGCTCGGGCATCAGGTCGATGGGCGTCCACACCATCAGCGCCACCCCGGCCACGGTGAGGACGGCGAGCATCACATGCCTGCGCCGGTACGCCAACACGCCGGTCACCAGCACTGTGGGCAGCGCCCACACCCAGTGGTGAGACCACGAGACCGGCGAGACCACCAGGCCGAACATCGCCACGCAGATCAGGGCCAGCACCGGTTCGCCGGCGCGCAGAGCGCGCCGCGCCGCCCACACCGTTACCGCGAGCACCGCGAAGCAGGCCAGCGTCCACAGCGCGAACCGCGCACCGGAACCGAGGTCGAGCCGGGCCAGCGCGCCGGCGATGTTCTGGTTCGTGTTCAGCGTCGCCGTGCCGATCCGGTCGGTGTTGCGCACCGTATCCGTCCAGTACTCCAGGGAGTCCCGCCAGGCCAGGGCGAACCCGGCCAGCGTGGCCACCACCACCGACGCCGCGGTGACCAGCACCGCGCGGCCGTCGCGGCGCAGCACGAAATACAGCAGGAACACCGCCGGGGTGAGCTTGAGCGCGATCGCGACGCCCAGCAGCATTCCCCGTGGCCACGGCGTCCTACGGGGCACACAGTCGGCGATGACCAGCGTCATCAGCACCACGTTTATCTGGCCGAAGTCGAAGTTCGACTGGATCGGTTCGAGGTAGACCACCGCGGGGGCAACGATCGCCGCGGCGAGCCAGCATCGCCGCAGCCACGCCGGCCCGGGCGCGGCAGCCGACGCGGGCCACACGTCCAGGCGGGTCAGCACGATCACCGTCGAGACGATCAGCAGCACCAGCGTGATCAGGGTGATCGCGACGCTGGCGCCCGGCAGCGACAGCCACGCCAACAGGGAGAAGGCGATGGCGGCCAGTGGAGGATAGGTGAACGGCAGGTCCAGGCCCCACCGGGTCTGGAACATGGCGCCGTCGGCATACAGCGGCCGCCCGTCGAGCCAGGCCTGCCCACCCATGCGGTAGACGTCGATATCGATGCGGTAGGGCGTCTGCCCCAGCAACCGCCAGCCCGCCCAGACCAGGGCGGCGGCCGTGAGCAGCTGGAAGAGCCGCCACGCGATGGTTGGCCCCCAAGCTGCCCCGCTGGGCGACCGCAAAGTACTCATTCCGCCCAACAGACTATCGGTGACCGGCGCGTCCGACGGTATCGGAGCCATGGCACGCGCAGGTCGGCGTAAGTTTTCTGCGTGCATCTGAGCTTGCAGCTGGACTTCATCGCGCATGGGCGCATGCCGTTGTTTTGCTGCCTGGTCGCATTCATCCTGACGTTCTTTGTGACCCGCACCATCGTGCGGTACATCCGCCGGCATGCCGACAGCGACGCACCGCGTAAGTGGTGGCAACCGCGCAACATTGGCCACGGCTCAATGCACATCCACCACGTGGTGATCGGTGTGATCCTGGTCATGGTCTCCGGGATCGCGATGGTGACGTTGTCGGTGGATGGGGGAGTACCCGAATTCACCGTCGCTTCAATCTTTTTCGGGATCGGCGCGGCGCTGGTTCTTGACGAGTTCGCGTTGATCCTGCATCTTTCCGACGTGTACTGGTCCGAGGACGGTCGGACGTCGGTCGACGCGGTCTTCGCGGCGGTTGCGGTGGCCGGGCTGCTGATTCTGGGCTTCAACCCCCTGTCGTTTTTCGATATCGGCATCTGGCGCGACGATCACAACCCGCTGGCGAGGGCCAGTGTGGTCGCCTCGGCGGTGCTGACCCTGCTGCTCGCGGTCGTCGTACTGCTCAAGGGCAAGGTGTGGACGGGTCTGGTCGGCATGTTCATCACGCCGCTGCTGTTCGTCGGGGCGATCCGGTTGTCCCGCCCGCATGCGCCGTGGGCGCGCTGGCGCTACACCAGTCGACCGCGCAAGATGCACCGTGCGTTGGAGCGGGAACGCTGGCTGCGCCGGCCCGTAGTGCAGGCCAAACTGTGGCTGCAGGACGCGATCTCCGGGATGCCGAAGTTCCCCGACGATGCCAAGGTCGACGAGGAACTGGACCGCGAAATCCATGCCGCGCCGGCGCCGCCGGAACGGGCTCCAGTCAAACAGGAAGCAGCTTAGGGCCGGATGCGCTACTTCTACGACACCGAGTTCATCGACAACGGGCGCACGATCGAACTGATCTCGATCGGCGTGGCCGCCGAGGACGGCCGCGAATATTACGCAATCTCAGCCGAATTCGATCCGGAGCGGGCCGGCAGCTGGGTGCGCAAACATGTGCTGCCCAAGCTGCCGTCGCCGTCGTCACCGCTGTGGCGGTCGCGCCGGCAGATCCGTTCGGAGCTGGAGGACTTCTTCGGCATCGACGGTGACGAGCCGATCGAGCTGTGGGCCTGGGTGGGTGCATACGACCACGTCGTGCTGTGCCAGTTGTGGGGACCGATGACCGACCTGCCGCCGGCGATCCCACGATTCACCCGCGAGCTGCGCCAGTTCTGGGAGGAGCGCGGTTCGCCACGAATGCCGCCGCGCCCGCGAGACGCTCACGACGCCCTCGTCGACGCGCGGCACAACCTGCGCCGGTTTCGGCTCATGACCACGGGTGATGTAGCCGCGCAGGCGTAAAAAGCGGTATCTGCGTCCAGTTACCATGTACGGGTGAACTGGACCGTCGACGTACCCATCGACCAGCTGCCGCCGCTGCCGCCGCTGCCAGACGATCTCCGGCACCGGCTGGACGCCGCGCTGGCCAAGCCGGCGGCGCAGCAGCCGGGCTGGCCGGCCGATCAGGCCAAGGTGATGCGGACCGTCCTGGAGAGTGTTCCGCCGGTGACCGTGCCGGCCGAGATCGAACGCCTCAAGGGGCAGCTCGCCGACGTCGCCCGTGGTGAGGCGTTTCTGCTGCAGGGCGGCGATTGCGCGGAGACCTTCGTCGACAACACCGAACCGCACATCCGGGCCAATATCCGCACGCTGCTGCAGATGGCGGTGGTGCTCACCTACGGCGCCAGCATGCCGGTGGTCAAGGTGGCCCGCATTGCCGGCCAGTACGCCAAGCCCCGCTCATCCGACATCGACGCGCTCGGCCTGAAGTCCTACCGCGGGGACATGATCAACGGCTTCGCACCCGACGCCGCCGCGCGCGAGCACGACGCGTCGCGGCTGGTGCGGGCCTACGCCAACGCCAGCGCGGCGATGAACCTGGTGCGCGCGCTGACCTCGTCGGGTCTGGCGTCGCTGCACCTGGTGCACGACTGGAACCGCGAATTCGTCCGCACCTCACCCGCCGGCGCGCGCTACGAGGCGTTGGCCGGCGAGATCGACCGCGGCCTGACCTTCATGAGCGCCTGCGGCGTCGACGACCGCAACCTGCAGACCGCCGAGATCTACGCCAGCCACGAGGCTTTGGTGCTCGACTACGAGCGGGCGATGCTGCGGCTGGCGGAGAACGAGGCCGACGAGCCCGCTTTGTACGACCTGTCCGCGCACTACGTGTGGATCGGCGAGCGCACCCGGCAGCTGGACGGCGCCCACATCGCGTTCGCCGAGGTGATCGCCAACCCGATCGGCGTGAAGATCGGGCCGACGATGACCCCGGAGCTTGCCGTCGAGTACGTCGAGCGGCTCGATCCGCACAACCAGCCGGGGCGGCTGACGCTGGTCAGCCGGCTGGGAAACAACAAGGTCCGCGACCTGCTGCCGCCGATCATCGAGAAGGTGCAGGCCACCGGCCACCAGGTGATCTGGCAGTGCGACCCGATGCACGGCAACACCCACGAGTCGTCCACCGGGTACAAGACCCGCCATTTCGACCGCATTGTCGACGAGGTGCAGGGCTTCTTCGAGGTGCACCGGGCGCTGGGCACCCATCCCGGCGGCATCCACGTCGAGATCACCGGCGAGAACGTCACCGAATGCCTTGGCGGCGCTCAGGATATCTCCGACTCCGACCTGGCCGGCCGGTACGAGACCGCGTGCGACCCGCGGCTGAACACCCAGCAGAGCCTCGAGCTGGCGTTCCTGGTCGCCGAAATGCTGCGCGACTAAAGTCCTTTCGCCGAGTGTGAAACCCGGCGAGATTTGCCCCCAGGGTTTTCGCAATGAGTTCACACCGGGCACCGCGCCCGGCGCCTCGGCAACGATCAGCCCGCCGATAGTGGTCAGGTGCTGGGTCGGGCGGTGCGGCGCGCCGCTGTGTCGGCCTCCCCACGGCCCGTCGGTGCCGGTGATGGGTTGGGTAGTCGGGCCGCCAGATCGGCCATCAGCCGATCGGCGTCGACAGGCCGACCGCGGTAGCCGATGTGAGCGTCCGGTCGGATGACATACGCGCTGGCGGACTTGATCGCGTATTGGCGATGTGCGGACCGGGTCGGATCGCCCAGTGCCGCCGGGTGGTCGGCGAAGCGCTCCGCACTGATGACGCGTGCTCTCACCAGCCCGGGATATGACCGCTGCATGCGGTCGGCGAGTCGGCACAACTCCACGGCCGGTCGCGCGCGGTCGTCGAGCCCGGTGAAAAGCAGCACGGTGTGGTGCGTGCCGCGGAGCACGTCGTAGAGGCGTCCTTGTTTCCCGTCGATTAGCACGTCGGCCTCCCGTGCCCGGTCGCCCGGTGCGGGTGCGCCCCGCCAGCCGGAGCCGTCCTCGGCGTTGAGCGGGCTTTTCGGGTAATGCAACCGCAACTGAGCCACTGTGCCGACGAACCACCGGCGGATTGCCACGCGAGTCAGCACTCGCGTGGCGACCAGCGGGGCCAGCCGGCCGCGGGCAATCCTCGACAGTGGGTTGCGCCCGCTGATTGCGGAGAACAATCGGTCGGTCGTCTTCAGCAACTGGACGCCCACCGGGTGTCGCTCCGCATGGTAGCTGTCCAGCAGCGACTCCTCGGCGATGCCGCGTTCGACCAGGGCAAGCTTCCACGCCAGGTTGTAGGCGTCTCCGATGCCGGTGTTCATGCCTTGGGCCCCTGCGGGGCTGTGCACGTGTGCGGCGTCGCCGACCAGGAAGACTCGTCGGTCGCGGTAGCGAGGGACGCTGCGGCTGTGCACCCGGTACCGGGTCACCCAATACTCCTTGACGACCGTGGCGGGGAAGGGCAGTCGCTCGTCGAGCAACGCCTGGAACTCTTCGTGGGTTGGCTCGCTGTACTCCGCGCTGGGGCCGTCGGGACGGGGTGGGACGGCACCGAAGATGCGGAACCGGTTCTTGCCCGGCATCGAGAAGGCTGCGAAAACCCCAGCGGGACTGGGAAACCCGTACAGTTCGCCGTGCGGTAGCGCCCAATCGAGCTCGGCGTCGGCCATGATGAACTCATTGCGATATGTAGACCCGGCGAACGGAATGCCAACCGCCTTGCGCACCGCGCTGTGCGCGCTGTCGCAGCCGATGACCCACTGGCATCGCGCGGTGTCGATCGATCCGTCCTCGCCGCGCAGCGACACCGTCACAGCGTCGTCGTCTTGGGTCAGATCGGTCAGTGCCCACCCACGCTCGATCTCGACGCCGCGCTTGGCCAAAGCCTCGGTTAGCAGCCGCTCGGTGTCGTGCTGCGACAAGGTGCGCAGCGCGGGATAGGCGGTGTAGTTCTGCGGTCCGGTCAACAGACCGGCGACGTCAAAACCGCACCTTCTTGTTCGTGAACGTGATTGTGATCGCCGTCGCTGGGTTGCCAGCCGCGATCGCGTCGTCGATCAGGCCCATGTCGTCGAATATCTCCAAACTCCGCGGCATGACCACCAGCGCGCGCGAAGTAATGGGAGGCACCGGCGCGCGATCGATGATCCGCACTGCGGTGCCGTGTCGAACCAGCTCATTCGCAGTGGTAAGCCCCGTCGGTCCAGCACCAACCACCAGCACCGGAATCAGCCGCTCGTTCACCATGACCAACCCATACCCAAATTCTACGACTGTTGAATTTCACTACGATGGTAGTACTACTCTTCGCGTGGATCAATCAGCGGGAATGCTTGCGTGGCGACTAAATCAGACCACCTATATTGCTGCCGACGGTCCATGCGGCGACTGCGACGAGTCCGGTGAACACCAGCACCGCCGCCACCCAGAACAGCAGCACCCGTTTGGCGCGCTGCCGGGCCCAGTGGAACTCGCTCATCTCGATCCCGGCGAATTGCTTTGACACGCCGCGATATTCGTGATCGCCCGGTGGCGACCAGTCGTCGGGCCCGCGGGTGAGCTCCCTGGTGTGCCGGCGCGGCGCGGTGGTGTGGTGGAGGACAGCCGAGGCGTGCTGGGCGGAATTGCGTGGCGCCGGCACCCGGAATTCGGGCAGCCCCAGCTCGTCGGCGATCGCGTCGAGTTCCTCGCCCATGGCAGCGGCATCCGCGTACCGCTTCGCGGGGTCGCGCGCGGTCGCCTTCGACACCAGCTCGTCGAATTGTGCTGGCACACCCCCGATCACCGTGCTGGGCGGGGCGACGTCGTTGTCCATGCGCTGGTAGGCCACCGCGAGCGCGTTGTCTCCGGTGAACGGGGTGCGGCCGGTCAGCAGTTCGTAGGTCAGGACGCCGACGGCGTACACATCGCTGCGCGGGCCGGCGTCACCGGTGCCGACCTGCTCCGGAGACAGGTACGCGGCGGTGCCCAGAATGACGCTGGTCGAGGTGATTTTGGCTTCGGCGACCGCGCGCACCAGGCCGAAGTCGGCGATCTTGACCTCGCCGTCGTCGGAGATCAGCACGTTCTCGGGCTTGACGTCACGGTGCACCAGCCCGGCGCGGTGTGCCACCGCGAGACCGCCGAGTACCGGGCCGAGCACGGCAGCGGCCGCGTGTGGGGGCATCGGGCCGCGTTCGCGCAGCAGCTCGCGCAGGGTGCCGCCCTCGATGAGCTCCATCACCAGGAAGGGATGCTGGCCGTCGATGCCCTGGTCGTAGACGGCGACCAGGCCGGGATCCTTCAGTCGCGCGACGGCGCGCGCCTCGCGCTGGAACCGGGTGAGGAACTGGTGATCGCCCGCGTAGCGCGAGTCCATCACCTTCAGCGCAACCGGCCGGTCCAGCCGGATGTCGAGCCCGCGGTACACCGTGGACATGCCGCCGGTGGCGATCATGGTGTCGACGCGGTATCGCCCGTCCAGCACGACGCCGGCGAGCGGGTCCGATTGCTGGTAGGCCTCCACCGAAGACATGTTAACGAGACGGCCGTCGCGACCTAGACTCGATGTGGTGAGCAGCATTCCGGCCGCCGACGATGTTCTTGACCCCGGTGAGGCCGTCTACGACTTGCCCGCTGTCGCCACCTTGCTCGGCGTCCCGGTGACCAAGGTCCATCAACAGTTGCGGGAGGGCCAATTGGTCGCCGTGCGTCGTGACGGGGCGGTGGTGGTGCCCAAGATCCTCTTCGACGACACCGGCAACGTGGTGAAGAGCCTGCCCGGGCTCCTCGTCGTGCTCCACGACGGCGGATACCGCGACACCGAGATCGTGCGCTGGCTGTTCACCCCGGACCCGTCGCTGACGATCAGCCGTGACGGGTCAACCGAACAGCGGGCCAACGCCCGGCCCGTCGACGCGCTGCATAGCCATCAGGCCCGCGAGGTGGTGCGCCGGGCTCAGGCGTTAGCCTACTGACCCGGTCCGGGTGGCGGCGTAGCTATCCGGCGCTGGTCCCGGCGCCTTGTACAGCGAATACCATGCCACCGCGGCGCATGCCGTGGCCAGCAGCACGTGCGCCCACGAGTACATGCCATGCGCACCGTCGGGTTTCCAGATCACCGCGATCCAGGTGGAGAGCCCGGCGATCACCGCGATCGCCTGCCGCGCCTGGGCCAGTGCCGCGACGATCGCCAGCGGCCAGGTGTAGTACCACGGCAGCGCGGCGGGGACGAACAGCACCACCACGACCATCGCCAACGCGATACCGGTCAGCGCCTCGCGGTCGGTATGGCGAAACCGCCACCACAGCACCGGAAGTGAGATCGCGATGATCGCGATTCCGACGATCCGGGTGACGTCAAGCACCGCGTAGAAGTTGACCGGGATGAACAGGCTGCCAAAGACGTTGACCAGGTTCGCCGCGGCCGTTGGCACGGTCAACCAGTTGATGATCTTCACCGAACCCGCCAGCGCGGTCAGCCAGCCCAGACCGACACCGGCCAGCCACGACAACAAAGCGAACACCGCAACGAAGATCAGCGCAGACGCCGCCGCGGCCACCACGAACGCCCGCAGCGGGGGATATCCGCGCCGGTCCCGCAGTTGGCGCATCCACACCCAAACCATGAACGGAAGTGCCAGCACCGCAGTGGCTTTCACCGCCACCGCGACGGCCATCAGGACGGCTCCCCAGGCCGGGTGGCGCTGAAACGTCAGCGCGATCCCGGCCATCATCAGCCCGACCATCAGCATCTCGTTGTGCACGCCACCCATCAGATGGATGATCACCAGCGGGTTGAGCACGCAGATCCACAGTGCGACGGCCCCGCTGGCCCCGACATGACGCGCCACCCGGGGTGCCGCCCAGATGAGCAATGCCAGGCCGGGCAGCATGCACAACCGCAACACCATGGTTCCGGTCACCACATCGTTGCCGACGAGCATCGTGACGAACTTCGCCACCAGGATGAACGCCGGGCCGTACGGCGCGGTGGTCGTCGTCCAGATCGGACTGACATTGTCCAGCAACACATTCTGGTTCTCGACCGGGCTGACGACATACGGGTCGAAGCCGTCGCGCAGCAAAGCTCCCTGTGCGAGATACGAATAGGTGTCGCGACTGAATACCGGCACGCTCAGCAGTAGCGGCGCCAGCCAGAAGCCGGTGGTGGCGATCATCGTGTATTCGCGGGCGGTGCCGTCGATCACCCGCCTGCCCAGCCACAGCCACGCGATCAGCATCAGCGCGACGCCACCCCACAGCAGCACCGACGATGCCACCAGCCCGTGGCCGAACCGCAGCCACGACAGGTGCAGCGACTCCAGCAGCGGATCGTGCAACCGGGTGCTGCCCGCGCCCAGCCCGCCGACGGTGATCAGCACGGCGCCCAGGCAGCCCAGCAGGGCGGGCTGCGCCTCTGCGGAGGCGGCGAACACCGTCAACCGCGAAATGTGGTGTGCCAGCCCCGTTTCCGGGGCGTGGGTCGGCGTCGGGGTGGACATGCTCCTCAGGCGGACCGGTTCGAAGCCAGCCTGGCGAGCTCGGTGAGCCCCAACTTCGCCTGCACGTCGATCGGGGCCGCGCCCAGGATGTCCAGCGAGCGTCGGGTGAGCATGTCGATATGGTCCTCCACCGCGGCCAGCGCGCCCACGGACTCGATGACCAGACACAGTTCGCGCACCTGCGCATCGGAGAGCTCGGTGCCGATGGAGGACCTCAACAGCTTGGCCGCCACCGGGTCGGATCTATCGGCCAGTTCGACCGCTTCGGCCAGCAGCACCGTGCGCTTTCCCGACCGCAGGTCGTCGCCCGACGGCTTGCCGGTCACGGCCGGGTCGCCGAATACGCCGAGCACATCGTCGCGAAGCTGGAAGGCCACTCCGAGGTCGGTGCCGAGCTCATGGAATGTGGCCAGCACGTCGGGCCGGTCGGCGGCGGCCGCCACGCCGAGCTGCAGCGGACGCGACACCGTGTACGACGCGGTCTTGTAGGTGTTGACGGTCATCGCCGAGGCCACCGACTCCGCGCCGCTGGATTCGGAGACGATGTCGAGGTATTGCCCGCCGAGCACCTCGGCGCGGATGTCGGCCCACACCCGCTGCACCCGTCGATGCGCGTCGGTCGGCAGGTCGACGGTGGCGACGATGTCGTCGGCCCACACCAGGGCCAGATCGCCCAGCAGGATGGCGGCCGACAGCCCGAACTGCTTCGAGGATCCGTGCCAGTTGTTGTCGCGGTGCTTATCGGTGAAGAGGCGGTGCACGGTCGGCAAACCGCGGCGGGTGGCCGAATCGTCGATGACGTCGTCGTGCACCAGAGCGCACGCGTGCAGCAGCTCCAGTGCGGCGAACAACCGCAGCACGCCCGGGTCGGCGTCCCGCATCGCCACCGCGCGCCAGCCCCAGTAGGCGAATGCCGGCCGGAGTCGCTTTCCGCCGCGCAACACGAACTCCTCGAGTGCGGCGGTCAGGTCGCCGTAATCGGTGCCGATATAGGCGTAGTCGCGGCGGCGTTCGGACAGATACATCCGCAGCTGGTCGGTGACGGCGTTGGCCAACTGGACGGCTGACGGTGCCGCTGCATCCACGCTCAGCGGGCGCCCCTTTCTGTGTGCGCTTACTCGCCCCCGAGTGCATTCAGAGTAGAGCGTGCGACCGGGTTTGTAGTAAGTGCGCTTCGACAGGCTCACAAACACGCCACCTATGCTTGCGTGGTGACGAGCGCAAGTTCTGGCGCGGTGGGGGGGACAAGCCACACCACGTCGGTGGTGGATCGAATCAACGGGATGGGCAAAGACCGGGTGCCGTTCTCCGTCGAGTTCTACCCGCCGCGCGACGAGGCCGCCGAGGCGCGGTTGTGGCGCGCGGCGCGGGTTTTCGAGCGGCTGTCGCCCGCGTTCGTCTCGGTGACCTACGGTGCGGGCGGGTCGACGCGGGATCGCACCATCCGGGTGGTGCGTGAGCTGGCGCGCGACACCACGCTGTTGCCGGTCGCGCACCTGACCGCGGTGGGCCACAGCGTGGCCGAGCTGCGCTCGATGATCGGCTCCTACGCCGACTGCGGGATAAGCAACGTGCTGGCGCTGCGTGGCGACCCGCAGGGCGGTGTGCATGAGGAGTGGCGCAAGCATCCCGAGGGTCTGGAGTACGCCGTCGAAATGGTCGCGCTGGTCCGCGAACTGGGCGATTTCCACGTCGGTGTGGCGTCGTTCCCGGCGGGTCACCCGCGGGCGATCGATCTCGACCAGGACACCGCGAATGTGGTCGCCAAGCTGCGGGCGGGCGCCGAATACTCCATCACCCAGATGTTCTTCAACGTCGACGACTACCTTCGGCTGCGCGACAGGGTGGCGGCGTCGGATCCACAGCAGGGGGCGAAGCCGATCATCCCGGGGCTGATGCCGATCACCTCGTTGCGCACCGTGCAACGCCAGGTCGAGCTGTCCGGCGCGGGCATCCCGCCGGATCTGCTCGCTCGCTTGACCGCCGCCGCGGGCGACGGCCCGGAGGAGAACCGTGACGAAGTCCGCAAGATCGGCATCGAACTGGCCACCGAGATGAGCTCCCGGCTGATCGCCGAGGGGGCGCCGTGCCTGCACTTCTGCACGCTGAACTTCGCAAAGGCCACCAGCGAGGTGTTGACGAACCTGGGGATGACCGTCCCGGTGTGAGCCTTAGCCCAGCTGTTCGGTTTCCTCGCCGACGCGGGGGGAGCGGTCCCGGTTCGCATACGCCAGCGCGGCGATCATCCCGGCGACCAGGAATGACCCCACGCCCAGCCAGATCGCCGCGCCGGTGAATGAGCGCGCGCTGGGATCGGTGTAGCGCGCCTGGGCGCTCATCGTGCTGACCACGCCGGGGCGCAGCTTCCATTCGACGACATCGGTGGCCACTTGGTCGCCGTTGGTGGAGGTCACCTCTCCGGGAAACGACACACTCACCGACACGTCGGCCTCCGGGTCGTTGAGCGACGTGAGGTCGGCGCGGCCCTCGAGGATCACCAGGTCCCCCGCGCGCCGCAGCGACAGGTCGACACCGGCGGCGTCGCGGTTCATGTTCGCCAACTGCGGCAGCTCGGCGAAGGTGAGATCGGAGAACACCGCTTGCGAGCCGACGAAGTCGTCCCGCTCATACTTCGATACCGCGACCTTGTTGCCGAACGGCAGCGAGTTGAGCAGCTGCGGGCCCTGGTCCTGGGCATCGCGCGGCTTCGCGGCCGCCACGATCTGCCCGGACACCTTGTCGTCGGGCGACACGGTGATCGATGCCCTGATCCGTACACAGCCGACGGCCATCGGCACCAACAGCAGCAGCAGCACCGCAAGGGCCAGTAGGCGGTTTCGGCGTTCTGCGACGCACACGTGGTCATCGTGCCAGACGCGTCGGTTCAAAGCGGCAGTGCCCGGCCGAGGATGGCGAAGGCGCGGGGATCGCCGGCGAAATGGTAGCCGCGGATGATGTCGGTGAACCCCAGCCGGCGGTAGAGCCGCCAGGCCCGGTTGGCTTCGCCGTTGATTTCCGGCGTGGACAGCAGGACGTGGGATTCGCCGCGGTCGGCGAGCAGCCGTCGGGCCAGCGCCTCGCCCAGGCCCCGGCCCTGGGCGCGCGGCGCGATGTGCAGCTCGGTGAGCTCGAAGTAACTCATCATCAACTCGGCGATCTGCGAGGAGTCCGCGCCCACTCGGTGCAGGCCCTGTACCACCTGCTGCTGCCACCATTGGTCGGGGGCGCCGCAGTAGCCGTAGGCCACTCCGAGTATGGGCGCGGCGGCCAGGTCGGCGGTCGGGGAGGCCGCCTCCACCGCGGCGACGGCCTTCCATCCACGCCTGCGGGTGTGCTCGAGCCACATCGACGCGCGCTGGTCCTCGGTGCCGCGCGGATAGCGCATGGCGTCCACGTAAACGGAGAGCGCGTCACCGAGTCGGCGTTGCATGTCGCTCGGCGACAGATCGATGAGAAATGTCGCCAACTCTCCGGTGCCCTTCGCGGTGTCGTGCGGTGGCCGTCAACGCCATTATCGGGTCTGTAAGGCGCTGGGTCCCAGCCGCGGTGTCCGTCATACAATCGACCCTGCGAACTAGGTGGTACCGCTCAGATTGACCTCGTATCATGACTGTTAGTCGCCCGTCAATGCGGGCATACCTGAGTTTGAAAAACGCTACGGCCGCATCGGCAAAGGGAGGGACGAATGCCACTCTCCGATCATGAGCAGCGCATGCTCGACCAGATTGAGAGCGCGCTCTATGCCGAGGACCCCAAGTTCGCGTCGAGCGTTCGCGGTGGGACCCTGCGCGCACCCTCGGCCCGCCGCCGGCTGCAGGGCGCAGCGCTCTTCGTGATCGGCTTGGCGATGCTGGTCGCCGGCGTCGCGTTCAAGGCCACCATGATCGGAAGCTTCCCGATTCTTTCGGTGTTCGGGTTCGTGGTGATGTTCGGCGGCGTGGTGTTCGCGATCACGGGTCCGCGGGTGACCCGCGGCCGCGATCGTTCGGGCTCCGAACCTCCTGGGCCGCGGCAGAAGCGCGCCAAGGGCGCCGGCGGATCTTTCACCAGCCGGATGGAGGATCGGTTCCGCCGCCGCTTCGACGAATAGCGTCGGACACGCACTGACGATGGGGTAGCTCCCGCGCGGAGCTGCCCCGTTCTTTGCCGGAATGGCGACGATCTCTCCCCACATCGCCCCACCGCTGCGCGGGCGGCTGCCACCTGCGGTTTTTGCGCGCGTCTTGCGGCTCCGATGGCATCGCCGCCGGGGGGCGAACGCGGGCGAGTGGGCGCCGACTGGGCCATGATGGCCGGTCTTGCCGACCATTTGGAGTAAAGTGGGGAATTGTGGGGTAAAGTGGCGGACAACGGAGCGACCGGGGCTCCGGAGTAGCAGGAGGTGGCGGGGTGTTTCTCGGCACCTACACGCCGAAGCTCGACGACAAGGGGCGGCTGACGCTGCCCGCCAAGTTCCGCGATGCGCTTGCAGGAGGGTTGATGGTCACCAAGAGCCAAGATCACAGCCTGGCCGTCTACCCGCGCGCCGAGTTCGAAAAGCTGGCCAGGCGGGCCTCGCAGGCGTCGCGGAGCAATCCGGAGGCCCGGGCATTCCTGCGAAACCTCGCCGCAGCGACCGACGAACAGCATCCCGACGCCCAGGGCCGGATCACGTTGTCGGCCGACCACCGCCGCTACGCCAACCTCTCCAAGGACTGCGTGGTCATCGGTTCGGTCGACTACCTGGAGATCTGGGACGCCCAAGCATGGCAGGCCTACCAGCAGACCCACGAAGAGAACTTCTCCGCGGCCAGCGATGAGACTCTGCGCGACATCATCTGACGAGCATGCCCGTGCATCGTGGCCTCTGCCCGAACCGGCCCTGGCGTACTTCCCCAACGCCAGGTCCGCGCTCTCGGACAGGGACCTCGGTGCAGGGGCGAGGATCACCCTAGGTGCTGCGATGTCTGATGATCACGGCCACATCCCGGTCCTGCTCGACCGCTGCGTCGAACTCCTGATGCCAGCGCTGACAAGGCGGCACCCCGACGGCACCGACGCCGTTCTCGTCGACGGCACGCTGGGCGCCGGCGGGCATGCCGAGCGTTTCCTGCGCGAGCTGCCCGGGCTGCGGCTGATCGGGCTGGACCGCGATCCCGATGCGCTGCGGATCGCGGGCGAGCGACTGGCACGATTCGGCGGCCGGGTGGTGCTGGTGCGCACCCGCTACGACGGGATCGAAGGGGCGCTGACCGAATCCGGTTTCCGGACAACGGAAGTGGACGGCATCCTGTTCGATCTCGGCGTTTCGTCGATGCAGCTCGACCGGACCGAGCGCGGGTTCTCCTACGCCGCCGACGCCCCGCTGGACATGCGGATGGATCCCGACTCGACGCTGACCGCAGCCGACGTGGTCAACACCTATGACGAGAAGGACCTCACGCGGGTGCTGCGCGAATTCGGCGAGGAGCGCTTCGCCGGGCGTATCGCCGCCCACATCGTCCGCCGCCGCGCCCGCCGGCCTTTGCACACCACCGGCGAGCTGGTGGAGCTGCTGTACGAGGCGATTCCGGCGCCTGCCCGCCGTACCGGCGGGCACCCGGCCAAGCGCACGTTCCAGGCGCTGCGCATCGTCGTCAACGCCGAACTGGATTCGCTGCGCGACGCGCTTCCGGCGGCACTGGCGGTCTTGAGGCCCGGCGGGCGAATCGTGGTGATGGCCTATCAATCGCTGGAGGACCGCATCGTCAAGAGTCAGTTCGCCGCCGCGGTGGCCTCCCGCACACCGCCCGGGCTGCCGGTCGAACTGCCCGGGCACGAACCGGAATTCGTGGCGGTGACCCGCGGTGCGGAGCGTGCCGCCCCCGACGAGATCGAGAAGAATCCGCGCAGCGCTCCGGTGCGGTTGCGGGCACTGGAAAAGGTTGTGCGAAGGGATAACTCATGAAGGCAGCCAAAAAGGCCCAGCGACCTTCACCGGTGCGCGACGGCGATGGCCGCCGGCGCGGATCACGCCAACCCGCGCGCAGCACGCAGCGCCGCCGGTCAGAAGCGCCACCCCGCAGGCGCCGCCCGACGCGCGAACAGCGACCGCTGCGATCGGCGCCCCAGACCAATCCGATACCGCGACCCACCGGCGGGCCCGCCCGGCCCAAGAACGCCAGCCAGGCCAAGGCCCGAGCCAAGGCGCGAAAGGCGAAGGCGCCCAAGGTTGTCCGCCCACCGCTGCGCGAGCGGCTGCTGGTCAAGCTGGCGTCCATCGAGCTGAACCCCCGCGCCATGGCCGCCCGGGTGCCGTTCGTGGTGCTGGTGATCGCGGCATTGGGCCTTGGGCTCGGCGTCACGCTGTGGTTGTCGACCGATGCGGCCGAACGCTCCTACCAGCTGGGCAATGCACGCGAGGCCAATCAGGCGTTGCTGCAACAGAAGGAAGCACTCGAGCGTGACGTGCTCGAGGCCCAGGCCGCACCGGCGCTGGCCGAGGCCGCCCGCAATCTCGGCATGATCCCGTCGCGCGACACCGCGCATCTGGTACAGGACCCGGCGGGAAATTGGATCGTGGTGGGCACCCCCAAACCCGCCGATGGCGCTCCGCCGCCACCGCTTAACACCGAGCTGCCCGACGAGTCGGCGCCGCCACCGCCGCCACCCCCGGCGGCCCGTGTCGTCGACCCACGCGAGGTCGCCGCCCGGGTACCGCCCGCGGCGGTCCCCGCGCCGGGGATTCCACACGGCGCACCCGGACCACCGCCCGCGCTCGGGCCGGTCGAGCCGTCCCCTGAGCCGCCGCCCGCCGTGCCGGTCGAACCCCCCGCCGTCCCGCTTGACGCCGAACCGCCGGTGGGGGTACCCCACATGCCCGGGGGACTGCCCAGCCTGCCGGGCGTGCCGGTCGGCGCCGAGCAATTCGCCCCGGTCGTCGCGCCGCTTCCCGGTTCCCCCACGTGAGCCGCGGCGCGCGCTCCAAGGCCCGCCCGACGGCGCGCAAGGAGCAGCCGGGCCAGGGGCGCTCGGCGTGTGCGCGGCGCACCCGCAAGGCGGCGACCGAAACCGGTTTGCGCAGTGCATCGTTCGTGTTTCGCCATTGGGGCGGCAATGTCGTCATCTTCGTCTTGCTGATCGTCGCTGCCGCCCAGCTGTTCAACCTGCAGGTACCGCGCGCGGCCGGCCTGCGCGCCGAAGCGGCCGGGCAGTTGAAGGTCACCGACGTGGAGAAGGCCGTGCGCGGCAGCATCGTTGACCGCAACAACGACAAACTCGCCTTCACCATCGAGGCCCGGGCGCTGACCTTCCAGCCGGTCAGGATCCGCAAGCAGCTCGCCGAGGCCAGGGCGAAGACCCCCGAAGCGCCGAATCCGGAGCGCCGGTTGCGCGATATCGCCGCCGAGGTCGCCGCGCGGCTGAACAACAGGCCCGACGCCAAGACGGTGCTGAAGAAGCTCAAGAGCAACGAGACGTTTGTCTACCTCGCCCGCGCGGTGGATCCCGCCGTCGCCGAGGCCATCAGCACCAAATTCCCCGAAGTCGGTTCGGAGCGTCAGGATTTGCGCCAGTACCCTGGCGGGTCGCTGGCGGCCAACGTCGTCGGCGGCATCGACTGGGATGGACACGGCCTTCTGGGCCTTGAGGATTCGCTCGACGCCGTGCTGGCCGGAACCGACGGTTCGGTCACCTACGACCGCGGCTCCGACGGTGTGGTGATCCCCGGCAGCTACCGAAACCGACACAAAGCCGTCGACGGCTCCACGGTGGTGCTCACCATCGACGACGACATCCAGTTCTACGTCCAGCAGCAGGTTCAGCAGGCCAAGAACCTGTCGGGGGCGGACAACGTCTCGGCGGTCGTGCTCGACGCGAAAACCGGTGAGGTACTGGCGATGGCGAACGACAACACGTTCGACCCGTCGCAGAACATCGGTCGCCAGGAGGACCGGGAGTTGGGCAACCTGGCGGTGTCGTCACCGTTCGAACCGGGTTCGGTGAACAAGATCGTCACCGCGGCGTCGGTCATCGAGTTCGGGTTGTCCAACCCCGACGAGGTGCTGTCGGTGCCCGGCTCCATCAACATGGGCGGCGTCACCGTCGGCGACGCCTGGAACCACGGCGTGATGCCGTACACCACCACCGGGATCTTCGGGAAGTCCTCCAACGTCGGCACATTGATGTTGGCGCAGCGCGTCGGCCCGGACCGCTACGCAGACATGCTGCGCAGGTTCGGGCTGGGTCAGCGGACCGGCGTGGGTCTGCCCGGCGAAAGCGCAGGCATCGTGCCGCCGATCGATCAGTGGTCGGGCAGCACATTCTCCAACCTGCCTATCGGCCAAGGTCTTTCGATGACCCTGTTGCAGATGGCCGGCATGTACCAGATGATCGCCAACGACGGTGTGCGGATCCCGCCGCGGATCGTCAAGGCAACCGTCGCGCCCGACGGCACCCGCACCGACGAGCCCCGGCCCGAGGGTGTGCGGGTGGTGTCGCCGCAGACCGCGCAGACCGTGCGCAACATGCTGCGGGCGGTCGTTCAGCGCGACCCGATGGGGGAGCAGCAGGGCACCGGGCCGCAGGCGGCCGTCGAGGGCTACCAGATCGCCGGCAAGACCGGAACCGCCCAGCAGATCAACCCGGCCTGCGGCTGCTATTACAGCGACGTCTACTGGATCACGTTCGCCGGCATCGCGACCGCCGACAACCCGCGCTACGTGGTCGGGATCATGATGGACGCCCCGCGACGCGCCGCCGACGGCACGCCCGGAAGCTCGGCGGCGCCGCTGTTCCACAACATCACCTCCTGGCTGCTGCAGCGCGAGAACGTGCCGTTGTCGCCCGACCCCGGTCCGCCGCTGACGCTGCAGGCCACCTGAGCCGGCGGTCGGCGGCCGGCCGGGCCGGTACTGTGTCATGGCCATGAAGCTGCGTCCCTCGCATCCCCTCGGCCAGCCGCTCGGGTCGCTGGCCGGACAGCTGCGCGCGGTCCCCAGCCAGGGCGTCGGGGTTGGCGACGTCCGAGTCACCGGGGTGACGCTGCGCGGGCAGGACGCCGAGGCGGGGGATCTGTTCGCGGCACTTCCGGGCGCGACGTCACACGGTGGCCACTACGTCGACAAGGCGGTGCGGCGCGGTGCGGTCGCCGTGCTCACCGACGCGGCCGGGCTCGAGCACATCGCGGCTGACGTGGGCGTCCCCGTGCTGATTCACCCGGCGCCCCGTTCGGTGCTCGGCGAGCTGGCGGCCACCGTCTACGGGCATCCGTCGCGCAAGCTGCGGGTCATCGGCGTCACCGGGACGTCCGGCAAGACGACGACCACATATCTGGTGGAGGCCGGGCTGCGCTCGGCGGACCGGGTGGCCGGGCTGATCGGGACGGTCGGCATCCGGATCGACGGGCGTGACGAGCCCAGCGCGCTGACCACCCCAGAGGCGCCGGAGCTGCAGGCGCTGCTCGCGGTGATGGTCGAACGCGGCGTCGACACCGTGGTGATGGAGGTCTCCAGCCACGCGCTGACCCTGGGGCGCGTCGACGGGGTGCGCTTCGCGGTCGGCGGATTCACCAACCTGTCCCGCGACCACCTGGACTTCCATCCGACCATGGACGATTACTTCGAGGCCAAGGCCCGGCTGTTCGATCCGCAATCTGCAACGCGCGCAAACACTTCGGTGGTGTGTATCGACGACGACGCGGGCCGCGCGATGGCCGCCCTCGCGCACCACCCGGTGTCGGTCAGTGCGACCGGGCGTGACGCGGACTGGCGGGTCGAGGATGTTCGCACCGTCGAGCGGGGCAGCCAGGAGTTCGTCGTCGTCGACCCATCCGGCGTGCACCACGGGCTACGGATCGGGCTGCCCGGCCGCTACAACGTCGCCAACAGCCTTCTCGCGGTGGCCCTGCTCGATGAGGTGGACGTATCCCCCGAGCAGGCCGCACCCGGGCTGCGCACCGCGAGCGTCCCCGGTCGGCTCGAGTCGATCGACCGGGGGCAGGAATTCCTGGCGCTGGTCGACTACGCGCACAAGCCCGGCGCGCTGCGCGCGGTGCTCGAGACACTGCGCGGCCAGACCCGCGGCCGCATCGCCGTGGTCGTCGGGGCCGGTGGCAACCGCGACCCCGGCAAGCGGGCGCCGATGGGTCGGGTGGCCGCCGAACTGGCCGACCTCGTCGTGGTCACCGACGACAATCCGCGCGACGAGGAGCCTGCCGCCATCCGCGCGGCGATCGTCGAGGGCACCGTGGGCGCCCCCGCACGGGTCGTGGAGATCGGGGACCGAAGGGAAGCCATCGACTTCGCCACCGGCTGGGCTCGCGCCGGTGACGTGGTGCTGGTCGCGGGCAAGGGGCATGAGGCCGGGCAGACCAGCAACGGACAGACCAGGCCGTTCGACGACCGCGACGAGCTAGCCCGGTCGTTGCAGG
>JBEVHG010000198.1:0-18297 GCA_040511335.1 Mycobacterium sp. | reverse complement strand
GGATCAACAGCGTGGAATTCCGGCACGGCCTCATCGACCGAATGCTGCGGACCGGCACGCTGATCATCGAGTCAGCGTCGCAGGATCCTCTGGAGTTCTACGACATACCGCGCGTGGAGCGGGTGCACTCACTGCTGTATCACGAAGTCTTCGACACTCTGGGTTCCGAGGAATCGCCCAGCTGAGCGACCCGCCTGGCGCGGCGAGCCGGCCGGCGCAGCGGGGTGACGGTGCCGTCGTGCAGGCGGGGGTCGCGTTGGTCCTCGATGGCCTCGGCGATCCCGCCGTCGGTGAGCGTCGATTCCAGGGCCTTGTCGGGGCTCCGGCCGAACTCGTCGGGGAAAACCCAGCGCCGGAAGGCCCAGAACCGGAAACCCATCTGCAACAGGTTGCCGATGATGTAGGCCGAGATGAAGTCGGCGATGTTCTCAACGGTCAATGACACATCGGGGACACGCAACTGCAGCACGTAGCTGGAGAACCACAGCGGCGCCATGCTGAGCAGTACCCCGACGCCGCTGAACGCAAAGAACAGCAGCGCCTCGTGGTGGCGCTCCCGGCCACCGCGGTCGCGGAAGCTCCACTCGCGGTTCAGAATGTAGGACGCGATCACCGCGACGATGCCGGAGATGATTTTCGCCGTTACCGGCTTGGGCTCCAGGATGGTCAGTTTCAGCGTGAAGAAGATCGTGGAGTCGATGACGAAGGTTGTCCCGCCTACGATGGCGAACTTGATGAGCTCGTGATGCCGTTCGGCGTACGGCCGGATCGGGCGGGGCAGCCGCGCGATCGTGGCGTCGGTGAAGGACACAACAGCGAAGTGTACGGGAAATAAGACAAGCTACGCGCACCCGCGCAGGTCACGGCTACTACTCCCGGCTGGAGCCGCCGTGACAACATGAACGTGTGCCGACTACCCGAAGCGCGCCTGCGCTGGTGACGATGATCGGCGGCGGGCAGCTGGCCAGGATGACGCACCAGGCGGCCATCGCGCTCGGCCAGACGCTGCGCGTGCTGGCCACCGGGCCGGACGATCCGGCGGCACAGGTCACCCCGGACGTGGTGATCGGCGCACACACCGACCTCGATGCGCTACGCCGCGCGGCCACCGGGGCCGACGCTGTCACGTTCGACCATGAGCATGTCCCGACCGAGCTGCTCGACAAGCTGGTCGCCGACGGAGTGAATGTGGCTCCGCCGCCGCAGGCGCTGATCCACGCGCAGGACAAGTTGGTGATGCGGCGACGGCTGGACGCGCTAGGGGCGCCGGTTCCCCGGTACGCCGCGGTGACCGATGTGTCGGATGTGGATGCCTTCGCGGCGCGTATCGGCGGGCCCATCGTCGTCAAGACGGTGCGCGGCGGATACGACGGTCGTGGGGTGACCCTGGCGCGGAACCTCGCGGAGGCACGCGAGGTCACTGGCAGATACCTGGCCGACGGGGTCGCCGTGTTGGTCGAGGAGCGGGTAGCACTGCGCCGTGAACTGGCCGCCCTGGTGGCGCGGTCGCCTTTCGGCCAGGGCGCGGCATGGCCCGTGGTGGAAACCGTCCAGCTCGACGGCATCTGTGTGGTCGTGATGGCACCCGCGCCGGCCTTACCGAGAGAACTGGGCACCGCCGCCGAACAGCTCGGGTTGCGGTTGGCGGCCGAACTCGGTGTGGTCGGCGTGCTGGCCGTCGAGCTGTTCGAGACGGTTGAAGGCAGGTTGCTCGTCAACGAGTTGGCGATGCGCCCGCACAACTCCGGTCACTGGACGATGGACGGCGCACGCACCAGCCAGTTCGAGCAACACGTCCGTGCCGTGCTGGACTATCCGTTAGGCGACACCGCAGCCATAGCGCCGGTGACCGTGATGGCCAATGTGCTCGGTGCCCCGGCGCCGCCGTCGATGACGATGGACGAACGGCTGCACCACCTCTTCGCGCGGATGCCAGAGGCGAAGGTCCACCTCTACGGCAAGACCGAGCGGTCCGGTCGCAAGATCGGACATGTGAACATCATTGGCGACGACGTCGTTTACCTGCGTGAGCGGGCCGAGCGGGCGGCACACTGGTTGTCACACGCGCAGTGGACCGACGGATGGGAATCGCATAAATGACCGCAGCAGGCCCAGCGCCGCGTGTCGGGTTGATCATGGGCAGCGACAGCGACTGGTCCGTCATGCAGGACGCCGCGCAAGCGCTGGCCGAATTCGATGTGCCGTTCGAGGTCGGTGTGGTCTCGGCGCACCGCACGCCCGGGCGGATGCTCGACTACGCGCGAACCGCCGCCGGTCGGGGCATCGAGGTCATCATCGCCGGGGCGGGCGGTGCGGCGCATCTGCCCGGAATGGTCGCTTCGGCCACCCCGTTGCCGGTGATCGGCGTCCCAGTGCCGCTGGAAAAGCTCGATGGTTTGGATTCGCTGTTGTCCATCGTGCAGATGCCGGCCGGCGTCCCGGTGGCGACGGTGTCCATCGGCGGCGCCCGCAATGCGGGGCTACTGGCGGTGCGCATTCTCGGGTCGGCGGATCCGGCACTGCGCGCGCAGATGACCGAGTTCCAGCACGATCTTGAGGCCGTCGTGCTGGCCAAGGATGAGGCATTGCGGGACCGGCTTCTCGGGCCCACGCCAAACGAGTGAAGTTACCGGCGAGTAGCAAGGAGTCCATAATGGCTGGTTGGGCCGGAAATCCGACGTTTGACGTCTTCAAATTGCCGGAAGAGCACGACGAACTGCGTGCGGCGATCCGTGCGCTGTCGGAGAAGGAAATCGCCCCGTACGCCGCCGAGGTGGATGAGAAGTCCCGCTTTCCCGAGGAGGCGCTGGCGGCGCTGAACGCCTCCGGTTTCTCCGCGATCCACGTGCCGGAGGAGTACGACGGGCAGGGCGCCGACTCGGTGGCCACCTGCATCGTCATCGAGGAGGTGGCGCGGGTCTGCGCATCGTCGTCGTTGATTCCGGCGGTGAACAAGCTCGGCACGATGGGCCTGATCCTGCGCGGCTCGGAAGAGTTGAAGAAGCAGGTGTTGCCGACGCTGGCGTCGGGTGAGGCGATGGCGTCCTATGCCCTCTCCGAGCGCGAGGCGGGCAGCGACGCGGCGGCGATGCGGACCCGGGCCCGCGCCGACGGCGACGACTGGATCCTCAACGGCTCCAAGTGCTGGATCACCAATGGCGGCAAGTCGACGTGGTACACGGTGATGGCGGTGACCGATCCGGATAAGGGCGCCAACGGGATCTCGTCGTTCATGGTGCACAAGGACGACGAGGGCTTTTCGGTCGGCCCGAAGGAGCGCAAGCTCGGCATCAAGGGTTCGCCGACCACCGAGTTGTACTTCGAGAACTGCCGCGTTCCGGGGGATCGGATCATCGGTGAGCCGGGCAGCGGGTTCAAGACCGCGCTGGCGACGCTGGATCACACCCGGCCGACAATCGGCGCGCAGGCCGTCGGGATCGCGCAGGGCGCGGTGGACGCCGCGATCGCGTATACCAAGGACCGCAAGCAGTTCGGCAAGCCGATCAGCGATTTCCAGGGTGTGCAGTTCATGCTCGCCGACATGGCGATGAAGGTCGAGGCGGCACGGCTGATGGTTTATTCGGCCGCGGCGCGAGCTGAGCGGGGCGAGTCCGGCCTGGGCTTTATTTCGGCGGCGTCGAAGTGCTTCGCCTCCGATGTGGCGATGGAGGTCACCACCGATGCGGTGCAGTTGTTCGGCGGGGCGGGCTACACGCAGGACTTTCCGGTCGAGCGGTTCATGCGTGACGCCAAGATCACCCAGATCTACGAAGGCACCAACCAGATTCAGCGCGTGGTGATGTCCCGCGCTTTATTGGGCTAGGGCGGGCTAGGGCGAATACGACACGAAGGTCGCCATACCCGATTCCAGGTGATAGGTGTTGTGGCAGTGGTTGATCCATCGTCCCGGGTTATCGGTGTCGAAATCGATCTCGACGGTGGCTAACGGCGGGACGAGCACGGTGTCTTTGCGTGCGGCCGGTCCGTTCCGCCGCAGTACCTGGGATGTGACACCGTGCAGGTGCATCGGATGGAACATCTTGGACTCGTTGATGTATCGGATGCGCACACGCTGGCCCGACGCCACTTCGAGGCCGTTGTCGGGCGGATCGTATAGCTTGCCGTCGATGGTCCAGTTGTAGCCGTTTACCGGTCCCGCCAGTCGCAGCTCCAGCGTCTCGCTCGGATCGCGCGGTGGCAGCTGCACTTCTGGTGTGGCGACCAGGTCCGCGGTATCCAGCACCCTCGATCTTCGCAGAGCCGCGACGAAGTCATCGATCTTCACCCTGCTCGGCGCTCCGTTCAGGCGCATATTCAGTTGGGCGTAGCCGTTTTTGCCCTCGGCGGCGGCGATCACCGGTACCGATGAAGTGACGGTGATCGTCGCGTCCACGCGTTCACCCATGCCCAGGATGACCCCGTCGGTCTGCCTGGGCACCACCGGGTAGCCGTCGGTGTGGGTCACGGTGAGAAAGGTGTTCGGTACAGCGAGCCGAAACGCGGTGTCCGAGGCGGCGTTGATCACGCGCAGCCGGATGCGCTGCCCCGCACGGTAATCTATGACTCGCGGATCGGTGGTAACTCGGCCGTTGATCAAGTAGTACGGGTAGGTGACGTCGCCGCCGTCAGCGCCGAGCGGGGTCACGGGCGTGACGCCCGCCTCCGCGTCCATGTCACCCATCGAGGGCATGCCGGTCTTCTGCAGGTCGGCCAGGACCAGGTCCGGGTCGGTGCCGGTGCCGTCGATCCAGTCATCAAGCACGACGATCAGCTCATCGTCATAGTCGGTGCGCTCATCCGGGTCTTCGATGATCAACGGTCCGTACAGCCCCCGATCGAGCTGGGTGCCGACATGCGAGTGATACCAATACGTCCCGGCGTCGGGAACGACGAACTCGTAGTCGAAGCGCTGTCCGGGATTGACCGCCGGCTGAGTCAGCACCGGCACACCATCCATATCGTTGGGGATCGCGAGCCCGTGCCAATGAATCGTGGTGTCGGCCGACAGCCTGTTGGTCAGCGCCGCCCGCAGCATCCCGCCCTTGCGGATGCGAATTTCGGTCCCCGGAAGCTGCCCGCCGTAGGCCCAGGTGCGGACGGTGACGCCGCCCAGGTCGATCTCGGTCTCCGCGGGCTCGAACGCCACATCGACTCCGGCCGCCGTCGGTTGCGGCGACCGCCTAAAGCACGCCGATGCCACCCCGGCCGATGCGCTCAGCACCAGAAACCGCCGACGATCCATCACGCGTCAAGCGTGACACGCCGGTGCTAGCCCCGGGTGATCTTCTCAGTCTGCCGGCGGCGCTCGAGCAGCGACGGATCCGGATTGGTCACCTGCACCAGCGAGGCCCGGGTCACGAAAACGGCCAGCAGATTGTCCAACAGGTCGTCGGCGGTATCCCAGCGCGCGGTCGAGAGCACCCGGTCGTCGGCGGTGAAACCCTGTGCGGCCGCGGATGCTTCGGCGCCGGCGAGGACCTCGGTGACGGATCGGCCGTCCAGCGCGGGACCGGGATCGCGTTCGGGCGAGATCTGGTCGCCATGCACACGCACCGCGGTGGCGTAGTCGGTGACGCCCACCGGGAGATCGGCGGCCGGTTTGCCGAACGGGTCCAACGACAGCACCGCCACCTCGCCGCCGCCCACCGCCGCGTCGGCCTCGTCCAGCCGGTCGCGGGTGCACAGCGCGATATCGGCGTCCCCCGGTCCCGTGGCGACTTCGGCACCGATCCACCAGATCCCGAACAGTACGGCGGCGGTCTGCCAGTGTGCCGGTAACAACACCGCCACCCGACTGGCCGGACCGGCGCCAAGTTCGTCGCGCAACAGGTTCCCGGTCTTGGCCGCCCAATTGGCCAACGTCGCCGTGGACAACTCGATGCGTTCGCCGGAGGCGTCGTCGTAGTAGGTGATGCGCGGCCCGGCTGGATCAGACCCCAGCAGGGGATCCAGCACTGCGGCGCTGACCGTCGTCACGGCTAGTTGACACACTCCGGATCGTCGGAGCCGGCGGTGATGATCGGCGAAGGGGGAGGGGCGGTTTCGCTCGATCCGGTGGCAGCGGGGTCGGCGGTCGACAACAGCGGATCGCTGCCGTCCAGGCCGGACCCGGGGCCGGTGTAGTCACCCGCCAACACCACCCGGACCCAGCCGGGCGCTACCGACGTGTCCTCGACGATGGGCAGGCCGCCGAGCTCCTTGGAAACCGCCTGCGCGCCGAGGTCATCGGCCTTGGCGGCCTGTACCTGGCTGCTGGTCACGTGGCCGGCCTCATTGTTGCCGACATCACCGGGCGTGAAGCCCTTGTTCGTCAACACATGCGACACCGCGGCGGCCAACCCGTTGATATCGGAGTCGTTGACCACTTCGGCGATGGTATTGCTTGGCGTGTAAGCCAATTCCTCGGTCTTGCCTTCGTCCTGGTCGTGCAGCAGGCTCGCCACCCACTCCTGCACCTGGGTGGAATCCACCCGAACCACGCTTTGCATGCCGTCGTCGCTCCAGCCGGCCTCCTCGAGGATTGGGATGGTGGCGAAGCCGACGTTGCCGGCCGCCAGCTTCTGTAGCTGCTCGACGAAATCCATGATGTCCCAACCATCGGAGAGCACCACCGAACGCTGGACGGCCTGCTGCAGCCGGTCCAGCGTGGCCGGGCTGGACAGCGTCTTGCTGGAGATGACCTCGTGGGCCATCGACGCCATCACCGCCTGCTGGCGCACCACCCGATCCAGGTCACCGCGGGGCAGGTCGTGCCGCTGCCGGACGAAGCTCAGCGCCTGCGGGCCGTCCAGCTTCTGCCAGCCGGCGGAGAAATCGGCACCCGAAAGCGGTTCGTAAACATCCTCTTTCAGGCAGATATCGACACCGCCCAGGGCGTCGGTGATCAGCGAAAAGCCGAGCAGGCCGATCTCGGCGTAATGGTCCACGGTGACGCCGGTGAGCTTGGCGACGGTCTTGATCAGCGCCTCACGGCCGTCCTCAACCGCCTTCGGCTCCGCCTCGGCCGGATCCATGCCTTGGACCTCGACGAGCTGCGTCATCGTGTCGAACTTGGCTTCGCCGTAGATGCCGTTGATCTTCGTCTTGGCCATATCCGGCGTCTGGACATACGAGTCACGCGGGATGGAGATGGCGGTGGCCGACTTCCCGTTATTGGGAATGCGGATCAGGATGATCGTGTCGGTGTTGGTGGCATCGTCATCGCCGGCGCGCAGCGTGGCCAGTTCCTCCTCGGTCAACGGGTTGCCGTGGGCGTCGGTGCGGCTGTCCATGCCCACCAGCAGCACGTCGATCGCGCCGTCTTCGCCGCCCTCGCCGAGCGCTCCGGACCTGATGTGGTTGATGCCGGATTCGAACGACCGGATCCGGCTCCACGCCACGCCGGTGCCGACCACGATGGCCAGCGCCACGGCGACGGCGATGACACGAAGCAGGCGGGCAGGCATCTGCCCAGGCTACTTGCGAGACGGCCGCAGACCGGGTAGCGCCGGTCCGGCGTGCCAGACTCAACTTCATGTCCAAGATCTCCCAGCGAATTGTGATTACCGGAGCCGGCGGTCTGGTCGGACGGGTCGTGGCGGATCGGGCCCGTCGGGAGGGCCGCGAGGTGCTGGCGTTGACGTCGTCGCAATGGGATGTCACCGATGCCACAGCCGCCGAGCGGTTCATCGAGTCCGGTGACGTGGTCATCAACTGCGCCGGCTACACCAAGGTGGACGCCGCCGAGGCCGACGAGCCCCGCGCGCACGCTGTCAACGTCGTCGGGCCCGAGAACGTCGCCCATGCCTGCGCCCGCGCCGGGGCGGACCTCATCCATATCTCAACCGACTACGTCTTCAGCGGCGCACAGCGCCATCCCTATGAGATTGACGACGAAACGGGTCCGCTGAGCGTCTACGGCCGCACCAAACTCGCCGGAGAACTCGCGGTACTGGCCGCGATGCCCGATGCCCACATCGTCCGTTCCGCATGGATCTACCACGGCGTTGAAGGAGCGGGTTTCGTGGCGGCCATGCGACGGATGGCCGCCGGCGACGGGCCGGTGGATGTGGTGGACGACCAGATCGGCTCCCCTACCTATGTTGGCGACCTGGCGGGCGCGTTGCTTCAGGTCGCTGACGGCGGAATCCGCGAACCGCTGTTGCATGCCGCCAACCAGGGCGCAGTCAGCAGGTTCGAACAGGCGCAGGCAGTCTTCGAAGCCGTGGGCGCCGACCCGCAACGGGTCCGGCCGGTCGGCAGCGACCGGCATCCACGGCCGGCCCCGCGGCCGGCGTACTCGGCGTTGTCCGGTCGGCAATCCGCGGCGGCCGGGCTGACGCCGCTGCGTCCGTGGCGCGACGCGCTCGCCGCGGCGATCACAAACGCCGACCGCTACCCTCTAGGCCGTGAGTGACGAACTGGCCGTGGTGACGGTGACATATTCACCGGGCCCGCACCTCGACCGGTTTCTGGCGTCCCTGTCGCACGCCACCGACCGTCCGGTGACCGTGATCATGGCCGACAACGGGTCGACCGACGGCGCCCCCGAAGAGGCCCTGGGGCGCTATCCAAATGTCCGGCTGGTCCGCACCGGCGCCAACCTGGGCTATGGAACCGCGGTGAACCGCGCGGTCGCCGACATTGGCCCGGAGTTCGAGTTTCTCGTGGTCGCCAACCCCGATGTGCAGTGGGGTCCGCGCAGTATCGACATGCTGCTGGACGCGGCCGCGCGGTGGCCCCATGCGGGGTCGCTGGGGCCGCTGATCCGCGATCCCGACGGCTCGGTTTACCCGTCGGCGCGGCACTTGCCGAGCCTGATCCGCGGCGGCATGCACGCGGTGATCGGCCCGGTATGGAAGTCCAACCCGTGGACGGCCGCCTACCGCCAGGATCGGCTGCAGCCCAGCGAACGCCCGGTCGGCTGGCTGTCCGGATCCTGCCTGTTGCTACGCCGCGCGGCATTCGATGATGTCGGCGGTTTCAACGAGCGCTATTTCATGTACATGGAGGACGTTGACCTGGGCGATCGACTCGGCAAGGCGGGCTGGCAGAACATCTATGTGCCATCGGCGGAGGTTTTGCATGACAAGGGCCACGCGACCGGCCGGGACCCCGCTCGCAACTTGGCCGCACACCACGTCAGCACCTACACTTTCCTCGCCGATCGGTACCCGAAACGGTGGCAGGCGCCGCTGAGGTGGACGATGAAGTCCGCCCTCGCCGCCCGCGCGGGTCTGGTCGTCCGCAATTCTCGACGTAAGCAGGCGAAAGGACGGGCCCAGTGAACCCCGCAGAGGTGGACGCCGTCGTCCTGGTCGGTGGCCAGGGCACCAGGCTGCGCCCGTTGACGCTCTCGGCGCCCAAGCCGATGCTGCCGACGGCCGGCCTGCCCTTCCTCACCCATTTGCTGTCCCGCATCGCCGAGGCCGGCATCGAGCACGTGGTGCTGGGCACGTCGTACAAGCCCGGGGTGTTCGAGTCCGAGTTCGGCGACGGGTCCAAGCTCGGGCTGCAGATCGAGTACGTGACCGAGTCCGAGCCACTGGGCACCGGCGGCGCGATCGCCAACGTCGCATCCAGGCTGCGCCACGACACCGTGATGGTGTTCAACGGCGACGTGCTGTCCGGGGCGGACCTGCGCGCGCTGCTCGACTTCCACGAGCAGAACGGCGCGGACGTCACACTGCATCTGGTGCGCGTCGGTGATCCCCGCGCCTTCGGCTGCGTCCCGACCGACGACGACGGACTGGTCACCGCGTTCCTGGAGAAGACGCAGGACCCGCCGACCGATCAGATCAACGCGGGGTGCTACGTGTTTGCGCGCGAGGTGATCGAGGCCATCCCCAAGGGTCGGCAAATGTCGGTGGAGCGGGAGGTTTTCCCGGGGCTGTTGTCCGACGGCCTGAGGGTGTGCGGCTATGTCGACGCGACGTACTGGCGGGACATGGGCACTCCGGAGGACTTCGTGCGCGGTTCGGCCGACCTGGTCCGCGGCATCGCGCCGTCACCGGCGCTGCGGGGTCAGCGCGGCGAAAAGCTGGTGCACGACGGGGCGGCGGTGGCGCCGGGCGCGCTGCTGATCGGCGGTACGGTCGTCGGCCGCGGCGCCGAGATCGGGCCAGGGGCCCGGTTGGACGGCGCGGTGATTTTCGACGGTGTCCGCGTCGAGGCCGGCTCGGTGATCGAACGCTCGATCGTTGGATTCGGCGCCCGCATCGGCCCGCGTGCCCTGATCCGTGACGGTGTGATCGGCGACGGCGCCGATATCGGCGCGCGCTGCGAACTGCTGCGCGGCGCGCGGGTGTGGCCCGGGGTTTCCATCCCCGACGGCGGCATCCGCTACTCGACCGACGTCTGAGTCTGGAGGGCCTTGCCGTTGCGTCGAGATTGCAAAGAAGGCTGTGATCTCGTGCCGTCAACAGCCCTGGCCGCAATCTGGTGAATGGTCAGCGTGCTGTCCTCATGGCTGCCTCAGCCAACTGCGCCAGCCCGAAGTCGGTGTCGGCGGGTAGCGTGTTCAGCGGCCACCAGCGCAGGTCCAATGATTCGTCGCTGCAGGCGATTTCGGCGTCGGGCGGCGCCTGCACGATGAACTGTAGGTCCAGGTGACGGGTCGGCACGCCCAGCGAGCAGGTGACCGGATGCACGTGCAGGGCGGCCAATTCCGGATCGATCGCGAGGTCATCGATGCCGGATTCCTCGGTGGCTTCCCGCAACGCCGCGGCGACGATGTCGGTGTCGATGTCTTCACAATGTCCGCCGAGCTGCAGCCAGCGGCCGAACCGCGGGTGCAGCGTCAGCAGCGCCCGGGTTCCGGTGTGGTCGAGCACCAGCGCCGACGCGGTGATATGACCGGGCGCGCAGTCACGCCGGCAGGCGTCGGGCCTGGCGAGCAGAAAGGACAGCACCGCATGGCGCAGCGTGTCCTGGGCGGGATCGGGTGCCCGCCAACTTCTCAGAAGCTCGACGGCCGATGCGTGCAGGCTCACTTTCGCACCAGCAGGCCCTCGGTCGGCACCGGGTCCCGCAGACCCGACGGCTCGGCAGGGTAGCCGATCGCGATGGCGCCCAACGGCTCCCAGTCGGCGGGCAGGTCGAGTTCGTGGCGGACCAGGTTGGCGGTGAAGATGGTCGACCCTATCCAGCAGCTGCCCACGCCGCGGACCGCCAGCGCGACCAGCAGGGCCTGAACGGCGGCGCCGACGGCGACGGTGAACATGGTGTGCTCGGCCGCCGTCCGGGTCGCGTCGGGATAGTTGTGGGCGCCGTCGGGCACCACGAACGGGATCACCAGTTCGGGTGCGTCGTAAAGGATTTGGCCGCGGGCCACCCGGCGTTCGACGGCCTCTGCCGGCTTACCGTCGCCGGCCAGGTCGGCGCGCCATTTGTCGCGCATCTGGTCCAGCAGCCGGGTGCGGGCCGCCGTGTCCTGCAGCCAGACGAACCGCACCGGCCTTGTGTGGTGCGGCGCGGGCGCGGTGAACGCTTCGGCCACGGCGGCCTCGACGAGTTCGGGTGCGACGGGTTGCGCGCTGAACCGGCGAACCGATCGGCGCATCAGCTGGGCCTGACTGCGACCAAGTGCGAGCGCCTCGTCGGTACCCAACCAGAACAGGTCTTCCTCACCGGGCCGCAGCAGTGTGCGGGCATTGGACCCGTTGTCGTTCGGGGTCAATCCGCGAACGACCGCGACCGGGACGCCGGTCAACTTGCCCTTGACCAGATCGGCCGCCGCGGCGATTTCGTCGGCCACGGCGACCTCGGTAACGATGAGCTCGTTGCCGTGCCGGTCGTGCGATCCGGCGTAGCCGTGCAGCACGGTCAATCCGGCGGCGCCGATGGCGAAGTCCGTCTGGCCGTTGCGCCAGGCCCGTCCCATGGTGTCGGTGACGACCACGGCAACGGTCACCCCGAGTCGATCGCGCAGCCCGGCCCGCAGGGTCGCGGCGCTGGCGTCGGGATCGACCGGCAGCAGCGCCAGTTCGGTCGAGCCGACGTTTGAGCCGTCCACACCGGCGGCCGCCTGCACCAGCCCGAGCGCGTTCTCGGTGATCAGCGTGCGGCCCTTGCGGGCCAGCACGCGGACGGCTTCAGCGTCGATCAGTTTGCGCCGCAACGCATCCCGTTCCTCGGGGTCCTCCGGCGCTGCGACGATGCGGCCCTCGCACTTGGACACCACCTTGCTGGTGACCACCACGACGTCGTCATCGCGCAGCCACGGTGCGGCAGCGGCGACGGCGGCGGCGAGGTCGTCTCCGGGCCGGAACTCCGGCAGCCCCGGCACCGGGAGCAGCTCGACGGCAGCCGCCGATCCGTGATCGGTCATCGCTGCGGCTCCAGCTTCAGCCCCGCCAGCTCGAGTCCGGCGCGCACCATTTCCGCGGTGGCCGCGGGATCGGTCATCAACAGCGGCACCGCGCGCACCTCGACGCCCTCGATCTCGGCACGGTCGCCCTCGTGCACCAGCCAGCCGTCCAGGATTCCGACGCCGGAACGGGGGCCGTAGTAACCGCCGACCGCTTCCGAGGTGCTGGCCACCCCGATGACCGACAGGCATTCGTCGGCCATGCCGCGCAACGGCCTTCCCGCGACGATGGGGGAGTAGCCGATCACACGTGCCGGGGTCGATCGCAAGGCGCCGCGGATGCCGGGGATGGCCAGGATCGAGCCGATGCTCACCACCGGGTTGGACGGCGCCAGCAGCACCACGTCGGCCTCTGCGATGGCTTCGGTGACGCCGGGACCCGCAGTGGCCCTGTCGGCGCCGACGAACGCGAAGCTGTGCGTCGGCACCTTGGCACGGTAGCGCACCCACCACTCCTGAAAGTGGATCGCGCGCTTCTCGCCGGCGTGCTCTCCCGGGCCGGGATCGGTGATGACGACGTGGGTTTCGCTGCGGTCGTCACTGGCCGGCAGCAGCCGCGCGCCAGGCGACCAGCGTTGGCAAAGCGCCTCGGTCACTTGGGACAGTGGGTAGCCGGCCCGCAGCATCTGGCTGCGCACCAGGTGCGTGGCGAGGTCGCGGTCACCGAGGCCGAACCAGTCCGGCTGCACGCCGTAGGCGGCGAGTTCCTCTTTGGCGTGCCAGGTTTCGTCGCGATGGCCCCACCCGCGCTCGGGGTCGATGCCGCCGCCCAGGGTGTACATGACCGTGTCGAGGTCCGGGCAGATGCGCACGCCATACATCCACGCGTCGTCGCCGATGTTGACGATGGCGGTCAGTTCGTCGTCCCCGGCCGATTCACCCGAGAACTGACCCAGCCGCAGCAGGTTCTGTACGCCCAGCAGGAAGCGGGCGCCGCCCACGCCGCCGACCAGAACGGTGACCTTCACACCGACCGACACTAGGCCCTCAGACGCCGGCGGGTTCGCGTCCGGTTACGAACGAGACACGCCGACGTATCGACGCGCCGAATTCGGGTCACGACATGGTATGAATTTCTGTTCTAGCGCTTGACCACGGCAGCTGACGCGTGTGTAATCACATCAGTGTCATTTCGCGGTTGGCCGGCCGGTTCCGGTGTCGCAGACCGAGATTCGATCACTTGTTCGAATGAGATGGCCGCACATCACAATAGTGGGGCTCCACTAAAGGATCTACGAGATCAGGTGAGGAGGCGGAACATGTCTTTTGAGCACGTCGATTTCGATCGTCAGGCCCGGTTCGACAACCGGATGCTCGGCTCAGTAGGCAGCGCACCGCACACCAATACCGGACCGGCACCGATTGGGCCTGGACGTCCCCAATTGAGTTTGGTGCCCGACCGAATTGACGTTGCTCCGGCAACTACCGATGACCAATGGCAAGAGCGCGCATTGTGCGCGCAAACTGATCCCGAGGCGTTTTTCCCGGAGAAAGGCGGCTCGACCCGCGAAGCCAAGCGAATCTGCATGGGTTGCGAGGTGCGCGATGCGTGCCTGGAGTATGCGCTGGCCCATGACGAGCGCTTCGGCATCTGGGGCGGTCTCTCCGAGCGGGAGCGCCGCCGCCTCAAGCGCGGCATCATCTGACCGCCAGGCTCATTCGTCGTCGATCGACGGGTCGATGACGGAAGGTTCGACGCCCAAATACGTGGCCACCTGGGCCACCAAGACCTCATGCAGCAGCTCGGCGAGCTCCACGGTGTCCTTCGCCCGTCGCTCGATCGGCTTGCGGAACAGCACAATTCGCGCCCGCGTGGCGTTACCGCGGACATCCACGCCCGCCGGGATCAATCGGGCCAGGGCGATCGGGCCGTCGGCCACCACTTCGGGCGGCCACTGCACGGCGTCGGGGTCCTTCGGCGAGATCCGCGGGATCTCGTCGACGGCGACATCCAGTCCGGTGACCCGGTCTAACCAACGGCGCTCGATGGGTTCGTAGGCCTCGAGCACCGCCATGTCGAACCGCTCCGCCCGGCTGCGCCAGCCGGGCACGGTCGGGGGCAGCAGCGGACCGCGCATTTCGCGCCGGCCGCGGTGTGCTCGCCCAGGGGTACGCTCGGCCACGCGGAAGATCGTAACGGTTGCAGATCAGGGGATCGACGGCTGCGCGTGTCCGGCGCCGTGCGGTGTTTCCGCACGATAACCTCTCGTTCGTGAATGTTCCCCGTCGCTGCTGCCGGCCCGGGTGCCCTCATTATGCGGTCGCGACGCTGACGTTTGTCTACTCGGACTCGACGGCGGTGGTGGGCCCGCTGGCCACGGCGTCCGAACCGCACTCGTGGGACCTGTGTGTGGGGCACGCGGGCCGGATCACCGCACCGCGCGGTTGGGAACTGGTCCGCCACGCCGGGCCGCTGCCGTCGCACCCCGACGAGGATGACCTGGTCGCGCTGGCCGACGCGGTGCGCGAGGGCCGCGACGGCGCACCCTCGATCAACGGAGTGGTGGCCGGCTTTTCCGACCCGATCACCGGTGTGCGCGGCGGTGCGTTGTTGGCGCCGCCTGTCGCCCGCAGACCCGAATCGAACGGACGGCGGCGCGGTCACCTGCGGGTGTTGCCGGACCTCGCGGAGTAGACGCGGACGACGGTTAGGCTGGCGCCAACGGTCTCTTCGCAAGGAGTTCTATGTCTCGGTCCGCTGCGGCTGTCCACCGCGTCATCAAGGCGTATGACGTGCGCGGTCTGGTCGGCGAGGAGATCGACGAGCAGTTCGTCTTCGACGTCGGCGGTGCTTTCGCCCGGCTGGTGCGCGACGGCGACCCGGGCGGCGCCAGTCAAGCCGTAATCGGCTACGACATGCGGTCCAGCTCGCCCTCGCTGGCGGACGCCTTCGCCGGGGGCGTCGTCGCCCAGGGTCTCGACGTGACCCGGATCGGGCTGGCGTCGACCGATCAGCTGTACTTCGCCTCTGGGCTGCTGGACTGCCCGGGTGCGATGTTCACCGCGAGCCATAATCCCGCGGCCTACAACGGGATCAAGCTGTGCCGAGCCGGCGCCAAACCCGTCGGCAAGGACACCGGCCTGACGGCCATCAGCGACGACGTCATTGCCGGGGTACCCCGCTATGACGGGACGAGCGGTGCCATTCACGATCGCGATGTGCTCGCCGACTACGGCGAGTTTCTGCGCTCGCTCGTCGACCTGTCCGGGCTGCGGCCGCTGCGGGTCGCCGTCGACGCAGGCAACGGCATGGCCGGTCACACCACGCCAGGGGTACTCGGCCCGATCCCGTCGATCACCCTGGAGCCGCTGTACTTCGAGCTCGACGGCACGTTTCCCAACCACGAGGCCAATCCGCTGGATTCGGCGAACCTCGTCGACCTGCAGGAGCACGTGCTCTCGACGGGCGCCGACATCGGGCTGGCGTTCGACGGCGACGCCGACCGGTGTTTCGTCGTCGACGAATTGGGGCATCCGGTTTCGCCGTCGGCGGTGACCGCGCTGGTCGCCGCCCGCGAACTGCACAAGGAGATCGGCGCCACGGTGATCCACAATCTGATCACCTCCCGAGCGGTGCCAGAACTGGTCACCGAGCGTGGGGGCACGCCGGTGCGCTCCCGCGTCGGGCACTCCTACATCAAGGCGCTGATGGCGGATACCGGCGCGATCTTCGGCGGCGAGCACTCCGCGCACTACTATTTCCGGGACTTCTGGGGTGCCGACTCGGGGATGTTGGCCGCGCTGCACGTGCTGGCCGCGCTCGGCGAGCAGCAGCGGCCGCTGTCGGAACTGATGGCCGACTACCAGCGCTACGAGTCCTCCGGCGAGATCAACTTCACCGTCGGCGACGCGGCGGCGTGCGTGGAGGCCGTGTTGAAATCGTTCGGCACCCGTATCCACTCCATCGACCACCTCGATGGGGTGACCGTCGACCTCGGCAACGGCAGCTGGTTCAACCTGCGCAGCTCGAACACCGAGCCGTTGCTGCGGCTCAATGCCGAGGCCCGCAGTGTCGAAGAAATCGACGAGATCGTCGGTCAGGTGTCGGCGCAGATCGAGTCGCACTCTGAGCCGGCCACATGAACGCCACCCGCGCCGCCGTGGATCTCGAGGACGTGGAAGGCCTGCTGGCCGCCGATCGCGATGGTTTGCTGCGTGCGGCGTCGATGGCCGGCGCGCAGGTGCGTGCCATGGCCGCCGCGCTCGACGAGGGTGTGCTGGATCCTGTGGTGTCCGACCATCCGCCGCGCACGGTGATCTGGCTGGCTGGGCGCGGAGCGGCCGAGACGGCCGGTTCGATGCTGGCCGCTGCGCTGGGCGGTTCGGTGGCCGCGCCGATCGTCGTCGCGTCCGAGGCGCCGCCATGGATCGGCGCGCTGGACGTTCTCGTCCTCGCCGGCGACGACCCCGGCGACCCTGCCCTGGTGTCGGCCGCGGCGACGGGGGTGCGCCGCGGTGCGCGGGTCGTGGTCGTCGCTCCGTACGAGGGACCGTTGCGAGACGCCACCGCGGGCCGGGCCGCTGTGCTGGCACCGCGGGTGCGGGTTCCCGACGACTTCGGCCTGGCCGGGTATCTGGGCGCCGGCCTGGCCACACTGCGTGTGGTGGATCCGGGCCTGGCGATGGATCTGGCCGCACTCGCCGACGAGCTGGACGCCGAGGCGTTCCGCGACAGCGCAAGCCGCGAGCTGTTCACCAATCCCGCCAAGACGCTGGCCGATCGGATGTCGGGGCGTGGTGTTCTGCTGGCGGGTGACAACGCGGCGACCCTCGCGCTGGCCCGCCACGGCGGGGCCATCCTGCTGCGGGTCGCCCACCAGGCGGTGGCCGCGGTCGCTCTGACCGATGCGCTCGTCGCACTGCGCGGCGGGATGGGCCTATCCGGCGCCGACTATGAAAAGACGTTGTTCCATGACGAGGAATTCGACGGGCGCAAGCCCGAGCGGGTCCGGACCTTCGTGCTGACCACCGACGCGGAGCGGCCGGTGGTCGTCGCGCGGGTGAGCGGACTCGACGACGTCGACGTGGTCAACGCAGAGGACGTGCCGGATGCATCTGACCAGCCGGCGGCCGCCGGCGCAGTGGTCGCCAACGGGCGCCCGGAACAGCAATTGGCGATATTGGCCGTGCGGTTGGAGATGACGGCCGTCTACCTGCGACTGGTTCGAGGTTAAGCGAGTGCATCTGCTACGCGGAGCGGTGCGGACCTATGCATGGGGTTCGCGGACCGCGATTGCCGATTTCACCGGAAGGCCGAGTCCCACGGCGCACCCGGAGGCCGAACTGTGGTTCGGTGCCCATCCGGGCGACCCGGCCTGGCTGGAGACCGAGCAGGGCGAGCAGTCCCTGCTCGACGCCCTGGGCGAGGACCCGGAAGGACAGCTTGGCGCGGCCGCCCGCAGCCGGTTCGGCGACACGTTGCCGTTCCTCGTCAAGGTGTTGGCCGCCGACGAACCACTGTCCCTGCAGGCGCACCCAAGCGCGCAGCAGGCCGTGGAAGGATTCGCCCGCGAGGAGCGAGTCGGCATCCCGGTGTCCTCTCCGGTGCGCAACTATCGCGACCGCAGCCACAAGCCCGAACTGCTGGTGGCGCTGGGCCCGTTCGAGGCGCTGGCCGGGTTCCAACCCGCGGCGCGCAGCGTCGAATTGATGCGGGCGCTGGCGGTTTCCGACCTCGACCCGTTCGTCAGTCTGCTCGCCGACCAGCCCGACGCCGACGGCCTGCGTACGCTGTTCACCACCTGGATCACCGCGCCGCAGCCCGATCTGGACGTGCTGGTGCCCGCCGTGCTCGACGGGTCGGTCCACTATATCCGTTCGGGCAGAAAGAAATTCGCGGCCGAAGCCAAGACGGTGCTCGAGCTGGGCGAGCGCTATCCCGGCGACGCCGGCGTGCTGGCCTCGCTGCTGCTGAACCGGATCAGCCTGAAGGCTCCCGGAAGCGGTGGAAG
>JBEVHG010000197.1:0-10816 GCA_040511335.1 Mycobacterium sp. | reverse complement strand
TTCTACGCCCGTGACCTCGCGGGAACCGTTGTGCTGGTGGGTGTTCCGACGCCCGATATGACGCTGGAGATGCCGCTGGTCGACTTCTTCTCGCGCGGCGGCTCGCTGAAGTCGTCGTGGTATGGCGACTGCCTGCCCGAGCGGGACTTCCCCACCCTGATCAGCCTCTACCTGCAGGGCCGGCTACCGCTGGAGAAGTTCGTCTCCGAACGCATCGGGTTGAACGAGGTCGAGTCGGCATTCCATCGAATGCACGCCGGTGAGGTCTTGCGCTCGGTGGTGATGCTGTGATGAGTGCAATCCAGCGAGTCGTCACCCATGGCACCTTCGAACTCGACGGCGGCAGTTGGGAAGTCGACAACAATGTCTGGATCGTCGGCAACGACTCCGAGGTCGTTGTCTTCGACGCCGCACACGACGCCGGGCCCATCGTGATGGCGGTCGGCGGCCGCCACGTGGTGGCCGTGGTCTGCACGCACGGCCACAACGACCATGTGACGGTCGCGCCCGAGCTGGGTGAGGCGCTGGACGCCCTGGTGCTGCTGCACCCCGCCGACGATGTGCTGTGGCGAATGACACACCCGGACAAGGACTTCCGCGCCGTGTCTGATGGCGACACGCTGCGTGTCGCCGGTATGGAGCTGCGCGCGCTGCACACCCCGGGGCATTCGCCCGGATCGGTCTGCTGGTATGCACCGGACATCAAGGCCGTGTTCAGCGGCGACACCCTGTTCGACGGCGGGCCGGGCGCGACCGGGCGGTCATACTCCGACTTCCCGACCATCCTGGAGTCCATCTCCGGCAGACTCGGCACCCTGCCCGGCGAGACCATCGTCTACACCGGCCACGGCGACTCCACCACCATCGGCGACGAGATCGTGCACTACGACGAGTGGGTCGCCCGCGGCCACTAGCCCACTGGGTCCCACTGGATCACCCGCGAGGTCACCTCCCCCCGCAGGGTCACCTCCCCCCGCGAGGGGCCGTGTTTGTAGGTCGTCGCCGGAAAACTAGGTGCAAACGCGGACGTTCGCGCCCGGTGGGCAGCCGTTAACTGTTCAGGATGGCGACGACGATGGCGACTCGCGGCGCAAAGAAGTCTGTCACGCCTCGCTTCGCGCCGCCGCGCCAATCAACCAGGTCGTCAGCCCGGCGCACAGACCATCGATGAACCGCTGGCGCGGGTCGGGATATCCCATGTCGGCTATCGCGGCCCGCACTGGTTCGGTCGGCACCGAGAACGGATACATTCCGGCGGTCAGGGTGAGCGCACCCTCGGCGAAGAACTCGGTGAATTCACTTGACAGCCACGGCAGTTGACGCGCAACAAGTTGTGACAGCGCCTCGGTGTTGGCCATCGCCCTGGCCTTGAAATCCCGGGCGAACCTATCCGAGATGTTGCGCTCCAGCACACCCGCCATCGACCCGAGCAACTCGCAGAACAGTTGTCGCTCCGCTAACGAGTCGGAGATCGTTCGCGCCACCCGGATCTCATTGGCGTAGCTGGCTTTTCTCGCGCGCGGCCGACCCAGTCGGGTGTCGACCTCGTCAAGCCACGAGCGACATTCCTCGTCGAGCAGTTCCAGAAAGATCGCCTCGCGGCTGTCGAAGTAGCGCAGCACGTTGGACTTGGCCAGTCCCACCCGGTCGGAGAGTTCCCGCAGGCTGATGTCGGCCAGGTTCTTCTCGGTGAGCATGGTCCGCGCGACGGCCATGATCGCCGAGCGTCGCGCCGCCATCTGTTCGGGGCGGCGGGCGCGCTGGAAACCGGTCGTCACAGGTAAGAACATATCAGACCAATGGGCTCTTGTTATCAGACCGACGGTCCGTTATTGTTCGGTTACCTACCACGAGAAGAGACATCCATGGGCCGCAAGGAGCTCGCCGTCACCGTTCCCGATCTCTCCGGAAAGCTGGCCGTCGTCACCGGTTCAAACTCCGGACTCGGCCTCGGACTCACCACCCGACTATCGGCCGCCGGTGCCGATGTCATCATGGCCATCCGCAACCGCGCCAAGGGCGAAGCCGCGATCGCGCAGATCCGCACCAAGGTGCCCGACGCGAAGATGACCATCAAGAACCTCGATCTGTCGTCGTTGGCCAGCGTCGCCGCGCTGGGTGAGGAACTCAACGCCGAGGGCCGGCCGATCGACATCTTGGTCAACAACGCCGGGGTGATGACGCCGCCGAAGCGCGACACCACCGCCGACGGGTTTGAACTGCAGTTCGGCAGCAATCACCTGGGTCACTTCGCGTTGACCGGCCTCCTGCTGCCGCTGCTGCGGGCCGCTGGGTCGGCGCGAGTGACCAGCCTGAGCAGCATCGCCGCCCGGCCGGCGTCGGGACGTATCCACTTCGACGACCTGCAGTTCGAGAAGAGCTACGCCTCAATGCAGGCGTACGGGCAGTCGAAACTCGCGACGTTGATGTTTGCCCGCGAGTTCGACCGGCGCAGCCGGGAGGCCGGCTGGGGCGTCACGTCCAACGCCGCCCATCCGGGATTGACCAAGACCAACCTCCAGATCAGCGGGCCGTCGCACGGCCAGGACAAGCCCTCGGCGGTGGAGCGGCTCTACACGTCCAGCTGGCGCTTCCTGCCGTTCATGTGGCAGGAGATCGACGAAGGCATCCTGCCCGCGCTGTACGCGGCCGCATCGCCGGCCGCCGAAGGCGGAGCGTTCTACGGGCCCCGCGGCTTCTACGAGCTGGCGGGCGGCGGCGTGAAGGAAGCCAAGGTTCCGACGCGCGCCACAAACGAGGCCGACAACCGGCGGCTGTGGGAAGTCTCCGAGCAGCTGACCGGCGTGACCTATCCGAAGCCGAACTGATCCCTTCCTTCGGCGGTGCCGTCGTCGGGCGGCGACTACCGTCGAAGTTGACCGGATTCGTCCGCACCCTCGGGAGGTCGCCATGGCTCGCGACGACGTTGCACAGCCCCAGGCGGGCGGACGGGTACGCCGGTTCGCACTGCGCTACTGGGTGGCGATGGTACTGGCGGCGCTCGCGGCGATCTTCGTCGCGCAGAACCGAGATCGCGTCAGCGTGCACGTGCTGTGGGTGACCGTCGACTCGCCAATGTGGTTCATTCTGGTCATCATCTTCGTTGTGGGAATCCTCATCGGCCTGTTACTGCACCGACGCCGGAAGTAGCCGTGCCCGAATCCAGTGTCGTCGTCCGGCCGGAGCCGACGGATAGCGGGTCTTACACCCCAAGTTCGCGGCTGCAGGCGGCCGGATTACAGCGGGCGATAAAGCTTTTCGAGCAGGCCGCGCAGGTAGTCCCGCTCCCCCGCCTCCCGCAGCCTGTCGTCATCGCCGACTACGGCGCGTCGACCGGACACAACTCGCTGCTGCCCATCTGTGCGGCAATCGCGGTGCTGCGCAAGCGCACCCGGCCCGAGCATTCGGTCTTGGTGGTTCATACCGATGTGCCGGAAAACGACTTCACCGTGCTGTTCCAGACACTTGCCGATGACCCGGACACCTACCTGCGCAAGGATGAGGCGTCATTTGCCTCTGCGATCGGGCGATCGTTCTATACGCAGATCTTGCCGTCCAACAGCGTGAATCTGGGCTGGTCGTCGTGGGCCATTCTGTGGCTGAGCCGGGTGCCGGCGCCGGTTCCCGACCATGTGGCGGTGGCCTACAGCACCGATGAGGCTGTGCGCGTCGCCTACACTAAACAGGCCGCCCAGGACTGGCACGAATTCATCGCGTTCCGCGGTCGTGAGTTGTGCCCGGGCGGACGCCTGGTGGTGATGACCATGGCGCTCGACGAGAACGGCGAATTCGGTTACCGGCCACTGATGAACGGCATGGCCGAGGTGCTCGGCGAGCTCGCGGCGACCGGCCTGATCACCGAGGACGAAATGCACCGGATGTGCATTCCGATCGTCGGGCGCCGCGCGGCGGACTTCGCGGCTCCCTTCGCGCCGTCGGGACGCTTTGAGCGTTTGGAGATCGAGCATCTCGAAGTGTTCGATGCCGAGGACAGGTTTTGGGCGCAGTACCAACTGGACAAGGACGCAAAGGCTTTCGGCGCACACTGGGCCGGATTCGCCAGAGCCTCGGTATTCGGCGCGCTGGCAAGCGCGCTTGACGGCGGATGCAACGACCGGCGGTCGGAACAATTCTCCGACCGATTGGAAGCCGGGATCGCCGAGCGGCTGGCGGCGGCTCCGGAGCAGATGCAGATCCCGATGGCCCAATTGGTGCTCATCAAACGGCCGAAGACCTAACGGCTAACCCGCAATACGTTCACGAAAGGTATTGCGGTAGGTGTGCGGAGGTGGTCTGCGGTTCCCGCGGCATGGTGCTGAACGCCACCGCCCAGCTCGATCCGTCGAAGCCGGGGTTCGTCGTCGTTCCCGGCGCCGTGGGGCCGATCGAAGGAGATCCCGGCGAGGGCGTTGTGACCATTCCTGTGCTGCTGGCCCGGTTCGGCCAGACCGCGGCGGTCCCGTGATGCGCGAGGCGCTGGCCAATCCGGAGATCACCGTGGCCACCGTCTGCGGCGGTTCGCTCGCCCTGGCCATGGCGGGCCTGCTGGAAGGCCGCCATGCCGCGACCCACCATCTCGGTATGGACGTGCTGGAGGCGACGGGCGTGAACATCGTGCACGCGCGAGTGGTCGACGACGGCGACCTCGTCACCTCCGGCAGCGTGACCTCGGGCCTCGACCTCGCGCTGCATCTCCTTGACCGCAGCTACGGCCCACGGGTGGCGATCGCCGTCGAGTCGTTGTTCGGCTACGAGCGACGGGGCACGGTGTGGAGATGAGCGTCGTCGGCGACTGGGACGTCACCATCAAGACCCCGATCGGATCGCTGGCCGTCGTCTATACGTTCACCACCGACGGCGACGACATCGCGGGCAGCGCCACCGGCCAGGGCGAGACGGTGCCGTTGCGCAATATTGCCGTCGCCAATGAACCTGGCGGACAACGGGTTACCTGGCGTCAGGCGGTGACCAAGCCGATGCGGCTCAACCTCAGCTTCGACGTGGTGGTCGACGGTGACAGGTTGGCCGGCCACTCGAGGGCCGGACGGCTACCGCGCTCGGCCGTCACGGGCGTGCGGCGTCAGGGGCGCATCTCGTAGGCGCCGTCGTACGCCTTGACCCGCTCCCACACCCGGCGGAACCGCTCGGTGTCGGGCACCGGCTTGCTGATCGCGCCGAGCGCCCAGTCCTGCTGAGCCTGCGTCGAGGTCGGCTTGCCATGCAGCGCAACGGCATACGTGGAAAAGTCGCGGATCTGGAAGTCGAAGATCGCATCGACGATGTCGTCATCGACCCCCGTCAACGCGGCCTGCTCGAGGATCAGCTGCCCATAGACGATCAGCGAGAACAGGTGCCCGACGTTCAGCAGGAAGTCGAGGTCGTTCTGCTGGTCGGCATCGGGAGCCGCGGTCGCGAGCAGCGTCTTGAATGCCTTTGCCTGCTCATAGAACCGCGCGACATTCGGGATGCTCGCGTGCTTCTCGTACACCGGCGCCCAATCGGCGAACCGCACCTTGCCGGCACCGCGGGTCGGTCCCTGGTTCCAGAAGAAGACGTCGTCCGCGGGGTCGTTGCGGGTGCCGATCTCCGGATATTCCGTCGGGTTGAACATGTAGTTCGGCATGAACTTGAGCACCAGGCCGACATTCACGTGCACGGTGCCCTCCAGCCGCGGCAGCGTGCCGATGAGCTGCGCGACCTCGCGGAACATCGTGTGCTTCTCGTACCCCTTGGCGGCGATCACGTCGTGCAGCGACCGCAGAACGGTCTCGCCCTCCATCGTGACCTTGGCCTTGGTCATGGGGTTGAACAGCAGGTACCGCCGGTCCTCGAGGCGTGCGCTGCGGAAGTAGTCGATGCAGCGCTGACTGAACAGCTTCATCGCGACCAGGCGTGCATAGGAGTCGACGAAATTCGCTCGCACGTGCGTGAAGTCGGTGACTGGGCTGCCGTACAGGACGCGGTTCTGCGCGTGCGTGATCGCCTCGTAGAAGGCGTGTTCCGCCATCCCGATCGACGCCGAACACAGGTTGAACTTGCCGACGTTGACGGTATTGAGAGCCGCCGCAAAGGCTTCCACGCCGGTGTGCAGAATGTCCTCGGCGCGCACCGGATAGTTGTCCAGCCGGAACGTGCTCACGTAGATCTGCATGTGCACGACGTTGTCGATCAGGTGGTAGTTCTCGTGTCGGCTGTCGGCGGCAAAGAAGACGTAGGCGTCGTTGCCGTCGATGTCACCGCGCCGTCCGAACACCGACACCATGCTCGCGACGTTCCCGTTGCCGATGTAGTACTTCTCCCCCGACGCCCGGTACAGGATGCCGTTGGCGCGGTCCTTCTCGCTCGCGGGCGTGAGCACCAAGTCGGTGTTGTACACGTCGGCACCGTGTTCGCGCTCGGACAGTCCGAACGCCATCACCTGTCCGGCCTCGAGATCATCCGCGGCCTTGAGTTTGGCGTCCTGGTTCTCGCTCTGCCAGATCGGGCCGAGACCCAGGATGGTGACCTGCTCGGTGTACCAGTAAGTGAGACCGTAGAAGCCGAGGATCTCGGCGAGCGCGGCGTTGCGCGCGGCGTCCCAACGCTTGTCCGGGTTGCCGTCGGCGAACTCCGACGGCGTAAGGAACGTCGCGAACAGTTTCTCCCGCTTCACGAACTCGACGAAGTCGGCGGGCCACTGCGCCGCCAGGTCGTCGTCGAGGATGCGTTGCTTGCCTTGCCCCTCGAACCAGTCGATGGTCGCGCGCAGGAGTCGGCGGGTTTCGGCGTCGAACTGCTGCGGGTCGTAGGTGTTCGGATCGAAGAGCAAGCCGTCCGTCTGCGTCATGACGCGAGCCTAGGGCTGAGCGGGCTGCCCCGGTAGCTGCGGTGCCGGAACCCACGGCAGACCCGGGATCGTCGGGTACGGCGCGGTGGGGCTCCATCGCGGCCGGGTCGTCGTCGGGGGCGGCGGCGCCTCGGTGGTCGGGGGTGGCGGCGGCGCTTCGGTGGTCGGGGGTGGTGGCGGCGGCGCTTCGGTCGTCACAGGTGGCGGCGGCGGCGCCTGTGTCGCCGGAGGCGGCGCGGGCCGCGTGACGGTCCGAGGGGGCGGTGCCTCCTCGGGCGCCGGCGGCGGCACTTCGGCCGGGGGCGCTTCGGTCGGCGGTGGCGCTTCGGCCGGCGGCGGCGCGACGGGCGGTGCGGTGGTCGTGGTCGCCGGTGTGGTCGTCGACGCCGGTGCAGGGGTGTCGTCGTCTCGCGTCACGAACAGGAACGCGGCAGCCAGGGCTGCCAGGAGCGCAATCACGGCGGCCACCAGGGCCAGCGCGGGACGCCGATACCACGGTACGGCGGCCGCCTCCGCCTCAGACTGCTCATGCTCACCGAACTGGATCTGCGGGCGGGCACCGGTAAAGCCGCCGCCAGCGTCCACTGGCGCGTAGTCGTACGGATCGGTTGCCACCACGTCGGGAGACTCGTCGGCCTCCGACCAGGCCAGCGCCCGGTAGGTGCTCGACCCTTCCATCTCCTCGGGCGCGCCCGCCGCCAGGACGGCGGCCGCGGCCACCGAAGTCGCGCCCTCGTCGGACGTGCCGCGCACGCCCGTCAGTCCGCCGCCGATCGCGGCCGTCAGCTCCGGCTGCGGGGTGGTGATGACCGGCACCCGGAACTGCTCGGACAGCGTGGTGGTGATGATCGGGATGCGGGCACCGCCACCGGCGGTCGCCATGGCGGCCAGGTCGCCGGGCCGAATTCCGCTGCGGTCCACGGTTTCCTGCAACACGCCGACGAAATCGTTGAGCGGTTGCCGGATCACGTCGTCGAGTTCGTTACGGGTCAGCCGCACCTCGCTGCGATGCCCGGGCAACTCGGCCACCAGCGACGTGACCGCGGTGGTCGACAGCCGTTCCTTGGCTGCGCGGCACTGGCCCCGCATCCGGGTCAGCGAGCCGATCGCCGAGGTGCCGGACAGGTCGATCGATCCCGCCTCGGACAGGTCATTGAGGACGTGGGTGAGCAATGCCTGGTCGATCAGATCGCCGGACAGGTCGGCATCACGAACCGTGGGGCCGATCGGCTGGTAACCGTTGGCGGCATCGACCAGGGTGATGCTGGTGCCGGTGCCGCCGAAGTCGCACAGCGCAATGACCCCACGGGTGGGCAACCCCGGGTCGTCCTGCAGCGCGGTCAGCGCCGCCGTGGCATCGGAGACGACGGGTGCCGCAGTCGGCCCGCCGAACTCCGGGATCGCAGCCAATGCGGTGCGCAGCGCGTCAACCGCGGGTGGGCTCCAGTGCGCGGGATAGGTCACGCCGACCGGTTCGGCGGGTGGCCGGCCACCGGTGACGGCGTAGAGCATCGCCCTCAGCGCATCGCCCAGCAGCGCCTCGCCGCGATGTGTCGAGCCGTCGGGGGCCACGATGCCAACCGGGTCACCGACCCGGTCCACGAAGTCGGTGATGATCAGGCCGCGTTCGGTGAGATTGGGGTTTTCGCTGGGCACGCCCACCTCGGGCGGGCGGTGCGGGTAGAGCGTCAGCACCGGCGACCGCGTCACCGCGGTCCGGCCCACCACGACCGCTGCCAGGTTGGTAGCCCCAACCGACAGCCCTACCCCGCCAGACATGTCATCGAATTGTGCCCGCCCCGGCAATCAGCGGTAGATCCAGGGCGGTGACCCAGCCCGGCGACAGGTCGTTGACCGCGGGTACGGCGTTCGGCGCGCGCATACCCGTCGCCAGGCAGCCGGCGGCCGCCGCGTCGCGTCCGGAACCGTCGGTGAAGCGAAACGCCGTCTCCTGGAAGATGCTTGGTGTGCCCTCGATGTCGACGCGATAGACGTCGTTCTCGTTGCCCGATGGCCAGTCGGGCGCGGCGTCGTTGCCGATCCGGTTGACATGCTCGAGTTGGATGCGGGTCTCGCCTTGGTAGATGCCGTTGATGGTGAACCGGACGGCCGCGACATCGCCCGGCCCGATGATGCCCTTGGCGGTCTTGCGCTCGTTGGGCGTCACCCACTTGTCCCACGTCGTGGTGATCTCGTCGAGCATGATGCCGGCCGCGTGCGCGATCATCGGAACCGTTGCGCCCCAGGCGAAGATGAGGACTTCCGTGCTTTCAAGCAGCGGCCGGTAGGACGGCGGCTTGCCGATGCCCATCTCGAAGTCGTAGTCGTCCTCGTAGTTGGTGTAGTCCAGCAGCTCGGATGCCCGCACCTTGCGAACCTCCGAGCAGAGGCCCATCAACGTCATCGGGAACAGGTCGTTGGCGAAGCCGGGATCGATGCCGGCGGTGAAGCACGACGATTCGCCCAGCTCACACGCCTCGGTGATGGGTGCGATCCAGTTCGGCGGGTTCAGGTGCATGGTCGGCCACACCCACGGAGAGATCGCGGTCGAGCAGACGTCGATGCCGGCCCGCAGGAAGCGGGTGATCAGCGCGATGTTGTCCTTGGCGTGGGCGGCGGTGGGGCCGTAGTGCACCAGCGCGTCGGGTCGCAGCGCGATCAGCTCGTCGACGTCGTCGGTGGCGGTCAGGCCCAGCGGCTTGCCGAGGGCGCAGATCTCTCCGACGTCGCGGCCGACCCGTGCCCCACACCACGATCCGTTTGGTCACCTGCCACCTCTCAACTTCGTCCCCGCCGCGACCTTCACCATAGGCCGGGATTGGCGCCGTGAGTGACACAGGTCATAGCGGGAATGATCTTGCCGTAACCCGCATTGACCACAGCACATGGGCCGGAAACGGAAGGACAAGACATGACAGCAACACTGACAGGACGGCGCGCGCTGGTGACCGGAGGGTCACGCGGTATCGGCGCGGAGATCGTGCGCCGGCTGGCGGTTGACGGGGCCGCCGTTGCGTTCACCTATGGCGCATCGGCGGCTGACGCGGAGAAGCTGGCCGCAGAAGTCGCCGGTGACGGCGGTACCGCGGTGGCGATCCAGGCCGACAGTGCCGATCCCGACCAGGTCGCGACGTCGGTCGACGAGGCGGTGGCGAAGCTCGGCGGACTGGACATCCTCGTCAACAACGCGGGCGTCCTCCACCTCGCCGACATCGAGTCCTTTCCGCTGCAGGAATTCGACCGGCTGGTGGCGATCAACGTCCGTGGGGTGTTCGCCGCGATCCAGCGCGCCGTCCCGCAGCTCGAATCCGGTGGGCGGATCATCAACATCGGCAGCATCAACGCCGATCGTGTCCCGGTGCCCGGGCTGGCCGTCTACGCCATGACGAAGGCCGCGGTTGCCGGTTTGACGCGCGGGCTGGCCCGCGAACTCGGGCCGCGCGGCATCACGGTCAACAGCATCCAGCCCGGCCCCATCGCCACCGACATGAATCCCGACCAAGGCGAATTCGCTGATGCGGCAAAGCAGTTGATCGCCCTCGGGCACTACGGTAACACCCGCGACGTCGCCAGTGCGGTGAGCTATCTGGCAGGCCCGGAGTCGGGATACGTCACCGGTGCCAATTGGAACGTCGACGGCGGCTTCACGGTGTAGTCATAAATTGACCGGATCCTCCGGCGGATGCACCGTCTTCGTGGTATCCCTCAGGGCTGCTTTGAATTGCATTGCGCGATAAGGCCATCCGACGGCGGTGTTCCACTGCGACACCAACAGGCCGACGCCGCCCCGGATGTCGAACCGCGAACCCGGAAGAACGTACCCGCCGTAAAGCTGGGCGACCTGGTTGCCGTTGTGGTTCTCACCGTGCCATGCCGTGCCGATGACCGGCGTCTGGATCGGCGTCGCGTGGTGCAGTTCGCCGGGGAACTTGGCGTCGTCGCCCATATGCGTCCAGGAGACCCCGCTGTCGTCGGACTTCCAGATTTCGA
>JBEVHG010000196.1:0-17895 GCA_040511335.1 Mycobacterium sp. | reverse complement strand
TCGGGCAGTACCTGGCCGAAGCGGTCTTCGAACCGCTCGGCATGCCCGACACCGTGCTGGACGGCGGCGCGGCGGCCGCGGGGTTCGGCGCGACCTCGACGGTCGCCGACCTGGCCGCCTTTGCCGGTGACCTGTTGCGGCCCTCGATCGTGTCGCAGCAAATGCACACCGAGGCCATCGCGGTGCAGTTTCCCGGGCTGGACGGTGTGCTGCCCGGCTTCGGCGTGCAGCGGCCCAACGACTGGGGACTGGGCTTCGAGATCCGAGGTGGCAAATCCCCGCACTGGACCGGCGGGACGAACTGTGCCGGCACATTCGGCCATTTCGGCCAGTCCGGGACGTTTTTGTGGGTCGATCCCGAGGCCGCGCTCGCGCTGGTCGTGCTGACCGGCCGCAACTTCGGCGAGTGGGCGTATCCGCTCATGCCGGCGTTGTCTGACGAAGTGCTGAGAGAATTCGGCGCAGACTAGCGCAACACGGGCCTCACAAGGCACAATAGACACGCACGACACAACTGCATCCTCCGAATTCACCAGGTCGTTGGGGAAGACGTCCCTCGTGGAGCCGAAGGAGCAGCAGATGCGTGCGTCGAACCAATTCGCCGACGCGACGACGGGCGTGGTCTACATCCACGCCTCACCCGCGGCGGTGTGTCCGCATGTCGAGTGGGCGTTGTCGTCGACCCTGTCGGCGAGGGCAAACCTGAAATGGACCCCGCAGCCGGCGATGCCCGGTCAGTTACGCGCGGTCACCAACTGGCTTGGGCCGGTCGGCACCGGGGCCCAACTTGCCAACGCACTGCGCTCGTGGTCGGTGCTCCGCTTCGAAGTGACCGAGGATCCGAGCACCGGAGTGGACGGGCACCGGTTCTGCCACACCCCGCAACTGGGCCTGTGGACTGGCGCGATGAGCGCCAACGGCGACGTCATGGTCGGGGAGATGCGGCTGCGGGCGCTGATGGCCGAGGGCGCGGACACCCTTGCCGTCGAACTGGATTCGGTGCTCGGCACCGCGTGGGACGAGGCGCTGGAGCCGTACCGGGACGGCGGCGATCCCGGCGAGGTCAGCTGGCTCAGCCGCGGAGTGGGCTGAGCGGCTCTGGTCACAGCGGGAGAGGGCGCTCATGGGGGTGCGCCGAGATCGACAATAAGGCGCGATCCACTCGAACTTATGCGCCCGTTTGTCCGTTTGGGCAAAGGATGTGCAGCGCGGCGGGGACGGCAGACACCCGCACCGGTAACGCGCAGACGAATTCCCCGTCGGCATAGGCGTTGATGCCGGGGGAGTCCACGCCGACCGACTTGGCCCGGGCCGTCGTCACCTCGTCGAGGTCGACATGGGTGCCCTTGAACACCGTGGGAAACAACCGGATCAGCCTGGTTCGTGACGCGGAGTGCACCATCGTGATGTCGAGTTGCCCGTCGCCGTGGTCGGCGTCGGGGCAGATCAACATGCCGCCGCCGTAGCTTCGGGTGTTGCCGAACGCGGCCAGGGTCAGGTCGGTGGCGATCTCGTCACCGTCGTCGAACGTCATGCGAAACGGCAGCAGCCGAAGCTTCGACAGCTCGGCGACCATCGCCAGGTTGTAGCGCATCCGGCCGTGCGGCCAGCGCATGCGGTTGGTCCGGTCGGTCACCAGCGAGTCGAATCCGGCGGCCATGACGGTGCCGAACCACTTCGTCACACCATCGCGATTGACGATGCGGCCCAGGTCAACGTTTTCGGCCCAGCCGTCCGCGACGACGTCGGCGGCGGCCTCGGGATCGCCGGTGGGCAGCCGGTATTCGCGGGCATGGTCGTTACCGGTGCCGGCCGGGATCACGCCCAGCGGAACGTCGCCCAGTGCCAACGCCTGCAGGGCGACGGAGATGATGCCGTCGCCGCCGGCCACCACCAGCGCGTCGGTGCCGCGGTCCAGCGCATCGTCGACCAGCCGTCGCGCGTGTTCGGCGTCGGTGCCGACGATTTCGATGACGTCGACGCCCCGCTGCTGAAATCGTGCGATGGCCCGCTCGGCCGCATGCGGCGCGTTGCCATGGCCCGAGGCGGGATTGGTCAGCACCGTGACGGCGCGGATCTCCCGGCGGGCGATGGTATTCACAAGGTCCCCCTCCGACCAAAGTCCGCCGTAGATACGAGGAAGAGCCAATCCCGATCTTCCGGTGTGCGTAGCGAGCCGTCGTTCCGGACGATTCCGTTGTTCGATTTGCTGCTTGACGATCGGCGGGTGCGCTTGGCAGTTGGAGTCGACAAGGCCGGAGCGCGAGAACAAGTGCCTGCCCGACAGGTCTTTTCAGATGTATTCGGACCGGTAAGGCGAGATTGCAGGTGCTCCATACGCAGGTGCATGTGATCAGTGTCGGCGTCGCCAGGATGTCGGTGCTGACGGTTAGCATGCCGATCATGAAGCAAGTGGTGAAGGTGCGCATGCTGGCGACGAAGGTCGAGTTGGCCGCACTGGAGGACACCTTGCGCACCTGCAATACCGCGGCGTCCTGGCTGTCGGAGCGGATGCACAGCGAGCGGATGCACCGCAAGCACGATGCACACAAGTGTTTTTACACCGAGTTGCGGCGGCAATTCGGTTTGTCGGCGCAGCCAGCGGTCCGGGTGATCGGCAAGGTCGCCGACGCCTACACCACACTCCGCGCAAATATCCGGGCCGGCAACTGCGGTCCCCCCGGGTCCCCGCGCCGCGCCAAGGTGCTGGCAACGCCGATCCGGTTTCGCTCTGATGCAGCACAACCGTTCGATGCGCGTTGTCTGTCGTGGCGGGTCTCCGACACTGTCGCTGGGGGGCGCGGAGTGGTATCTATCTGGACGGTTCGCGGCAGGTTGCGAAATGTCCGGATCCTTGCCGCACCGAGCGATCTGGTGTTGTTGCGCACTCGCCCCATCGGGGAGACTGACTTGATCCAGCGGGACGGAAAGTGGTTCCTGTACGCCACCGTTGAGGCGCCCGAAGCGCCGCTGGCCAACCCTGTCAACGGGTTTGTCGGTGTGGATCTGGGTATCGTAAACATTTCCACCACCAGTGACGGCGATTGCGCAGCCGGCGCGCGTCTCAACCGCTACCGCAAGCGCCAGGCTCGGTTGCGAAAGCGGTTGCAGTCTAAGCGGACCTCGTCGGCGCGACGGCTGCTGAAAAAGCGTCGCCGCAAAGAGCGGCGGTTTGCAACCGATATCAACCATCAGATCAGCAAACGCATCGTGGCCGAGGCTAAACGCACCGGACGCGGCGTCGCCGTCGAACAGTTGGGCGGCATCCGCGACCGGGTACGGCTTCGTAAGCCCCAACGGGCCACGCTGCATTCCTGGGCGTTTTCCCAACTCGGCGGCTTCCTGGCCTATAAGGCCCAGGCCGCCGGGGTGGCGTTCGTTCAGGTCGATCCGGCCTACACCTCGCAAACCTGTAGCCGGTGCGGCTGGGTCGACAAGCGAAACCGGCGCTCGCAGAGCGTCTTCGAGTGTGTGCGGTGTGGCTTCGTTGGGCACGCCGACCACAATGCAGCGAAGAACATCGCCCGGCGTGGTGTGATTCGTTGGGGCGAAATCATGCGTCCATACGCAGCGCCCACCCTGGCAGCCAGTTAGGGCGGCAGCAGCAAGCCTAACGGCAACCCCGAACGTGAGGGATGGGCAAGAAGCTCGATCCTCGAGAGAAGGGTTCATGATGGAATGAGCTTGCCGGGGTTGAGAATTCCCGCCGGATCGAGCGTGGCCTTGACCGCCCGCAGCACCTCGACGCCGAGATCGCCGACCTCGTCGCGCATCCACGGCCGATGGTCGGACCCCACGGCGTGGTGGTGAGTGATGGTGGCGGCGGTGCGCACCATCGCGTCCGACGCGGCGGCCTTGGCCTTGCGCCACTGCTCGATCGGATTGCCGCGCTGGCCGGCGACCACGGTGAAGTACAGCGACGCGCCGGTGGCATACACATGCGAAATGTGGCACAGCACAAGTGCGGGCGTACCGGTTTCGGCGAGTGCGTCGGTGAGCGCCGCCGTGACGGCGGTCTTGAGCGCGCCGATGTTGGACCAGTTCGTGGCGGTCTCCAGCGTCTCGCACAGCGCGCCGGCGGACAGCAGCGAGTCGCGCAGATACGGCGCGCCGTAGCGGCCGTGCTCCCAGGCGCGCGCCGGCGCTTCGCCGAGCGACGTTCCGCCGTGGGCCGCTAGCACGGCCCGGGTTTCGGCGTGCCGGCTTTCGGTATGCGCCGCAGTGCCCTCGAACACCGTGATGGCCAGGCAGCCGCCGGTGATGGATTGCTCGCCGATGCTTTCGGTGGTGGCGAGGTTGACACCGGTCTCGGCCTCGTCGGACAACCGGATGACGGTCGGCCCGGTCCCGGTCTGGGTGACCGCGCGCAGGGCGTCGGCTCCGGTTGCGAAGTCGGGAAACGACCACGCCTCGTAGCGCGTCGACTCTGGAACCGCATGCACCCTCAGCCGCACCCGGGTGATGATCCCGAACACGCCCTCGGAGCCGATCAGCAGCTGTCGCAGGTCGGGTCCCGCGGCGGACTCCGGCGCGCGGCCCAGGTCGAGCACGCCGGCCGGTGTCACCGCGCGCAGCCCGCGGACCATGTCATTGAACCGGCCGTAACCGGCCGAGTCCTGGCCCGACGATCGGGTCGCCGCGAAGCCGCCGATGGTGGCGAATTGAAAGCTCTGCGGGAAGTGGCCGAGCGAGAAGCCGTGTTCGCCGAGCAGGCGTTCGGCCTGCGGCCCGGTGACACCGGCGCCCAGTTCGGCCTCGCCGGAGATCTCGTCGAGCGCGTGCAACTGATCGAAGCGCCGCAGGTCCAGCGAAACCACGGCCTTGAACCGGCCGCGGATGGGATCCAGGCCGCCGACGACGCTGGTGCCACCGCCGAACGGGACGACGGCGATGCTGCGCTGCGCGCAGAAGCGGAGGATCTCGGCTACTTCATTCTCGTCGCCGGGCAGCAGCACCGCGTCGGGCGCGTCCTGGACACCGGGATCCTGGCGTCGTAGCAGGTCAAGGGTGGACTTGCCGCCGGCGCGCAACAGTCGGTCCCGGTCGTCGACGACGCAGTGCCTGGCGCCGACGACCGCAGCGAGGGCGTCGCGGTCGGTCGCCGACAACGCCGACGGCCGCAACTTCACCTGCTCGGGCTCCAGCTCGGCGGTCGGCGAGTCCTCGATGCCGAGGGCCTGTTTCAGCAGGGCGCGGATTCCGTCGGACAGCGGCTTGGCCGCCTCCGGATCGCCCCACGCGTTCCACTTCATTGGCGGCAGAAGCGCGGACTTTTGCTCATCCGGACGAGTCATGCGTTACAGTATTACAGATGTTGTCAATCAGTAACGACGAATTCCCGGATATCGGCGACCGGATCCTCGATGCCGCGGCGGGCTGCGTGGCCGCCTACGGGGTGGACCGTGTGACGCTCGCGGAGATCGCGCGGCGAGCCCGGGTCAGCCGTCCGACGGTCTATCGCCGGTGGCCCGACACCCGCTCGATCCTGGCGGCGCTGCTGACCGCGCGGATCACCGACGTGCTGCGCGAGGTGCCGAGCCGCGGCGTTGGCCGCAAGCCGCTGGTGCAGCGCATCGTCGCCGTGGCCGAACACATCCGGCGCGACGACGTGATCTCCTCGGTGCTGCACTCGGCCCCCGAACTGGCGATGGTCTACATCTCCGAGCGGCTGGGCACCAGCCAACAGATCCTCATCGACGCGGTCGCCGCGGAGCTCAAGGCGGCGCAGGCCGAGGGCAGCGTGCGCGCCGGCGATCCGGACCAGCTTGCCGCGATGTGCTTGCTGATCACCCAGTCGACCATTCAGTCCGCGCAGATCGTCGAGCCGATTCTCGATGCCGATGCGCTCGGGCTCGAGCTGGCCCGCTGCCTGAACGGATACCTGAAGCCATGACCGGCTCCACAGCACTCAACGCGTCCCGCCGCACCGCCGAGCTGGCGGCCCTGGCCGACGGCGAGAAGCTCGACGTGGTCGTGATCGGCGGCGGTATCACCGGCACCGGTATTGCCCTGGACGCCGCGTCCCGCGGCCTGACGGTGGCGCTGGTCGAAAAGCACGATCTGGCGTTCGGCACCAGCCGGTGGAGCTCCAAGCTGGTGCATGGCGGTTTGCGGTATCTGGCGACCGGCAATGTCGGCATCGCCAGGCGCAGCGCCGTCGAGCGCGGAATCCTGATGACGCGCAACGCACCTCACCTTGTCAAGGCAATGCCGCAGCTGGTTCCGCTGCTGCCGAGCACCGGCCGGGCCGGACGGGCGCTGGTGCGCACCGGATTTCTGGCCGGCGACGGGCTGCGCCGACTGGCCGGCACGCCGGCATCGACGCTGCCCCGGTCCCGGAGGATCTCCGCGGAGCAGGCCGCCGGCATGGTGCCCGCGGTACGCCGCGAGGGTTTGTCCGGCGGGCTGCTCGCCTATGATGGGCAGTTGATCGACGACGCCCGCCTGGTCACCGCGGTGGCGCGCACCGCGGCGCAGCACGGCGCGCGCGTCCTCACCCGCGTCGCCGCGTCGGAGGCCGCCGGCGGCTCGGTGCGTCTGACCGATCAGCGCTCGGGGGAGTCGTTCGACGTGGCGGCCCGCGCCGTCATCAATGCCACCGGAGTCTGGGCGGGCGAGGTGGACACCTCGATCAAGCTGCGGCCAAGCCGGGGAACACATCTGGTGTTCGACGCCGCGGCATTCGGCAATCCCGTTGCGGCGCTGACGATTCCCATCCCTGGCGAGATCAACCGATTCGTATTCGCCATGCCCGAACAGTTGGGTCGGGTGTACCTCGGACTGACCGACGAGGACGCGCCCGGCCCGATACCCGATGTGCCAGAACCCACTTCAGGTGAGATTTCATTTCTGCTGGACACCGTGAACACCGCGCTGGCCGCCGCCCTGGGACCCGACGACGTCATCGGTGCCTACGCCGGACTGCGGCCACTCATCGATACCGGCGAGGGTCGCACGGCCGACGTCTCGCGCGAGCACGCGGTCGTCGAGTCACCGTCGGGTGTCATCAGCGTGGTCGGCGGAAAGCTGACCGAATACCGGTATATGGCAGAAGATGTCATCGACCGGGCCATTGGGTTGCGCGGGCTGCGCGCGGGAACCTGCCGGACCCGCAACCTGCCGCTGGTCGGCGCTCCGGCGAACCCGGTGGCCACGTTGCGGTCGCAGGCCGATCTGCCAGGGTCGCTGGTTGCCCGATACGGCGCCGAGGCGCCGAATGTGATCGCCACGGCGAGCTGCGAGCGCCCGACCCAGCAGGTGGCCGACGGGATCGACGTCACCCGGGCCGAATTCGAGTACACGGTGACCCACGAGGGGGCGCTCACCGTCGACGACATCTTGGACCGCCGCACCCGTATCGGCCTGGTCGCCGCCGACCGCGCCCGCGCGGCCAGCGCGGCCGAGGAATTCCTCGCCGGCGTCGGTTAGCGCGCGACGGTACTCGATGTGCGACTCAGCAGATGCGCCCAATTGGCCGCCTTCGAGCAGATTTCGATGAGTGCGTCGGGGCCCTGAACATCGATCACGGTGATGGCGTTCGGATTGCCGGGAATGTCGAAGACGCCGCCGTGTGCGCCCTGGAGCATTATCAACAGCGGCTTCTCCATTGCGTATGCGATCCCCGCTTCCAATTGATTCCATGGTGTGGAAAGCATGCGTACTTCGGGGTTGTTCTGCGACACAGCGTCTTTCTCGGTTGTAACGCGGAACTGCGGTGGGCCGAAGATGACGACACCATCGCTGTCCCTAATTTTCCTGGCGACATCAGATAACGGGGAGCTCACCCCGTAATCGGCGGGCAGATGCCTCACCACCTCGGCCCCCGCTTGCGAAACTCCCAGAACCACTTGCTGTAAAGCAGAGTTGTCCGCTGCGGTAAGGGACGAGGGCGCACTGATGAATACTCGCGTCGCCGACCGTTGGTTCTGCGGCGCGGCGGCTGGTCGGGCTATCGGCTCGCTGCTTGTGAAGACGCCGGCGGTCAGGCCTGCTTCAATGATTGGCGGAACATGTCGAGAATCTTCGAACTTGGCATCCAAAAGCTTAGCGCCACTGAAAGATGCGTCGCAAAGATCGGCGCCTCTGAAATCGGCCTCGGTGCAGTCTGCGTCCTCCAACACGGTGTCACGCAGTACGGCGTTGCGGAACTTGGCTCGGCGAAGGATCGCGCGGCGCAAAGATGCCGCCGATAAATCTGCGCCGAAGAATTCGGCACCAGTCGCGTCAACGGGTGGAGCATCACGTGCTGCGCCCCAGTAGCAGTTTTGTAGGTTAGCGCGCTGCAAGTCGGCATACGCCAAAGAAGGAGCTTCGCGCAGGCCATCGGCGAGCAATTTCTGTGTGGGCCCGGTGGGTTCGGATCGCAATAGCGCTGAGATCACCCGAACTGCGTGGGAGGCGTACGGGAGGCCGCGAAGGCCGAACTCGGATTTCGGGTCGAAGAACCGCCGGGTCAACGCGGCGCTTGCGACGCGTTCTACCGGCGATTCGGCGCTGAGGCCTCGGAGCACTTCGGCGAACGCGCGACCGATCACTTCCTGTTTCTCGCGTCGTGATCGCCAGTACTGGCCGAGTCCGAGCACTGCGGCCAGAAGCGCGACGACCGCTGTGCCGAAGTTTGCCCAATGCTCCATGCGCTCAACCGCCTCTGTGGGGCTTCCTCGCCGACACCGACGCTGCAATGGTCTCAAGAACTGCCACTAGTCAGCTACCTTCGGTGCCCGGTAGGCGCAAGAGCGCCCGACACGCGGAGCGTGCGGGGACTTTTGCGTCTCGCGCAGGAAACCTACAGCGGGATGTTCTTGTGGCGCCCGCGGCGCGCGGGCGCCACGGCCAGTGCCTGCGTCAGCTTGCTGCGGGTGTGCGCCGGGTCGATCTTTTCGTCGACCACGCCGATCTCGATGGCGGAATCCACCCCGCCGGCGATTCGCTCGTGCTCGGCGGCCAGCTTCTCGTGCAGGGCTTCCCGCTCCTCGGCGGGCGCCGCCGCCAGCTTCTTCTTGTGCAGGATGCCGACCGCTGCCTTGGCGCCCATCACCGCGACCTCGGCATCGGGCCAGGCGAACACCTTGGTGGCGTTCAGCGACCGCGAGTTCATCGCAATGTAGGCGCCGCCGTAGATCTTCCGGGTGACCAGCGTGACCCGTGGAACGGTGGCTTCACCGAACGCGTGGAGCAGCTTGGCGCCACGGCGGACAACGCCGCCCCACTCCTGGTCGACGCCCGGCAGGTAGCCCGGCACGTCGACGACCACGACCAGTGGGATGCCGAACGCGTCGCACAGCCGCACGAAACGTGCTGCCTTCTCGGCACTTTCGGAGTTCAGGCAGCCGCCCAGCCGCAGCGGGTTGTTGGCCAGTACACCGACCGTGCGCCCGGACAGCCGGCCGAGGCCGACCACCATCGACGGAGCCCACTTGGCCTGGAACTCCTCGAGCGGGGCATCGTCGTCGAGCAGCGCGTTGACCAATGGGTGCACGTCGTAGGCGCGACGCGCCGAATCCGGCAGCAACGCGTGCAGGTCGGTGTCACCGGCCTCGGCCTTGGACCGGTCGAAATGACCCTGCTGGCAGAACAATCCGACCAGCCGGCGACCGCGCTCGTAGGCGTTCAGCTCGTCGTCGGCGACGATGTGGCACACACCGGACTTTTTGTGATGGGTCTCCGGACCGCCGAGCGACGCCATGTCGACGTCCTCGCCGGTGACACTGCGCACGATGTCGGGGCCGGTGACGAACACCCGGCTCTCCGGTGCCATCACGATGACGTCGGTCAGGGCGGGGCCGTAGGCGGCACCGCCGGCCGCGAAGCCGACGACCACCGAGATCTGCGGGACGTAGCCCGACGCCCGGATCATCGCCTCGAAGACCAGGCCGACCGCGTGCAGCGCCTTCACGCCTTCGGCCAGTCGCGCGCCGCCGGAGTGCCAGATGCCCACGATCGGGCTCTGCTCCTCGATGGCGGTGTCGTAGGCGTTGACGATGTGTCGGCAGCCCTCCACACCCATGGCGCCGCCCATGACGGTGCCGTCGGTGCAGAACGCGATGGTTCGCAGACCGTTCACCCTCCCGGCCGCGGCCAGCACGCCAGAGCGGTCCCGCTCGTGCAGCAGCTCGACACTGCCGTCGTCGAAGAACGTGCTCAGGCGCAGCAGTGGATCACGTGGATCGAGCGATTCACTGATCACTTCGGGGGCGGTGATCGTCATCGATGTCTCCTATTAGTAAGTCAGTACTTGCCAAAGGCGAGTGCGACGTTGTGTCCGCCGAATCCGAACGAATTGTTGATTGCGTACCGATACTTGCCGGGTCGCGGCTCCCCGGCGACCACGTCCAGATCGATCTCCGGGTCCAGGTTGTGCAGGTTCAGTGTCGGCGGCACGGTGCCGTCGCGCAGCGCGAACACGGTCAGGATGGACTCCACCGCACCGACCGCGCCGACCGAGTGGCCGAGCGCCGCCTTGGGCGCGTAGACCGCCGGTTGGTGGCTGCCCAGCGCGTTGTTGATGGCCTTCCCTTCGGCCACGTCGCCGACCTGGGTGCCGGTGGCGTGCGCGTTCACGTGGTCGATGTCGGCAGGCGTCAGGCCCGCGAGCTGGATCGCGCGCGTCATCGCCTGCCCGGCCTGCTCACCGTTGGGATCGGGCGCCACGATGTGGTAGCCGTCCGAGGTTATGCTGGCACCCATCAGCCGGGCGAGGATGGTCGCGCCACGAGCCTTGGCGTGCTCCTCGGTCTCAATGACCATCAGCGCGCCCGCCTCGCCGAACACGAAACCGTTGCGGTCCCTGTCGAATGGTCGACACGCACCGGCCGGGTCGTCGTTGGTGGTAGACAACACGATCCGCATCTGGGCGAACCCCGCGATCGGCACCGCCTCGATCTTCGTCTCGACGCCGCCACAGATCGCGATATCGGCCTCGCCGAGCACAATGTTGCGCCACGCGTGCGCGATGCCCTCCGAACCGGAGGCACACGCCGAAACCGGGGTGACCACCCCGGCCTTGGCGTGGCGCTCCAGCCCGACCGCCGCAGCCGGCGAGTTCGGCATGTACTTCTGCACGGCCAGCGGGGAAACGGCCTTCAGGCCCTTCGCCCGCAAGTCGTCGTACGCCCAAACGAGTTCCTCGGTGGAGCCCATGCCGGTACCGATCGCCACCATCAGCCGCCTGGAGTCGACTTCCGGCGACCCGGCGTTCTCCCAGACCCGCCGGCTCACCACCGTCGACATCTTCTGCAGGTATGACAACCGGCGCAGCTCGACGCGCGTCAGCTCACTGTCGAAATCCTCGAGGAGATGCCCGCCGATGCGCACCGGAAGGTCGTACTGCTCGACGAACGGATCGTGGAGCTTGCGGATCCCGCTCTGTCCGTCCAGCAGCGCCTTCCAGGTGCTGTCCGCGTCGGTTGCCAGGGCAGTCGTCATCGCGACCCCGGTGACGACCACATTGGGGAAGCCGTTCCCCGTAGTCAGCCCTGCCATTTTTGTTGCGCTAGTTCCTTTCACTCCCTAGTAACGCCCGAAGACAAGCGCGACGTTGTGGCCGCCGAATCCGAAGGAGTTGTTGATGGCGTACTGGTACTCGCCGTAGCGGGGTTCGCCCGCGACGACGTCCAGATCGATCTCCGGATCGGGTGTCTCGTAGTTCAGTGTCGGCGGGATTACCCCGTCCCGCAGCGTCAAGACGGTCAGGACCGATTCCAGCGCACCGACCGCGCCGATGGAGTGACCGAGCGCCGACTTCGGCGCATACACCGCGGCATGCTCACATCCGGCCACCCGAATCGCGTTGGCCTCGGCGGTATCACCGATCGGGGTGGCCGTGGCGTGGGCATTGATGTGGTCAATGTCCTTGGGGGACAAGCCCGCCAGCTCAAGCGAGCGTGCCATCGCCCGGCCGGCGCGCAAGCCGTCCGGGGCCGGCGCCACCATGTGGTAGGCGTCCGACGTGATGCCCGCACCCAGGAGCCGGGCCAGCGGCTTGGCGCCGCGAGCCTTGGCGTGCTCCTCGGTCTCGATGACCATCAGCGCACCGGCCTCGCCGAACACGAACCCGTCGCGATCCTTGTCGAACGGGCGCGATGCGCCCTCCGGATCGTCGTTGCGGGTCGACATGGCGCGCATCATCGAGAACGCCGCGATGGGAATCGCCTCGATGCCGCCTTCGACGCCGCCGCAGACGGCGATGTCGGCGTCACCCATGACGATCTGTCGCCACGCGTGGGCGATGGCCTCCGAGCCCGACGAGCAGGCCGACACCGGGGTCATGACCCCGGCTCGGGCCCCGAGTTGCAGGCCGATGACAGCGGCAGCGCCGTTCGGCATGATCATCTGAACCGCGAGCGGGCTCACCTTGCGGGGTCCGCCCTCGTTCATCAGGTCATACGTCTCGACGATCTTCTCGCCGCCACCGAGGCCGGTGCCGACGACAACCGCGAAGCGGTCCCCGTCGACCTCGGGTGAACCCGCGGTCTCCCAGAGGTGGCCGCCGAGCAGCTTGGCCATCCGCTGGACATAGGACATGCGTCGCATCTCCAGGCGGCCCATGTGGTCGTCGACGGGGTCCTTCAGGTGCCCGCCGATCCGCACGGGCAGATCCCATTTCGTGACGAACTCGTCCTCGAGGACGTGGATGCCGCTTTCGCCGGCAAGTAGACCCTTCCACGTGCTCTCGATGTCCGGCGCGATCGACGTCGTCGCCGTGACGGCGGTCACCACAACATTGGGGAAACCGCCGTTAGCAGTGGAAGGTCTGGTCATTTGTTCTCCGTGGCGAACTTCTCCCGCAGCGCCTCGGCAGCTTCGGGGTTCTCTTCCTCGAGCCTCTGGATGTAGGAGACGACGTCACCGACGGTGCGCAGCCCGGCGAGGTCCTCGTCCGGAATCTTCACGCCGTACTTGTCCTCGGTCTGCACAGCGATCTCGACCATCGACAGCGAGTCGATGTCCAGGTCGTCGACGAACGACTTCTCGACGGTCACTTCGGACGGCTCGATGCCGGTGACTTCTTCGATGATCTCGGCGAGGCCGGCGATGATTTCTTCCTGAGTGGCGGGCACGGTGGCTCCTTCATTAATTGGTTGTTACTGCACTCCGCTGTTCGGAGCATTTTTTCGGACGTTCGATATGCGGTTGTCCTGGCTAGAGCTCGCTCAGCCCGTCCAGGTCAGCGGGGGACTTGACGGCATGCGTCGGAACCCCCCGAAGTTCGCGCTTGGCGATGCCGGCGAGGGTACCCGCGGGCGGGAACTCGACGATCGCGGTCACGTTGTGGGCACGCAGCGTCTCGGTGCACAGATCCCAGCGCACCGGCCTGGTGAGCTGGGAGACCAGCTTGTCCATGGCGTCGGCGGCGGAGGTCACCGGTTGGCCGTCGGCGTTGCTCAGCAGCGTGGCGATGGGCTCGGACGTGGCCACGCCCTGCGCCGCGCTGGCGTAGCCGTCGGTGGCCGGCGCCATGAAGCGGGTGTGGAACGCGCCAGCGGTGGACAGCGGGCGGACCCGCGCCTTGGCGGGTGGGTCCTCGGCCAGCTTGTCCAGCGCGGACAGCGCGCCGGCGGCCACGATCTGACCGGCCGCATTGCGGTTCGCGGGGACCAGGTCGAGATCTTCCAGGCGGTTCAGCACCTCGGCTTCGTCGCCGCCGAGTACCGCGGCCATACCGGTCGGCTCGATCGCACAGGCCTTGGCCATCTCCGCGCCGCGGGTGGCGGCCAGCACCACGGCGTCGTCGGCGGAGATGACGCCGGCGATCGCGTAGGCGGCGATCTCACCGACCGAGTGCCCGGCAACGACAGCTTCGGCATCCGCCAGCAGGCCGCGCTTGTTCAGCTCCTCGTGAGCGAACAGGGTCGCCGCGACGACGAGTGGCTGGGTGATGGCGGTGTCTGTGATCTCCTCGGCGGTGGCGGTGGTGCCCAGGCGGGCCAGATCCAGGCCGACGGCCGAAGACCACGAGGACACCCGCTCAGCGGCGCCGGGTAATTCCAGCCACGGGGCGAGCATGCCGGGGGTCTGCGATCCCTGTCCGGGAGCAAGCAAAGCAAGCACGTGTTTAAGAGAACACTGTGAAGATGGTTTTGCGCGGTGTAAGAGATTATGAACCTTGTCTTAGGTTTTTGTAGATCCCCCACAAAACGGCATGTGATGGGACTCCATCGACACCGATCCGCGATCTATTGCACGGCTCGAGTCTCGCCCGACGGTGCCGGCTGGCCAGCCGAGACGGCCACGGCAGCGGCGTGTGACTTGCTGGAATGGGCCGCGTGACGGCTCAGACGGCCAACCGTCGCAGCCACCCGCAGCACGTACGCGTCGCGTGGCAGGGTGGGATCGCGACCAGTGAAGTCGGCGATCCGTTTGAGCCGGTAGCGGACGGTGTTTGGATGAACGAACAATTTGCGGGCGCAGGCCTCGATCGCGCCGCCGGAGTCGAGGTAGGCGTCCAGCGTCTCGCTGAGCGCGGGGCCGGCATCGGCCAGCGGCCGCATCACCTCCGTATCCAGCGCGGCGATGGCCGTCGCGTCGCCCAGCAGCGCACGTTCGGGCAGCAGTTCGCGGGCCGAAACCGGCCGTGGCGCACCGCTCCAGCCGGCGACGGCGTTCATCCCCGCGATCGCCTCGGTGGCGCTGCGGTGGGCCGCGGTCAGCGTCGGCGCGGTCGGCCCGATCACCACCGGGCCGTCGGCGAACGCGCCGAGCAGGTCGGCGAGAAACTTGTCGGTGGGGGAAAGCGATCCGGACACGATGGCCACCAGCCAGGTGCCGTGCACGTCCGACAGCGCCGCTCGCCCGTGCCGGGTGGCGACGTCGTGGACGTCCTCGCTGGCGAGATCCATGCGGCCGGGCCGCGGCAGTCCCATGACGACGGTGGCGGGTGCGGTGGCGTCCCAGTTCAGCGCGGCCGCCTGGGACTGCAGGTCGGGCCCGGTGTCCCCGCGGACCACGGCGTCGACGACGTTGGCTTCCATCCGCGTGTCCCAGGCGCCACGGGCCTCGGCGGCGTCGGCGTAGGCGGTCGCGGCGGCGAACGCCAAATCGCGGCTGTACCGCAGGATTCCGGCCGTCAGGGCGGTCACCTGCTCTTCGGTGCGAGCCAGCAGCGGCACCACTTCCTCGAAGAACTCCATCGTGATCCGCACCATCTCGACGGATTGCCGCAGCGCGATGCGGCGGGTCAGGTCCTGGGGCACCACCTCGAAGGCCTGCACCGTGTAGCTGACGTTGCTCTGTGGGTTGCGCATCCACTCGACGAAGTTGACCACCGCGGTCTGCACCACCAGTTGCACGCTGGCGCGCTGGGACGCCTCAAGATCGGCGAAGAACGGCAGCCGCTCCTCCATGGCGTGCACCGCTTCGGTGGCCAGCCGCCCGGAGTACTGCTTCAGCCGCCGCAACACCGACTCGGGAACGGTTTCCAGCACCTCGAGCGTGGACGCCGGCGGGATGAACCGATTGTCGTGCATCCCTAAAAGCTACGCCACAATTCTGGAGGGAAACTCCAAAGGCGGCCAGCGCTATGCGCTGCCGGTGTCCTTGAACGAGACCTCGGCCGCCATCACATCGTCGATCCGGTACTTGCGCGCGGCCTCGATCGCCGCCGAATGGTCGATGTTGCCGTCGCGCGCCAGGCCTTCGAGCACCGCGACCACGACCGATTCGGCATCGGTGTTGAAGTAGCGCCGGGCCGCCGGGCGGGTGTCGGAGAACCCGAACCCGTCAGTGCCCAGCGTGATGTAAGTGCCAGGCACCCACGGCCGGATCTGCTCGGGCACCGCCCGCATCCAGTCCGACACCGCCACCACCGGTCCAACCGCATCTGCGAGCACCTTGGTCACATACGGCGTGCCGGCCGGGCGTTCCGGATGGCGCAGCAGTTGCTTCTCGATCTCGACGCCGTCGCGGTTGAGCTCACCCCAACTGGTCACCGACCACACGTCGGCGGCGATGTCCCATTCGTCGGCCAGCAGCTGGGCGGCGCGCACTGCCTCGGGCATGGCGACCCCGGAGGCCAGGATCTGCGCGGTGTTGGCCCGCTGCTGTTGCGCCGGCCGGAATTTATAGATGCCCCGCAGCAGTCCCTCGATGTCGAGGCCCTCCGGTTCGGCGGGCTGCACGTACGGCTCGTTGTAGATCGTCACATAGAAGTAGACGTTCTCCGGGTTCTCGCCGTACATCCGGGTCAGCCCGCTTTCCACGATGTAGGCGATTTCGTAGGCGAACGCCGGGTCGTAGGAGACCACCGCCGGATTGGTCGCCGCCAGCAGCAGCGAGTGCCCGTCGGCGTGCTGTAGGCCCTCACCGGTCAGCGTGGTGCGACCGGCGGTGGCGCCCAGCACGAAGCCGCGGGCCATCTGATCGGCCGCGGCCCAGAACCCGTCGCCGGTGCGCTGGAAGCCGAACATCGAATAGAAGATGTAGACGGGAATCATCGGCTCGTTGTGGGTCGAATACGACGTGCCGACCGCGGTGAACGACGCCGTCGAGCCGGCCTCGTTGATGCCCTCGTGCAGGATCTGCCCGATTTCGCTTTCCTTGTACGCCAACATCAGTTGGGCGTCGACCGCGGTGTAGAGCTGCCCGTTGCGGTTGTAGATCTTCAGGGTGGGGAACCACGAGTCCATGCCGAAGGTGCGGGCCTCGTCCGGGATGATGGGAACGATGCGGGGACCCACCTCCTTGTCGCGCAGCAGTTCCTTGAACGTGCGCACGGTCGCCATGGTGGTGGCGACCTCTTGGTTGCCGGACCCCTTCTTGAGCGCCTTGTACGTGTCGCGTCCGGGCAGGGTCAGCGCCTTGGACTTGGTTCGGCGCTCCGGCAGGAAGCCGCCGAGCGCGCGCCGCCGTTCAAGCATGTAACGGATCTCCGGGGCCTCCGGTCCCGGGTGATAGTACGGCGGCAGGTAGGGGTTCTCCTCGAGCTGGGTATCCGAGATCGGGATCCGGATGGAATCGCGGAAGCCCTTGAGGTCTTCCAGGGCAAGCTTTTTCATCTGGTGGGTGGCGTTGCGGCCCTCGAAGTGTGCGCCCAGGGTGTAGCCCTTGATGGTCTTGGCCAGGATCACCGTCGGCTGGCCCTTGTGGTCGATCGCGGCGCGGTAGGCGGCATACACCTTGCGGTAGTCGTGGCCGCCGCGCTTGAGGTTCCAGATGTCCTGATCGGACAGGTTCTTCACCAACTGCTTGGTGCGCGGGTCGCGGCCGAAGAAATGGTCACGCACATAGCCACCGTCGTTGGCCTTGTAGGTCTGGTAGTCGCCGTCGGGCGTGGTGTTCATCAGATTGACCAGCGCGCCGTCGCGGTCGGCGTGCAGCAGCGCATCCCACTCGCGGCCCCACACCACCTTGATGACGTTCCAGCCGGCTCCGCGGACGCACGACTCCAGCTCCTGGATGATCTTGCCGTTGCCACGCACCGGGCCGTCCAGGCGCTGCAGGTTGCAGTTGATCACGAAGGTCAGGTTGTCCAGACCCTCCAGCGCCCCCATGTGGGCCAGCCCGCGGCTTTCCGGCTCATCCATCTCGCCGTCGCCCAGGAACGCCCACACGTGCTGGTCGGTGGTGTCCTTGATGCCCCGGTCGTGCAGATTGTGGTTTAACCGGGCCTGGTAGATGGCGTTCATCGCGCCCAGGCCCATCGACACCGTCGGGAATTCCCAGAATTCGGGCATCAGCCGCGGATGCGGATATGACGGGATGCCGCCGCCGGGGTGGCTGTGCTCCTGGCGGAAGCCGTCGAGCTGGTCTGCGGTTAGCCGGCCCTCGAGGAACGCGCGGGCGTAGATGCCCGGCGACGCGTGGCCCTGAATGTAGACCTGGTCACCGCCACCGGGGTGGGACTTGCCGCGGAAGAAGTGGTTGAAGCCGACCTCGTAAAGCGCGGCCGAAGATGCATAG
>JBEVHG010000195.1:0-41939 GCA_040511335.1 Mycobacterium sp. | reverse complement strand
TAGTACGAGCCCTGCTGTCAGTGCAAACCCGCGATACTGCTGGATCGCAAATCTCGTCCCACACTTCGACGTTGGTCAATCCCTGGTGGGATCGCCCAAGCAGTAAAGGCGGGCGACGGCCTTATTTTCTTCAACCGTAGACATACGACTGCGTTCACTGTCATGCCGACGCGTGCTCGTCCACGTAGCGGACCACGTCGGTGAGTGTCCGCAGTGACGCATACGCCGACTCGGGGATGTCGACCTGCAGTCGTTTGTGAACACCGACAAGGAAGTTCAACCAGTCCATCGAGTCCAGGTCGACTTGATCGCGTAGTAGGACGTCATCCCGAATGTCGTCGGCTTCCACTTCCGGGGCGATGGTCGTCAGCACCGACAGGACCACTCCGCGAATGTCTTCTTGGGTCGTCATCGCGTTTCACTTCTCCAGGACATCGGGCTGTTGGAGCAACTCGTTGATCGCGGCGAGGAACAACGCGCCACGGTGACCGTCGCTCGCCCGGTGGTCGGCCGCCAGTGTGGCTTGCACAGCGGTGGCGATGCGGATTCCGCCGTCGACGGCGCAAACCCGTTGCGCCGGCTTACCAAACCCGACCAGTGCCACCTGCGGCGGGTAGATCACACCGAAAACTGTGTCGACGCCTTTGTCACCGAGGTTGGTGACCGTGATGCAGGGGTCCGACATCTCCGAACTGCGCAACGAGCCGGCGCGCGCGCGTGCCACCAGATCGGTGAGGTTGCCCATCAATTCGTCGAGGTTCTTGTCGGCGACATCGTGGATGGCCGGTGCGACGAGGCCGCCGCCGCGCAGCGAGATCGCGACACCGACGTGAACGGCCGAGGCGGGCTGGAACCCGTCGTCCCGCCAGAACCCGTTGAACTCGCCGAAGCGTTGGGCCGCAAGGGCGACCGCCTTCAGCTGCAGGACGGCAGGCAGCAGCCGCTCGGTGATCGAACGCTGCGCATTGCGTTCGGCCAGCCAGGTCAGCGCCTTCTCCATCATGATCTCGTCGGCGAGGTAGTAGTGCGGAATCTCCCGCTTAGAGCGGCTCATCGCGGCCGCGATGGACTTTCGCATCTGGGCGGCTCGGTCCGCCGCGGTGGGCTTGGTCTCCGGCTTCTTCGCCGACGCCGCGGCGTGCTCGACATCGTTGATGGTGACCGCCCCCTGCGGGCCGGTGCCGGTCACAGTGTCGAGGTCGACGCCCAGCGACGCCGCGATGCGACGCGCGGCGGGAGACACCCAACGGCGTCGCTGTGTTGTCGTCGCTGCGACTGCGGGCGCGGGCTTCCGGGCCGCCCGCGCGGCCTTTTTGGCCGCTCGCGCCGGAGTGACCGCCGTCCGTGGTGGCACGTCCGCGGTGTCACCCGCTGCCAGCAGCGTGGCCAATGCCGTTCCGACCTGGACGGTTTCACCGACCGGTACAAGCAATTCCTGGACGACGCCGTCGTGCCAGCATTCGACCTCTACCGCGGCCTTGGTGGTCTCGACCACCGCCACGACCTGGCCGCGGGTCACAGCGTCCCCGGGCTTGACGAGCCATTCGTCGAGGGTCCCCTCGTCCATGTCCGAGCCCAGCGCCGGCATCTTGAACTCGATCATCGGCGCTCACCGAAGAGGTTCTTCACGGCGGCGACGATCTTGTCCGGCTGCGGCAGCGCCGCCTGCTCCAGGTGCTTGGCGTATGGAATCGGCACTTCGGCGCTGCAGACACGGGTGATCGGTGCGTCGAGGTCGAAGAACGCGCCCTCCACGATGCGCGCGCTGATTTCGGCGGCCAGGCTGCCCGTGCGCCAGGCTTCGTCGACGACTACGGCGCGGTGTGTCTTGCGTACAGATTGGAGGATCGTGTCGGTATCCAGGGGTCGCAGGACACGCAAATCGATTACCTCGCAATCGATTCCGGCCAGAGACAGCTCGTTTGCGGCGTCGAGCGCTTTCGGTAGGCAGCCGCCGTAGGTGATCACCGTGACGTCGGATCCGAGGCGGCGGATCGCGGCGCGGGAGATATCGGTTGGGATCAGGCCGTCAAGATCGGTGGTCGTGTTGTAGAGCTGGACGTGTTCGAAGATCACCACCGGATCCGGGTCGGCCAGCGCGGTGCCCAGCATGCCGTACGCGTCTGCCACCGTGGCCGGGGAGAGCACCTTGATGCCGGGAACGTGGGCATACCAACACTCCAGACTGTGTGAGTGCTGGGCCGCCAACTGACGGCCGGCCCCAGTCGCCATCCGAACGACGAGCGGGACCGAGAACTGGCCGCCGGACATATGTCGCAGCGCCGCAGCGGTATTGACGATCTGGTCGAGAGCCAGCAGGCTGAAGTTCACCGTCATGACTTCGACGATCGGGCGCAGTCCGTTCAGTGCCGCGCCGATCCCGACGCCGACGAAACCCAACTCCGACAACGGAGTATCGCGTACCCGGTCGGGGCCGAACTCCTCCAGCAGGCCCTTGGACGCGGCATAGGTGCCGCCGTAGCGGCCCACGTCCTCGCCCATCAGTACGACGCGTGGGTCGTCCCGCAATGCGTCACGGATGGCGTCGTGAACCGCGGTTCGGTAGGTCGTTTTCATCGTGCCGGCTCCGGTACAGGGGTGTGGACGTCGCGCTCGAGATCGTCGATGCTTTCCCAGGTTCCGGCGTCGGCGAATGCGACCGCGGCGTCGACTTCCTGATCGGCGGCGGCTTCGATCGAGGCGACGTCGTCGGCGGTGAGGGTGCCATCGCGCAGGCACTGGTCGGCAAAGAGCCGGATCGGATCGCGCTTGCGCCATTGCTCGACCTCGGCCTTGTCGCGATACAGCTCCGGGTCGAACATCGAGTGCGCGCGGAAACGATAGGTGCGAAACTCGATAAAGAACGGGCCGCCGGTGTCGCGGACGTGATCGGTACCCTGTTGCGCCGCGTCGTGGCACGCAATGACGTCCATCCCGTCGACCGCGAGGGTGGGCACCTTGTACGAGGCAGCCTTCGCTGTGAGGTCGGTCTGTGACTGGGCTCGGTGCAGCGCGGTGCCCATCGCATAAAGGTTGTTCTCGCAACAGAACAGCACCGGTAGCCGCCACAGCGCGGCCATGTTCAGCGACTCGTGGAACGCGCCTTCGGCGACGGCACCGTCGCCGAAATAGCAGGCGGTGACCCGGTTGCGATGCAGGGTCGCGTCGGCCAGCGCCAGACCCACCGCCAGCGGCAGCCCGCCGGCGACGATCGCGTTACCCCCGTAGAAACGGGTGGCGGCGTCGAACAGGTGCATCGACCCGCCCCTGCCCCGCGAGCAGCCCTCCTGCTTGCCGAACATTTCGGCCATGATCGAGGTCATCGGGAGACCGCACAGCAGTGCATGGGCATGCTCGCGATACGTGGCCACCACCGCGTCCTCGGCGGTCAGGGCCCGCAGTGAACCCGCGGCGACGGCCTCCTCACCGACGTACAGGTGCAGGAATCCACGAATCTTGGCTTCCCCGTAGAGTTCTGCGCACTTTTCTTCCATCCGGCGCACCCGCACCATGTCCGACAGCAGCCCGTACGCGAGATCATGGTCGGTCATGGCGAAACCTCCTGGGTGTGACGTGTGCCTGGGTCCTCGACGGTGGAGGTGTCTCCCTCCGGCAGGCCGAGCTCGCGGGCCTTCAGCAGGCGCCGCATGATCTTGCCGCTGCGGGTGTGCGGCAGCGTATCGACGAATTCGATCTCCTTGGGCGCCACCGCGGCCCCGAGCCTCTTGCGGGCATGGCCGAGCACGTCGAGCCGCAGCTCATCGCTGGCGGCAAAGCCGTCCTTCAGCGAGACGAACGCCTTGACGACCTCTCCCACCGTCGGATCCGGTTTGCCGATAACGGCAGCCTCGGCGACCGCCGGGTGTTGGGTCAGCACGTTTTCCACCTCGAACGGACCGATCAGATGTCCCGCGGACTTGATCACATCATCCGCGCGGCCGACGAACCAGAAGTATCCATCCGCGTCCCGCTTGGCGAGGTCGCCGGTCAGGTACAGGGTGTCGGTGAAGCACTTGCGGTATCGCGCCTCGTCGTGCAGATAGCCGCGGAACATCGACGGCCAGGCCGGCCGGAGGGCGAGTTCGCCTTCGACGTCGGGTTGCGCGATAACGGACACCGTCCCGTCGTCGTGGCGGCGCACCACGTATGCGTCCACACCCGGCAGGGGCCGGCCCATCGAGCCGGGTTTGATGTCGAACGCGGGCGTGTTCGCGATCATGATGCCGCCCGTCTCGGTCTGCCACCAGTTGTCGTGAATCGGCAGGCCCAGCACCCGCTTTCCCCACCACACCGCGTCGGCGTTGAGCGGCTCGCCGACGCTGGCGATGAATCGCAGCCGTGGAAAGCGATACTGCGCAGAAAGTTCCGGGCCGGCCTTGATCAGCATCCGTATCGCGGTGGGTGCGGTGTACCACACCGTCACGCCCTCGTCCTGCAGGATCCGGTACCAGCGCTCGGCGTCGAACTCGGCCTCGTCGACGATCGAGGTGACCCCGTGCAGCAGTGGGGCGATGACGCCGTAGGACGTCCCGGTGACCCAGCCCGGGTCCGCCGTGCACCAGAAGATGTCGTCGCGATGGAGGTCGAGTGCGTACAGGCCGGTGATGTAGTGCATCGTGACCGCCCCGTGCACATGGATCGCACCCTTCGGGGTGCCGGTGGTGCCGCTGGTGAAGTGAAGCAGAGCCGGGTCGGTGGCGGTGGTGTGCTCGATCGGCGACACGTCGTCGACCCCGGCCATCAATCGCCCGAAGTTCAGCGTCCCGGGCTCTTCGTCGACGGCGTTGGGGTCGACCAACAGAATGTGGCGTACCGACGGGAGCCGGTCGCGGATCTTGGCGATCTTGCGGTGATAGATCGCGCGGGTGGTCACGAGCACCGCAGCCTCGCCGATGTTGACCCGGGTGGCGATCGGCTCGGGCCCGAAGGCCGAGAATAGCGGCGAGACCACGCTGCCGTTGCGCAGTGCACCCAGCATGGTGATGTAAAGCTCCGGGATGCGGCCCATGATGACGAACACCCGCTCGCCCTTGCCGACCCTCAACGACCGCAGCACGTTGGTGAAGCGGCGGGCCTGCCGGGCAAGCTCGGAATAGCTCACGTCATGAGTGGCGAGATCGCCGGTTGTGCCGGCGTCGGTGACGAACCGCAGAGCTGTCTTCGGCGCCGCCGGACCGTCGGCGTGCCGATCGACGGCGGCGTAGGCGATGTTGCACGCGCCGACTCCCAGGCCCTCGCACAGGTCCGGTACGTCGGACCAAGCGAATTCCGCGCGGGTGCGCTCGTACTCCCGGAGATTCGGTGTGACGCGGGAGTCGGCAGAGGTTTTGTGGATAACGTTCATGGTGGTCCTAGTTGGTCGGCGGCGCGAGAACTCCGTTGCGCAGCGCGGGACCGATGTTGGCCATGACGCGTTCGAGCAGTGCGTTGAAGGCGGATCCGTCGTTGACGATGTCGGCCGGCCCGTGGTGCTGCAGGTAGGCATCGATGCGCCGGTCGATCGGCCAGTCGGCATAGATCTGTCCGGCGAACTCGGAACGGAGAAACTTCCACGCGATGGCGTCGAATTCCCGTCTTGTCAGCTCAACGTGGTCGGCTGGCGTCATTACAGTCCCTTTCGGTCGCGTGTAACGCTTTCATCGTTTTCGAGCCGACTAACTGAAAATAGAGACGAAAGTCATCAACTGGACCGACAGTCGTCCTCAGGACGGGGGAGCGAGTAAGTGCCGCGGCTGGTCTTGCTCGGAGTCGGGCGATGAACTCGCCCCGCTACCGGCCTGCTGGGCTGCTGGTTTGTTGGGCGAGCCACCGGGTGATGCTCGACGGCGGGGGTTCCGCCGACCCCGGCCGGCCACTGGATGCCTGGCTGGTCAGCGATGAGCATGCGGAGTTGATGCCGTGCGTCCGCCGGCGGGCCGCAGAGCTAGGGGTGGCTCCCGGCCGCGGCTGCATTCAGGCTGATGCGGGTGTCGCCGCTGCCGGTGCGGTACACCTCACATCCGAGTTACGGATATCTGATCGAGACGACCCGGCAGCGGGCCGCGTGGGCGCCGGAGTTCTGGGAGTTACCCCAGTGGGCGGCCGGGGCCGATCTCATGTTCGCCGATGCGGCGGGGTGGAACCGGCCGATCCGGTTCGCCCGCGGCGTCGGCGGCCACGCCTGTGTGCGCGACGTGGCGGCGGCGGCGCACACCGCGGGTGTGCGGCGACTGGTCTTTGCTCACGTCGGCCGGACCAGCATCCGGGCGATCGACCGGGGCGAGCGCCCGCCCTTTGCTGAGTGGGGCCGTGATGGCGCAGAGTCCCGGTTGCGCTGATGCCTTAAGTCCCTCAATTGTTGGTCCGGTCGGCCCTGTCTGCCGGAACTGTGGCTGACGAGCATCGGGGCATGGCCAATAGCACGATGGCACCGCTCCGAGACGCCGTGCGCACGTTCAACAAGTACCTGCTCAACCCCGCGATGTTGCATTTGGCCGGCCGCAAGCACTGGTATGCGGCGGTTATTCGGCACACCGGGCGCCGGTCGGGGAAGAACTACGCCACACCCGTCGTGGCCGACCGAGTGGCGGACGGTTTCATTCTTCCGCTGCCATACGGCAGAGGTGTCGACTGGCTGCGCAACGTGCTCGCCGCCGGGCAAGCGACGATCACGGTCAGCGGCCAAACCCACGATGTCGCCGAGCCCGAAATCATCGACGCGGCATCGGCCGCGCCACAGCTGTCACCCCGACGTCGACGGGCCTTCCAGCGGTTCGGCATCGACAAGTTCGTGAAACTGAAGCTGACGAAATAACTTTCGGTTGGAGCGAGCGATCCGCCGATCCCTTTGCCGCGCATAAAATTGGAAAAGTCATGGAATCAGAACGCTTCCGGCCGCTCTCGACCCTGCAGGGGCCCTTCTCGACCACATCTGCAACAACGATCTGATCGCAGAGGTTCAGGCCGATACCAAGCGCCACTACCTGCTGCGCAGCGGCATGGACCCTGCGCAACTCGACGCGGCCCGGTACTTCGCTGAACAGTTCGGCCGGATGGAAGCCGTGTACGATCCCGTGTCGAGCTACCAGACTGAGCGTGCCAGGTACCGGATGGCCGCACTTCTGCGCGACGCGCTCGGCCTCGCCGTCGGCCACGCGCGTGTCATGCGGTGGCTGTTCGCGTTTCGGCTGCGCAGTTCGCACCTGTCGGAGACTCTCGGGAAACATGGAAGCGATCGACGATCGCCCGAGTCAGCCGATCGACATCGGTGGCGTCAGCTGGGATGGGTGGCGCTTGGGGGCCGACGACGTCTATGTGCTCGACGGCCGCTCGCACTCCTGCTGTGACCTGCTTGTGTACATCCCCAAGCATCGGCTGCTCTGTATGGCGGACACCACTTTTCCGCTGTTCCCCAGGTGGGCGGACAGCAGCCGTGATCGGACGCTCGACGTACTGCGCAAGAGCTTGGCGATGACGCAGGCCGGCAGCGTTGCCCTGCTCGCCGATGGTCACGGTGACCGTTGTTACCGCGGCGCCTCCGAGATCTCGGCACTGCTCGAGGCGGTGCTGGACGACCACATGGCCTTTGAGGAGGCGCTGGCCGAGGTGTTCGCGACTGCCGATGGGTTCACGCCCGGCGAGGTGTAGGTTCCGGCAACTGCCGGGTCGGCCCGTGGTGCGCAAGTATCTCGACCTCGTCCCGGCTACCGCGTGAGTTCGATGTAGACCTGCCGGAACTTGCCGCTTCGAGGGTGTAGTTGTGGCGGTTCCGCGGCTTTCTCGACGGCCACGTCAGTGGCGCCCTGCTGGGCCAGGAAGGTGCCCAGGCGTTGTTGCAGTGTGTCCCATACCGCCTGCTCCTCCTCTGGCCTCTTCACCGCGAGTCGCACCGTGAGGTTCAACGGCTCGTGCTGGATGAGCTGCCAGCTCGCTACGCCCGGCGTCTGCTCCGCCACCGTCGAAATCGCTAACGGCAGGATGCGGATCTGTCCGCCTTCCGGTGTGGGAAAGAGCAGGACGTCGTCCGTGCGCCCGATGACACGAATCTGTGGGAACGGGCTTCCGCAGGAACAAGGTTCGGGGCTGATCGCCACGCGATCTCCCAGCCGGTAACGGATGATGGGTTGAATCCGGTTGGCCAGGTTCGTCACCAGCACATCGTGAGACAGCTGCCCGGGCGGTACTGGCCGGTCGTGCGCATCGACGGGTTCGAGGATGTACCAGTCACTGTTGACATGCAGTCGCTGGGCCGCACATTCGTACGTCAAGCCGACAGCCTCAGAGGAACCGTAATAGTTGCCCACTCGACAGCCGAAGGCCGCTTCGATCTGCTCGCGTGCCGCAGCGGTGAGCGTTTCGCCGGCAGCACTGACCAGAACCGGATGAATATGGAGCCTCCCCGCCTGCTGCTCCTCCGCCAGCGACTGCAAAGCACTGGGATATCCGCCCAGCACGACAGGCTGGAACGCATTGAGGTCCGCGACCAACTCACGTAGGGGAGAGAGGGCGGAAAACAGCCGCTGCATCCTTGCGCGCCACGGCATGGTCCGCAGGCGCCGGGCCATCATGGTGTTGCCCAGGAAATGGCCCCCGGTGACGAAGACGGCTGCGAGTCTGCCCCGACTGCGCAGCAGCGCCCACAGGTTGCGCACAGAGAACAACGCCACGGGTAACGCGCGGACGTAGCCCAGCACGTTGTAGATGGTCAAAGCGTCATGGTCGTGCAGGAGGATCGCCGGCGTCCCTGTCGAGCCAGAGGTGGTGCACACCATATAGCGATCCACGTAATCGTGGCCGATCAAGGCGGGATTTGCGATGAAGGCCTCCGCCTGCTCCCGGTTCACCAACGGATCCGTCACCCACTGATCGAGGTGACACATCATCTCCGCTTTGGTCGCCACAGGCAGCTGCGCGACATCTGTCACCACCTCGGGCACGTCGCGGTAGCGGCAGGCGAAGTACGCGGAATGGCCACGAGCGTAAGCAACTAAGTTGCACAAGCGCTCCTGCTGACGCCGGGCAACGCCGGCCCGCCCTTGTCTGCCGGCTCGGTATGCGTCCCAACCCGTTGAAAGGAAGTCCCGGACGGCATCGACCCCGTTTGGCTGCGTCACAGTGACGCATTCTTGTCGTGTGACTTTGGTGGGCAGCGCATTTCGGTAGTTTCCGACTCGTCTACGGTAAGCGTGAAGTAGTTCTCTTCCTCCTGGAGGAAGTGCAGCCGCAGCAGCGTGTAGAGCCCATACAGACACGCGAGCAGGTCATCGACCTGGTCGGCCTGTATTCCGTTGCTGGCCTGAGCGAGCGCAACATGCGTGCCTATCCGATCGGTCAATCGCTGAATTTCGGCGTGGGTTCTGCTCATGGTGGCGGTGGCCTCACTGCTACCCAGCGGGCGGGCCAGTGCGGGGTAGAGCTGAGTCTCCTCGGCATGTTCGTGGGGCAGGATCCGCTCAGTCAAGAAGGCGTACGCGTGGGTCAATGAGTCCAGTGCTGCGGGATCGGCACCGGCGGCCAGACGGTCGGCGGCGTCGCGCAGCGATCCGATCGTGTCCCGCAGTTCGTCGTGCTCGGCCGCGAAGCGGCGCAACATCTCTTCGGTTTCGGCGGGCAGCTCGACCTCGACGGCGGGGTTGCCCCTCAGGGCGCGCAGCGCGTTGAGGATCACGGCGACGTCGATGCCCTCCTGCAGCAGCGCACCTGCGGCGGGCGGCAACCATCCCAGCGCGGCAATCACCATGGCCACCAACGACAACGTCATGCCGACCGCGGCGCTCTGCACGGCGATGCGCCGCGACCAGCGGGCGATGTCCATTGCATCGGCGAGACGATCCAGGCGATCGGTGGTCAACACGATGTCAGCGGCCTCAGAGGAAGCCGTCGCGCCGCGCGCGCCCATCGCGACACCGACAGTGGCCGCGGCCAACGCCGGAGCGTCGTTGACCCCGTCGCCGACCATCACGGTCACCGCGCGACCGCGTTCCGCACGCACCGCGGCGACCTTGTCGGCCGGGCTCTGTTGCGCGTAGACCTCGTCCAGTCCGAGCACAGTGGCGACCTCGCGGGCCGGTTCGGCGCGGTCGCCGGTCAGCATGACCAACCGGTTCAGTCCGGCTGCACGTAACCGCCGCACGGTACGGGGCGCGTTTCGGCGCAACGGGTCTCGCAGCAAAACGGCACCGCCCGGCTCCCCATCGACGCACACCCACGCGATCGCGGCCGAGTCCAGGCGTGCCCGGTTCACCGCCGCCCGGGCCCATCCCGCGTCGACCGTGTCGCCGGGCGGTTTGCCGACCTGAACCCGGCGACCGTCGATCGTGGCGGTGACGCCCCGGCCAGGCTGTTCGACCACATCGTTGGGCAGCGACAGCTGCAGGCCGCGGGTGAGGGCCTCGGTGACGATGGCCGCGGCCAGCACATGCGGCGACATCTGGTCCACCGACGCCGCCAACCGCAATACCTCGGTGGCATCACGTCCCGGTGCGGTCAAGATGTCGACAACGACCGGACGCCCCATCGTGAGAGTGCCGGTCTTGTCCATCACCAGAGTCGTTGCGTGCCCGAGGTTCTCCAACGCGCCACCGCTGCGGATCACCACACCCTGACGCGATGCGCGTGACAATCCCGAGACGATCGCCACCGGTGCGGCAAGCAACAGGGGGCACGGAGTCGCCACCACCAACACGGCGACCGCTCGCACCGCGGACCCGCTCGCCAGCCACGCCGCGCCCGCGATCAGCAGCGCCAGCGGCAGGAACCACGCGGCGGACCGGTCGGCCAGCCGCACGATCGGCGCGTTTTCGGCCCCGGCTTGTTCGGCCAACCGGACGATGCCCGCGTACGTGCTGTCCTGCGCGGTCGCGGTGGCACGCAGCTCGAATGCGTTGCCCGCGTTGACCACACCGCTGCGGACCGGCTCACCGGCAACACGTTCCACCTGCAGCGGTTCGCCGGTCAGTACCGATTCGTCCAGCACGGCCACCTTATCGACGATGCGCCCATCCACCGGCACCACCTCGCCCGGGCCGACGACCAGCAGATCGTCGACCGCAACCTCGGCGACTGGTATGACATTCACCTCTGAGCCGATGCGTCGACGGGCGAATCGCGGTGCGTGCTCGAGTAGGGCACGCAAGTCATGTGACGCGCGGCGCTCGGCGGCCGCTTCCAGTGCACGCCCACCGGCCAGCATCACCGCGATCAACGCACCCGCCACGTACTCGCCGACGAGCAGCGTGCCGACCAGCGACAGCACCGCGATCAGATCAACACCGGCCCTCCCGCGCCGCAGCGCCGCAAGAACCCACAGCACCGCGGGCACGACCGCGACCAACGTGCCGGCGATCCAGCACGCGTCGGCTACCCCACGCCATCCGGCGAGCCACGCGATGCCACCGGCCGCCAGTGCGCCGACCGTGAGCACCGCCAGGGCCGGCTCGACGTACGAACGCCACCGCGAGACCCGTCCGCGGACCGCCGACCCTTTATCGCCCGCTGCACGCGTAGTCATCTTTCGCGCCTCCTCGCCGAGTGCCGTTGTCATGGTGGCGTTACCGGCCTGGCCTGGACCAACCACACCGTGCCCGACGAGGTCGCCCACTCGGCATCTTGCGGACAACGGTTGTGCCGCTCGGTCGCCATCGCCAGCTCGACGATGCGCCGCAGGGAATCCTCGTCGAGAACTTGAGCTTCGGTCTCGGTCTAGTCCAGCTCCACCGTGGTGTCGTGGCCATCCGGACCGCGGACGATCTTGAACGCCGTGAACCCAATTTGGGTGTCGAGGACCTGCAAAGTCTGCCTGTCACCGACATAGGTGTCCTGTTGGACCTTGCCCCACTCCACGACCTCGCCTTGGCCAAAGGCCGCTTCGACGACCACGTGATCCGCGGCCCCAGTGCTTGGGTCGGAAGTGAAGGCGACGCCCGCCTGCTCGGCGCGACCATGTGTTGAATGACGACGGCCGTCGCCTGGTCGGCGGCAAAACCTCGGCTGGCCCGATAGATGATCACACGCGGAGTAAACACAGACATCCAGCACTGCTGGACGGCATCGATGAGCGCGTCCGCACCCATGACGTTGGTGTTCGTCTGAGTCATGCAGGAGGACGACGCGTCACGGCCCTCCTCCCCGGTGGCCGATGATCGAACGGCCCCAACGGTATCGGCCCCGAGACGGTGGTAGGCGTCCAGCACTTGATCGCACACGGCCTGAGCTTCACCGGCCTTGGTCACCAGATTCTGCATTCGATGACAGAGCTCGGAGAGGCAGGCGCTTTCGGCCACTCGCGTGAGGGCTTCGCGGTGAAGCGCGCTGAGCTCGGCGTCGACTCCGCCCGCCTGCATCGAATCCAGATAACCGGCTCGCACCAGCACGAAACCCGGTGGCACAGGTAACTTCGCGGCGACCAATTCGCCGAGGTTGGCGCCCTTGCCCCCGGCGTCTTCGGTGTCGCCGATCCGGAGCGAGGCGATGCCACATACATACGGCTGTAGTGCCATGATGGCAGTCTGCGCCGGGTGAATCGGGTGGCGGAGCGGTCCGAACGGCCACAACCGGTGGACAAAGGTCACAATCCCGCAGGGCCAATCGTCCCTACTGGCACCACGAACGGCCGTCGAATGACAGAAGTCCGGCCGTCCGCGCCCGCCGGAGGATTGGCGGACGCGGGACCCGATCGCTTGATCCCTAGACAACGCGGTGCATGCGCGCGCCATTCCCGGCGCCGAGAGTCGTTCCGGTTGGCGGCGGACGCTCGGCCCTGTGCTTGATTCCCAGCAGCATTCCCCGCGTCATCAGCGCGGTCACCGGTCCGGCCAGCTCCATGGCCAGCACCTCGCCCGGGCGTCGCAGCCGTGCCCGCGTCCGGACCAAGAGCCGGCAGCGATCCTCCCAGCGCGGCTGAACATGGAAGGACCACAACGCATCCCACGGGAGGTACGGAGGTGTCGCACGCAGCACGATGGCCTGCTGGTCGATGACTTGGGCCACCGATAATGCAATCCCGTTGTGCAGACCCATCCAGCCCTTTGGCGCAACGCGTATCACGTCGCCCCGTTCAAGTCGCTGCCATTCCGGATGGATCCGGTCGGCGTTGTGATGGTGCAGCCCGATCAGATTCTCCAGCGCCTCGTAGCTGTACAGGCCGCCGCGGTCTTGGCCCATCTGCACCAGCCACGGCCAGATCGCCTTCGGCGGCGCGTCGATCCACACGCCCTCGGTTGTCTGGACGGCGGGCCTTCCGACCAATTCGTCGCCGGGAAGCCTTAATTGGCACTCTTCCTTGGTCGTTCCCCAATTGCGGTAATACCGTCGCGCCGTATACAGCAGCGCGACCGTGCCCGCGACTCGCATCACGTTTGTAGCCATGCGCTAACACTGCGCCACCCGCGTGCGCCGCGGCTAGGGCCGGTGGTCCTTTGTCTGGCCGCCGTTTCGCGTGGATCACGCACGCCACCCCCGCCGGTACAGCTTCGCCGAGTGCCGTTGTCACGGCGGTATTACCGCACCGAGTCCAGCAACAATCGCTGTTCGGCCGCCGCGACGGTGCGCCTGGCCGCGGCTACCGCATCCGGATTCACCGACACGGAGGTGATGCCCATCCGGACCAGGTGCTCGGCGAAGGTGGGCTTGGTCGACGGCGCCTGGCCGCACAGCGAGGAGGTGATCCCGAACTTGCGTGCGGTGCTGATGATCTGTCCGATGGCGTCGAGCACCGCCGGGTCGGATTCGTCGAACAGCTCCGCGCAGATATCCGAATCGCGGTCGACTCCGAGCACCAGTTGGGTGAGGTCGTTGCTGCCGATCGATACTCCGTCGATGCCCATTCCGATGTACTCGGGCAGCCAGTGCACAACCGACGGCACCTCGGCCATCACCCAGCGATGCAGCCCGCGTTGGTGGCCCAGCGGGCTCGCCTCGACGAGCGCCAGGCACTCCTCGAGTTCCCAGCGGGTGCGCACGAACGGGATCATCAGGTGCACGTTCGGTGACTGCTCGCGCACCCGGGCGAGTGCCTCCAGTTCGAGGGCGAACAAGTCGGGTTCCTTTATGTATCGGTAGCAGCCGCGATAGCCGATCATCGGATTGTGCTCGACCGGTTCGTAGGATTCACCCCCGCGCAGACCGCGGAACTCGTTGCTGCGGAAGTCCGTTGCGCGATAGACGACCGGCCGCGGCGCGAACGCGCCGGCGATGCGCCCGACCGACGCGACCATGGCGTCGACCAGATCGGTCTGCTCGCCGTGCGCGATGAGGTCGCGCGGGTGCCGACCCGACAGCGCCTCGGTGAGCATGAACTCCGCACGTAGCAGGCCGACGCCGTCGACCTGCTGGGCCGCAACGGTTTCCGCAGAATCGGGTATCGCGAGATTGACGTAGATCCTGGTAGCCGTCACCTCGATCTGCGGTTCGGCCGGTTCACGGCCTTCGACCACGGAGATCGAAGGTGTGGCGTCCTCGATGCGGCCGGACAGGACGCGTCCGTGGGTTCCGTCGACGGTCACCGTCGTGCCGTCGTGCAGATCCCTGGTGGCGGTGCGCGTGCCGACGACGCACGGCACGCCCAGTTCGCGGGCCACAATTGCGGCGTGGCAGGTCATGCCGCCGGTGTCGGTGACGAGCGCCGCGGCCCGGCGGATGGTGGGCAGCCAGTCCGGATTGGTCATCTGGGCGACCAGGATTTCGCCCTCGAGCAACCGGTTGCCCTCGTCGGGTGTTTCGAGCACGCGCACCTTGCCCGATGCCGTTCCCGGGGCGGCCGCGAGACCGCGAGCCAGCACGGCGTGCTTGTCCGACGACGGCGCCGCCGTATGGCGCAGCGTCGTGATCGGCCGTGCCTGCACCAAATACGTCTTGCCGCCGGACATGGCCCACTCGGTGTCCTGTGGGCAGCCGTTGTGCCGCTCGGTGGCAATCGCGAGTTCGGCGATGCGGCTCAGCTCGTCGTCGTCCAGCACCCGGGCATCGGCCTGCTCGTCGGCCAGGTTGACGGGTTTGTCGTGGCCGTCCGGCCCGCGGACGATCTTGAATGCCTTGTGCCCGAGCCGGATGTCAAGCACCTTCAATGTCTCCTTCGAGACGATGTAGGTATCGGGCTCCACCTCGCCGGACACCACCACCTCGCCCAGCCCGAACGCGCCCTCGATGACCACCCGATCCTGCGCGCCGTTGCTCGGGTCGGCGGTGAACGCGACGCCGGCCTTCTCGGAGTCGATCATCTGCTGGACGACCACCGCCATCGCCGGGTCGGCTGTGAAGTCACGGCTGGCCCGGTAGGTGATCACCCGCGGGGAAAACAGCGACATCCAGCACCGAAGCACCGCGTCGAGGAGCGCCTCCTCGCCGCTGACGTTGGTGATGGTCGCGTTCATCCCGGCGAACGATGCATCGCGGCCGTCTTCGCCGGTCGCCGAGGATCGCACGGCGACAACGGCGTTCGATCCGAGCGCGCGATACGCGGCAAGTAGCGGGTCGCGCACCGCGTCGGCAACGCCGGCCTTGTGGACGAGGCCCTGCAGCCGCTCACAGCGTTCGGGCAGATGGGTTGTGTCGGCGACGTCGGCCAGGGCCTCGCGATGAAACGCGCTCAATTCGGCGTCCACGCCGCCCGCGCGCATCGAGTCCCGGTAACAGTCCCGCAGCAGCACGAAGCCGGGCGGAACAGGCAGCTTGGCCGCGACCAGCTCACCCATGTTCGCGCCCTTCCCGCCGGCTTCCTCGGCATCGGAAATTCGCAACGTGGAGATATCGCGGACATAAGTGTCGGCTAGCATGTCGTCCATCCTGTTCCCTGTTGTGCCGCTGGCGTAGGTCCGATGACCACAGCCTCTGCGCTGAAGGTCACGAGCACCTAGGGCAATAAGTCCCTATGTGCCGACGTGGGACTTCGGTCCCTATCGAACGGTCCCGGGAAACGGTCAGATGAAGATCGAGAAGCCGAGCCGACCTTAGGATCACCGATGATTGCCCCGACACAGCGCGCGGCGAACCAATCGACGATCGTCACATTGACGATGAACCCGGCGCTCGACATCACCACCGACGCCAAGGTGGTGCGGCCGACTGACAAGATCCGCTGCAGCGGTGCCCGTTACGACCCCGGCGGGGGCGGCGTCAATGTCGCCCAGGTCGCCCACATCCTGGGCGCGTCGGTGTCGGCCGTTTTCCCCGCGGGCGGTGCGACCGGCGACATGCTCACCGATCTCCTCACCGACAGGGGAGTGCCGATTCGTCGAGTCAAGATCGCCGACACGACGCGGGAAAGCTTCACCATCAACGAGGCCGGCACCGGCCTGCAGTATCGGTTCGTGCTCCCGGGTCCGCGCCTAACGTTTGCAGAACAGGAACAATGCCTCGACGAACTCCGCCTGGCCGCGACGTCGGCCAAGTTCGTTGTGACGAGCGGAAGTCTGCCGCCGGGAGTCCCCATGAACTACTACCAATGGGTGGCTGACATCTGCCGGGATCTCGGTACGTCGCTGGTTCTGGACGCGTCCGGCGCCGGCCTGCAACAGATCACCTCTGGGGTGTTCCTGCTCAAGGCGAGCGTACGAGAACTGCGCGAATGCGTCGAACGCGAACTCGCCACCGAATCGGAACAGATGGCCGCCGCTTACGAACTCATCGAGTCTGGCCGCGCCCAAGCGGTCGTGGTGTCGCGGGGATCAGAAGGTGCGTTGCTCGCCACATCGAACGAGAGTAAACGATTTTCCGCCATACCCATGCGGGCGGTCAGCGGGGTCGGCGCGGGCGACGCGATGGTCGCAGCGATCACGGTGGGTTTGAGCCGTGGGTGGCCGCTGAGCAAATCGGTATGTTTCGGAATCGCCGCCGGCGCGGCCATGCTGATGACGCCCGGCACGCAGCCCTGCACCCGGGCCGACGCGGAGCGTCTCTTCGAAGTGGCGGCGGAGCCGGTGGACGTCGATGTCGTTTGCACCTAATGGGCGCAGTCCCCGTCCGAGTCGGGGGGCCGTTGGTCACCGACCACGTGGCATAGGGCCTTCATTGCAGCGCGGCCATTTTCAGCGAACTCCATCGCGGGCACAATGCGAATAGCAAGGCGCCGCCGGAGAATATAGACCGCAGCCTTGCTCAGCTGAAGCAGGGACGTAAGCCATGAAGACGCCGGTCACCGTTGACCCGCGTTTGCACGACGCGGTCATTTTCGACCTCGACGGTGTGGTCACAGACACCGCGTCGATTCACGCGGCGGCGTGGACGACCATGTTCAACGACTTCCTCGAGCGACGGCCCGCGAACGACAACGAGAACCACGCCCCGTTCACCGACAACGACTACCGACACTTCGTAGATGGCAAACCCCGCCACGACGGCGTGGCCGACTTTCTGGCGTCGCGAGGGATTTCGCTTCCAACAGGCGAGCCGTCCAACAGCACCGAAGACACGGTGTGCGGGCTCGGCAACCGCAAGCAGCAGATCTTCCGCGAGCTTTTGGACGCCGGGGTGCCGGTATTCGAGTCGACGGTCGTTCTGGTGCGCAAGCTGGCCGAAGCCGGGGTTGCGACCGCCATCTATTCCTCGAGCCGCAATTGTGAACAGGTCCTGAAGGCGGCCGGACTCGGCGACCTGTTCGCCGTCCGCGTCGACGGTGTGGTCGCCGAGGCGCTCGGGCTGCCCGGCAAGCCTGACCCCGCCGTGTTGCTGGAAGCCACCAGCAGACTGGGCGCGGCTCCGGAGCGATCCGTCGTCATCGAGGACGCCGAGGCGGGAGTGCAAGCCGGCCGCAACGGTGGGTTCGCGTTCGTCATCGGTGTCGACCGGACCGGGCATGCCGAAGCACTCCTGCGTTGCGGCGCCGACGTCGTCGTCCCCGACCTCGCCGATGTCGCCGTACGCAGTGGTGACAAACGCATGTCGAGGCTGCCGAACGCGCTGGACTCCTATGGTCAGCTGATCGGTGTCGTAGGCGGCCGACAGCCGTTCGTGTGCCTCGACTTCGACGGCACCCTGTCCGAGATCGTCTCGGATCCCGATGCGGCCACGCTTGTCGACGGCGCCGCGAAGGCACTGGAGAACCTGGCGGCGCAGTGCCCGGTCGCCATACTGAGCGGCCGCGATCTGGCGGACATCCGCGACCGGGTCGGCTTACCCGGCATCTGGTACGCCGGCAGCCACGGCTTCGAGCTGGTCGGACCCGACGGCAGTCACCACCACAACGACGCGGCAGCCTCGGCGGTACCCGTCCTGGAAAGCGCAGCGACTGAACTGCGCGAGAAGCTGGCGCAGACCCCGGGAGTGCGTGTCGAGCACAAGCGCTACGCCGTCGCGGTCCACTACCGCAACGTCGCACCGGAGCGTGTTGGCGGGATCGTCGCGTCAGTCCACCGGCACGGAAAACGACATGGCCTGCGGGTGACGGGCGGCCGCAAGGTAATCGAGCTGCGACCGGACATCGACTGGGACAAGGGCACCGCGCTGGCCTGGATCCGCGACCAGATCCACCAGACGGGTCGCGTGCTGCCGATCTACGTCGGCGACGATCTCACCGACGAAGACGCCTTCGACGCGATTCGGTTCGATGGCGTCGGGGTGGTCGTGCGGCACGACGAGGACGGCGGTCGCCCCACGGCCGCCCAGTTCACCCTGAACAATCCTGGCGAGGTCCGCGAGTTCCTGCGGCGCGGCGGGAACTGGCTGGCGTACGAGCTGCAGACCTCCAACGAAGCCTGGACTTTCACGTACGAGGGCTACGATCCGCACAACGAAAAGCTCCGGGAGGCGTTGTGCACGGTCGGCAACGGTTACTTCGCCACCCGGGGCGCCGCGCCGGAATCGAGGGCCGGTCAGGTCCACTACCCGGGCACCTATGCCGCCGGCGTCTACAACCGTCTCGACGACGTGGTGGCCGGCACCAAGACCGACAACGAAAGCCTGGTCAATCTTCCCAACTGGCTTCCGCTGACATTCCGCATCGACGGCGGTGACTGGTTCGACGTCGACGCGGTCACACTGTTGTCCTACCGCCAGACCCTCGACCTTCGCGGCGCGGTGCTCACCCGCGAGCTACGCTTCCGCGATGACGTCGGTCGCACCACCTCGGTGACGCAGAACCGGTTTGTGGCAATGCATATGGCCCACGTCGCCGCGCTGGAGACCACAATTCTTGCCGAGGACTGGTCGGGAACCATCGAGATTCGCTCGATGATCGACGGCAACGTCCGCAACTCCGGAATCGAGCGGTACCGCGAGTTGGCCAGCACCCACCTACGGCCCCTGAACAAGCGGGCGCTGTCCGAGAACTCGGTGTCGCTGACGGTTGAGACGACGCAGTCGCAGATCCCCGTCGCGCTGACCGCACGAACCACCGTGTGGCGCGACGGGTCGCCCGCGCCCGCGACGTACGGACTTGTCGACGAGGAGTTCGAGATCGGCCACAAAATCTTCACCGAGCTGGCGGCGGGCCAGTCGCTGTCCGTGGAGAAGGTCGTCACGTTGGTCACCGGGCGCGACGTCGCCACGTCCGAACCGGCGGCGGGGGCCGAGCGACGGCTGGGCCGCCAGCCGCGATTTGCCCAGATACGAGATGCGCACACCCTCGCCTGGGCGCACATCTGGGAGCGGTTGTCGATCGAATTCGAAGACCACGCCGACGAGTTGCGCATCCTGCGGCTGCATCTGCTGCATTTGTTGCAGACGGTCTCCTACAACAGCGAGGAGCTCGACATCGGGGTGCCTGCACGCGGGCTGCATGGCGAGGCATATCGCGGTCACGTCTTCTGGGACGAGCTGTTCATCTTCCCGGTGCTGAACCTGCGGCTGCCGACGGTCACCCGGTCGCTGCTTCGGTACCGGTACCGCCGGTTGGTGGAGGCGCGTCGCGCCGCCAAGCTGGCCGGATACTCCGGCGCGATGTTCCCGTGGCAGTCCGGCAGTGACGGCCGCGAAGAAAGCCCGGAACTGCATCTCAACCCGCGTTCGGGCCGATGGAATCCCGATCCCAGCCATCGCGCGCACCACATCGGCATCGCCGTCGCCTACAACGTCTGGCAGTTCTACCAAGTCACCGGAGACCTGGCGTACCTCATCGACTACGGCGCCGAGATGCTGGTGGAGATCGCCCGATTCTGGGTCAGCAGAGCAACATACGACAAAACGCGCGATCGCTACGGCGTCGACGGCGTCATCGGGCCCGATGAGTTCCATTCCGGCTATCCGGACCGGCGTTACGACGGCATCGACAACAACGCCTATACGAACGTGATGGCGGTCTGGGTGATCTTGCGGGCCATCGACGCGCTCGAATTGCTGCCGCTGCCGAACCGGCTCGACCTGCGTGAAAAGCTCGGACTGACCACTGAGGAACTGGCGCACTGGGATCACGTCAGCCGACGCATGTTCGTTCCGTTCCACGACGGCGTGATCAGCCAATTCGAAGGTTACGACGAACTGGTCGAACTGGATTGGGACGCCTACCGAAAGCGGTACGGCAACATTCAGCGCCTCGACCGCATCCTGGAAGCGGAGAAGGACGACGTCAATCGGTACAAGGCCTCCAAGCAGGCCGACGCGTTGATGTTGCTGTACCTGCTGTCGTCGGATGAGTTGCGCGAGTTGCTCGATCGGCTCGACTACCACTTCGGGCCTGACCAGATACCGAAGATGGTCGACTACTACATGGCGCGCACGTCGCACGGATCGACACTCAGCGGTGTCGTGCATACGTGGGTGCTCGCCCGGGCCAACCGCGATCGCGCGATGGAGTTCTTCGAGCAGGTTCTCAGGTCCGACATCGCCGACATCCAGGGCGGCACCACGTCCGAGGGCATTCACCTCGCCGCGATGGCCGGCAGCGTCGATCTCGTGCAGCGGTGCTTCACCGGGCTGGAAACCCGTGAAAACCGCCTCGTGTTGTCTCCGCATTGGCCGGAATCGCTCGGCGCACTGGGCTTCCCGATCCATTACCGAGGCCTGCACCTACACGTGCGGGTCAGTGGAAAGGGCGCGGAGGTCAGTGTGGATCCCCGCAATGTTCCGCCTGTTGTAATTGAATGCCGTGGTCGCACGCAACGGCTTGCGCCGGGTTGCACAATCCGGTTTCCCACTGGTCCCTCCGGCGGGCCGTGAGCAAGAAGTAAGCGCGACCGCCGTGGCTATCACCGACGCGCAACGATCACCGGCATGCGGGCCGAGTGAACCACCGCCATGCTGACCGAACCAAGCAGCATGCCTGCGAACCCCCCACGGCCGTGGCCGCCGACGACGACCAGTTGGGCCGACTCCGAGTGCTCGATGAGCTGACGCGCCGGTCGATCGCAGACGACATGGCGGTGAACCATCACGTCGGGGTAGGTTTCCTGCCACCCCGCGAGACGCTCGGCGAGAACCTCGTCCTCGGACGACTTCATCGTCGGCCAATCCATGCCGGGAAAGTCGAACACGCCCGCGTCGCTCCAGGCGTGCAGGGCGATCAAATCCACGTGCCGGCGCGACGCCTCATCAAACGCGATCGCCGTGGCCAACTCCGAGGCCGGCGAGCCGTCGATGCCTACGAGGACAGGAGCCCGCGCCGGGTGCGGCATCAACGGATCTTCATCGCGGATGACTGCGACCGGGCAATGCGCGTGATGTAGGAGACCAGTACTCACCGAACCGAGGAGAGTTCCGAATGCCCCCTGGCCGCGGCTGCCCACCACGATCATCTCGGCCTCTTTCGAGACGTCGACAAGCGTGGGGACGGTAGCCGAGTAGTACATCTCGGTCTTGACCTGCACCGGGCCGGTTCCCGTCGTGGCCTCTTCGATGATCCTGATTGACTCATCGATGAACTGGCGCCCCCGCTGTTGCTGCCATTTTCCGAAGCCCATCGGCAGTGGCGTCTGTGACCAGGGCGCCACGACACCGTCGGCGACATGGACCAGGGTGAGCGAAACCTTGCGCATTGCCGCATCGCGTGCGGCCCAGTCGACGGCGACCTTCGAGGCGGGTGAGCCGTCGACGCCGACCGCGATCCCGGGACGCTCCATCGGAATGGACATAACGCGATGTTAGGGCTGCCAGGTTCTTCAGTCATGAGGCATTGGTCCCCGACCGCCCGGCCAATGGACCCTGACCAACGAGCGCAACGACGAAGGACCTTCGCGGCCTGGGACCTCGGGAAGTTGAAGAGCAGGACCAAAGCACTCTCGGGATCGTGCCTTCGCCCCTACGTCCATCAACGGCCTGCGTGGTCTGATCAGCAGGTAGGACTCAGCGAGGAGGCCGCCGATGAGGTCACGAACCTGCCTGGTGAGACGTGGAGACCGCGGCGTGATGACTGCCTACCAGCTCACGGATCGGCCGCACGACGGACGTACGGCCCATGTGTCCGCTGATGGGATCGCCAGCACTGTATCGGCAATGGTTGGCGGAGCTGGGCGCCTATAGCCCATTGGTTGAGGACCTTGCTCGAACGGTGTGCAACGGCGACTGGCCGGCTGCCCACGCGATTGCTGAACACCTGTCCGTCGGTTGCCGCCTAGACATGGCCGAGTTTTTTCGCAACAGCGACGCGTTCGTATGGTCGATCGAAGGCGATCCTCGGCTGCGGTCGACAATCGTCACGCTCGTGTTGCTTGACCGGAACCCCAATTGGGAGCAGGTGGTCGACCGGTTCGAGCTGCTGAGCCGGACCATGCCCATGTTCCGACAACGGGTGATGCTCTCGCCACCTCCGGCACCCCCGCGCTGGGAGGTCGATCCCGACTTCGATCTCGCGTTTCACCTCCGGAGAGTGACTGCCCCAGAGCCGGGCACTGTCGACACCCTCCTGGAAATGGCCCGGCTCGCTGCGATGGCAGATTTTGACCGCGCCCGCCCCTTGTGGGAGGCGACCGTGATCGACGGACTGGCAGACGGCGGTGCCGCGTTGCTGTGCAAGTTGAATCATGCGTTAACCGACGGCATTGGTGCCGTTCAGATGGCGATGACGTTGTACGACCGCACCGAGCGACACGAGGACCGAGGCGCCATGCCGATGGAGCCCCCACTAGCCGCCGCAGGGCCGTTCGCCGGTATTCGGGACGTGATTTCCTACGACGCCGGGCTCGCCGCGACTGTGCTGACGGGTTCGATGAAAGCCGCGCCGGCACTGATCGTCAACGGCGTTCGCCGCCCGTTGGAGACGCTTTCATCGGTCCGCTCGACCCTGGCATCCATCTATCGAACGGTCCGTCCGATAAGCAAGCCTGGGTCGCCGATCATGCGAGATCGCGGGAAGATCCGTCGCCTTGCGGTACATCAGGTGTCCAAGAAGTCCTTGCGCGAGGCCGGCTGCGTCGCCGGCGGGTCGTTGAACGATGCGTTCATCGCGGCCGTTGCCGGAGGACTGCGCCGGTACCACGAGAAGCACGGCGTATCGGTCGGCGACCTCGTGGTGACGATGCCGATCAGTATCCGAACTCCGGCCGACCCGGTGGGCGGTAACCGGGTAACGTTGATGCGGTTTGGCGTGCCCGCGGCCATCGCCGACTCAGCGCAGCGAATCCATCATCCACGAGCGCACCAGCAACGTGCGCAGCGAAAAGTCGCTCGCCTACACCCAACCCATCGCCGGTGTTCTCAATCTAATTCCTCGTTGGTACGTCAGCTCGGCGCTGCGCAGCGTTGACTTCGTGGCCAGCGACGTACCCGGCTTTCCGATGCCTGTCTTTCTTGCCGACGCCGCCGTACGGATGCAGTACGCGTTTTCTCCCACCATCGGGGCGGCGGTGAACGTCACCTTGCTGTCCTACGTCGACACCTGTGCGCTTGGAATCAACGTGGACACCGGCGCGATTCCGGATTTCGACTTGTTCTACGACTGTCTTGTTGCCGGTTTCGACGACGTGCTCGCACTTGCGACCTGAGACTGTGTTTCCCCCGGAAGCGTGGAAGAAGCTTCCTTTAAGCGGCCTCCGGCTGGACGGCAGCGATCTTCTCGTACTCGACCGGCGGCAGCTGGGACGGCAGGGCGAAGATGCCGCTGCCGATCATCGACCCGACGACAATTGCCGTCAAGGCGACCAGGCCCAGGCCGGCCTTCGCACCGACGGGGCGGGTCTCAGCGGGCTTCGGAATAACGGTATCTGACATCTCGTCTCCTCGGCTCAGATGGTGCGAGGTCATGGGCGTCGGCCTGCGTGGCTGACAGTACTGGCACTTCCGGCTGTGCTGAGGAGGCTTAAGTCCTGAGTTGCGTGTCCTAAGTCCCCATTTGGTTCGAATTCTGGTGAACGGGCGGTGAACCCCTATCAAACTGGCGAAACCGACTGGGCCGCAACGGAACCGCTTTCACCGACATCGTGGCCGGGGACGGGTTGCGCCACTGATCTATCGAGGCCCACCGACCAGCACGGTTGGCGATTCCCGAAACGCGTTGTTGTTCTTGCTCAGGGGTAGTGTGCCGGTTACCTAGACGACGGCCCGCCGGCCCACCTCGACGGCGTGGTCGGCGAAACGCTCGTAGAAGCGATCCCCAGCGCCACTCGACCGCCGCAGGGGCCCCAGGTTGCCAGTCGTGGTCCATCGGCGCGGCGGACAGGTGCCAGTGCAGGTTGTCCATCGCGTCGTCCTCGTCGCGGAGGCGAGCGGCTTTCCGGGAATCGAGCGACAGCAGCACTTCCTGCGCGCTGTTGCCCAATTCGACTGCCACCCGGCCCATTTCAGAGAGCCCACTGCTGAACGTTTTACGTTGCTACGCTGTGCCGCCACCGAGCTGAACCAAACGGAGCCGGATCGCCTCGGCGCGATCCTGCTCCTCGAGTTCCATCTCGACACGAGCCAGGTCGTCATGCAGCCGTGGCAGCCAGTGCTTGTTCAACGCGCGGGCCCGCAGCCGCGTGGCACGGAACTCCCGCTCGATGGTGGCGAGCGCAGACTCTGCGGCGGCGCACTGGGCGGCGGCGACGACCGCGGCGCGGTGGGCCCGCCTTGCCCCGACTGTCGCTGCACTGATGTGGATCTCGGTTTGGCTGTCGTGGGGCGGCAGAGTGCACTCGGCGCGGTCGGGGTAGCGCACACCGGCGGTCGCGGCCCACTCGATCGTGATCGCGGCCTGCTCGCGCGGCACCGCAAGGCGGAGCGCGCGCTGGCCCCCCGACAGCACGGCGCGAAGTCCCCAGCTGTCGGCTTCTCGGCAGGCGCTACACCAGTCGCGACAGGCGTCCTCGGCGCGGCGGTGCAGCTCGTCTCGTCGTTCGCCAAGGAGGCGCAGTTTCTCCTCCAGCAACGAGACGGCGCGCTCGGCGAGCTCAAGCCGGCTGAGCAGGCAGAGTCTTCCCATGCGCCCGGGCGGCACATGCGGCGTCGTCACGGCAGCTCCCGGGCCTCTGTCCGGTGAAGATCGATCAGCTCGGACGGCAGCATCGACAGCTCGCTGCGCGGGAGCCGAGACACGACGTCCCAGGCTCGCTGCAGCGTATCGCTAAGGCTGCGGCACTCGTCGGGACGCTGGTTGACTAGCTCGGTGGCGAAAGCATCATCGAAACCGAGGTAGCTGTGGTCGGTCGGCGTCAGCGCCTCGGTGCCGATCAGCTCGGCCAGTTCGCGCACCCGCCGGGCTTTGGCCAGCGCGGCCAGTAGCTGCGCCGCCAGCGGCAGATGATCATCGCGGGTGCGTCCGGCGCCCACTCCGCGGCGCATCAACCGCGACAGCGAGGACAACGCGTCGACGGGTGGGTAGACGCCGTGCAGGTGCATCGGCGCGGAGAAGATGATCTGGCCTTCGGTGATGTAGCCGGTGAGGTCGGGCACCGGGTGGGTGATGTCGCCGCCGGGCATCGTCAGAACCGGCAGCACGGTGACCGATCCCGGCCGGCCCTTGATGCGACCGCACCGCTCATACAGCGAAGCGAGGTCGCTGTAGAGATATCCCGGATAGGCTCTGCGCGCTGGGATTTCGCCGCGCGCAGACGACACCTCCCGCAGCGCCTCGGCATAGCTGGTCATGTCGCTAAGCACAACCAGCACATGGCGCTCATGGTCGAAGGCGAGGTGTTCGGCGATGGTCAACGCGATGCGCGGGGTCAGTATTCGTTCGATGACCGGGTCGTCGGCAGCGTTCAGCAATAGCACCAGCTCCCCTGCGGCGCTTCGTGCTTCGAGCACATTGCGGGCGTAAGCGGCGTCGGCGTGCGTCAATCCGATGCCGGCGAACACCACACTGAACGGCTCGCCGCCTGCGGTGGCCTGGGCGGCGATCTGGCAGGCCAACCGCAGATGCGGCAGGCCCGGCAACGAGAACACCGCCAGTTTCTGGCCGCGCACCAGCGTGGCCAGGGCGTCGAGCACCGACACCCCGGTCAGCACTGGTTCGGCGGGGACGTCGCGGTGCACGGGATTGAGTGGCTCGCCGTTGATCGAGACCTGCCGCTGCCCAGTCACCGGCGGCCCGCCGTCGATCGGTTCGCCGCGGCCGTTGCAGGTGCGGCCTAACCAGGCGGTGCCAACCGGAATGCGCGCCGGCCCGCCGCTGAAGCGAATTGTCGTGCTTGACGGATCGATTCCGGTGGTGCCCTCGAGCACCTGGATCACCGCCACGTCGCGGTCAACGTCGAGCACCAGGCCGTGGCGCTGCGTTCCGTCGGCGAGTGTGATCGACACGTACTCATCCCAGCCGACGCCGGCTACCCCGGCCACCACCGCCAGCGGGCCGCGCAATTCCTGGATCCCGGTGTAGTCGATCCAGTGGTCGGTGCTGTTCATCGCAACTGATGCAGCCGGTCGATCACTTCGTCCCGCCGCGTCGCCGCCAGTGCCGTGTCCGTGGGTCCGCCGTCTTCACGCGCGCGGATCAGCGGGCCGAAATCCGTCTCCTCCACAAACTGCGCCGGCACCCCGGCCGCTACCACCTCGCCGCAGGTGTCGATCACCGCGAGCACCGCGTCGACGAGCGCGGCCGTCTTGTCCGGTGAGCAGTGGGCGTCGTTGGGAACCTGTGCGCTCTGCTGCAGCACCGCCTCACGCAGCAGCCGGCCGCCGAGCAGTGTCATCCGCTCACTGCCGGGCAACGCGCCGACACCAACAAGATCGGTCAGCGCCCTAAGTCGATCCGACTCGTTCAGCAGGCCCAGCACATGGCCGCGATGCGCCGCCCAGTCGATATCGCCGGCCACCACGTGGGCCGCCGCCAGCGCCTCCGCATCCCGCGAAAACGACCCCGACCATGACACCGCCGGATAGTGCCGCGAATACGCCAGATCGCGATCAAGGGCCCAGCGGCACCGCACGAATCGCTCGGTGTGCACGGTGACCGGTTCGGACACATCGCCTCCGGGTGGGGAGACCGCGCCAATCACGGTGACCGAGCCGGATTGGCCGCCGAGCGTGTCGACGAAGCCCGCGCGTTCGTAGAATGCGGCCAACTCCGAGGCCAGGCTTGCCGGATAGCCCTCCTCGGCGGGCAGCTCGCCCATGCGTGATGCCAACTCCCGCAACGCTTCTGCCCATCGCGATGTCGAGTCGGCGATCACGACGGCGTGGTAGCCCATGTCGCGGAAGTATTCGGCGACGGTGACGCCGGTGTAGATGCTCGCCTCACGGGCCATCATCGGCATGTTCGACGTGTTGGCGATGATGACGGTGCGATCGGCGAGCCGTCCACCAGTGCGCGGATCAGCCAAATCGAGCATGTCGGTGACGATTTCGGCCATTTCGTTACCGCGCTCACCGCACCCGACGTAGACGATGACGTCCGCGTCGCACCATTTCGTCAACTGTTGCAGCAGAACGGTTTTCCCAGTGCCGAATCCGCCGGGCACCGCGGCGGTGCTGCCCCGCGCGACGGGAAAGAGCAGATCCACCACGCGCTGGCCGGTGTGCAGCGGCACGACCTCGTCGCGCCGATCCCGGTACGGTCGTGCCACCCGTATCGGCCAGGGGGTGGACATGGACACCGGGGTTTCCCCCACTGTGGCCAGCACCGCGTCCGCCGGGTAGATGCCGGGGGGCACGACGGATTGCACCGCTCCGGCGACACCCGGGGGGACTTGCAGGCGATGCTCGATTGACCCCGCGTTGTGGACGACTCCCAGCACTGATCCGGCGGCGACGTCGGCGCCGGCCCGGACTGTCGGTGCGAATTCCCATCGCCGCGTGCCGCTTTCGATGTAGCTGCGCTCGCCGAGCCATGTCGGTGCGTTGGTGAGCGGTCGCAGCAGCCCGTCGAACACCCCGCCGAGAAGCCCTGGACCGAGCGGGACCGATAACGGGTATCCATGGGGTGCTGCCGGATCCCCAGGTGTCAGGCCTCCGGTGTACTCGTAGGCCTGCACGGTCAGCTGTCCATCGGAGATGGCCATCACCTCACCGGGAATGTTGTGCGGCCCAAGCCCGACCAGATCGTGCATCGCGACCGCGGCGCCAGCACATGCCACCTCGACCAGGGGACCGGACACCCGAACGATCCGCGCCGCACCGTTCACGACCACAAACCGTCCACTTCCGGGGCGATCCGATCCAGCGCGCGCTCTGCGATCGCCGACAGGCTCAGGTCGAGTCGACGGTGATCCAGCTCGGCGACCACGCCGCCGTCGGGGGCATCGCTCACGTGCGCGTCGGCGCCTAGCACCGCGTACGCGGTGCTGCGGAGCATGTCCTGGCGCCGTGAGTGACCGGGTTCATCACGCAGCCGTAGCACGGCCTGCCGACCCAGCCGCCGCCATTGCTGGTATGCGTTGTCCTGGGCGGTGAGAAGCTCGCGTCGCAACGCCCGTCGCAGCGCCGCACCCTGCTCGGCCACGACCTCAGCGGCCGCGGATTCCCCTGCAGCGCGGGCTTGTTCGATCACCCGTCGCGCGCTGTCATGCGCCCGCTCGACAATGCGAGCGGCCTCGCCCTCTGCGTCGGCGATCATCCGCTGTGCGTCGGCGCCCGCGCGGCGCAACAGTTCGGCGCGAACCGGCTCGAGCGCCGGCGTCACGCGGTCCGCCTTGACCGCGGTCATTCGGGCATCACCGCGGTCAGCGGACCGCCGAAGCGCAATTCGTCGGTCAACGCTTTGGCAGCCGCCGCCGTCAGGATCACCAAAGAGACGTCAGGCGGCAGATCTTGCCAACTCCGACGCACCTCGGCAGGCCCCTCGGCAGGCGACGCGATCGCGCCGGCCAGCGCATAACCGTGCACCAGCGCCGGTTCACCAATTACCACAACGGTTCCCATGTCATGCCTGCTGGATCAGGATCACCGCGATGACGAGACCGTAGATGGCGATGCCTTCGGCGAGCCCGACGATGACCATGGCACGGCCAAACAACTCCGGTCGCTCACTGAGCGCTGCCAGCGCCGCCGCTCCGGTATAGGCGACGGCGATCGCAGCGCCGATCGAGGAGCCCGCGACCGCAATCGCCGCGCCCAGCAAGGGCGCCCAGTTACCATCCGCGGCGTCGGCACCCGCGGCCACCGCCGTGTCCGCCGCAGCCGGACCCGCGGTCAGCGCTTGGACGAGCACGATCACACCGGCCAGCACCACCACCGCGTTGACAGTCCAGAACAGCCGCACCGCCAGCCGACCGCCGCGACGCAGCAGCATCAAGCTCACCGCAAACCCGGTGATCAGCGCGGGCAGGGCGATAATCCACGTCAGCATGTCGCCTCCGATCGGTCTACGGGAATTCGCCACGGCCGAAACGGTCTGCCCTCGCCGACGAACAGTCGGGAGAACAACTCGTAGAACTCCAGCCGCAGCGCCTGCACGCCGGCAACCAACGCCTCGAGCGCGAAGGCAATCGCATTACCCACGACGAAGACGAGCACCGCCGCCGCCGCCCAGCCGTGGCCCCACAACGCCTGCGCGCCGCGCCATACCACCCAGCCCAGCGCGGCGTGCGTCATGCCGAACGCCGCCAAGCGAGCGAACGACACCAGGTTCGACCCTAGCCGCACCACAAGGTCGAATCCGCCGATCGCCGCCTGCAGCACCCCCGATGAGCCCCCGCCCGATTCGGCGTACAGCCCGACGAGAGCAAGCGCAACACCGGCCGTGCCGACCACGGCGCCGACCGCCACCGAAACCGTTGGCCCGATGGTGTATCCGGCCACCACGATGCCGACTCCGACGAAAAGGACCGCACCCGCGATGCCTGACGGCGCGTACAGTGCGAGCCTGACGCCGCCTTCGCGCCAACGATTGACCGCGCCCACCGCATAGGCGATCCCCAGCAAGACCGCACCGACGGCCAACGCAGCGAACAGCAACCGGAGCGGTTCGTCCAAGGGTGCCAGCCACACCACCGGCACCACACCGGTGGGGCCGAAGAACTCGCCGTACAAGACACCGAACGCCATCGCGGCCAAACCCGCCGCAGCGATGAACATCCACGTCGGCTTCAGCGACGGGAATCGGCGGATCCACCCCGTTTGGATCAAGACCGCCCCCGCGACGAGCAGCAAGCCGTGACCGACGTCGCCGAACATCATCCCGAACATCGCCACGTAGACGAAGCCCGCCCAGATCGTCGGATCGATATCGCGGTAGGGCACGATCCCGTAGGTACGCACCATCCCTGCGAAGCTGCCACGAAGCCCGTCGCCGTCGCCGAGCAGGGTCGGCGGATCCATCGATCGCGGAGTCGGCATCGAAACCACCGCGGCGCCGGCATCGTTCAGCCGCGCGGCCAACTCCGCGACCTGTTCCGACGGGCACCAGCCCGCCAAGGCCGCGACATCGCGCCGATGCACCGCACCCGCGACGTACTGCTGCAACTGCGCCTCGCCGGCAAGCAAGTCGGCACGGCCGTCGCGCTCCAGCGCCTCAAGGTCGGATGCCGTCGCCGACAACATCGCCGATACGGCGCCGTCGGTGGACCCGTCGTGAAAACCGATGCGCTGCAATCGTTGTGCGGCCTCACCGAGCTGTGCGCCCTCCTTGACGGCCGGCTCGTCGAGCTGCACCACCCCGGCATCGGCCACCCGCACCAGCGCGTTGCGCAGCTTGTCGCCGGGGCCGACCAGTGCGATGCGCTGCATCGGCATCGGCGTCCACCGCCGTCGGCGCGCCGGCGTCACCGACACCTCAGGCGATGGCATCGTAGACGTCCATGGGCCCGCCGCCGCGGGCGGCGAGTTGCAGCGCGGCGCGACACCGCCATGCATCCGTCGCCAGCACGGCGGCCGCCCCAATCGTGCGCGCGCGGGAGTATCCCGGCTGGCCGAGCAACCGGAATCCGTCACCTTCCAGGTGAGACCACCACCCGACCTCACCCCGCCACAGCTCATCGATGTCGTTGACGCCGGCGAGTGCCCAGCGAGCCCGCGCGGGCAGCGCCGCGGCGAACGACGCCAGATCATGGCTGGCGAACGCGGCCGCACCCAAGACCCGCGCGGCGCGGACCGCGAGATGGTCGGGCAGCTGCCGTCGCTGCAGGAGCCTGCGGCGGGCGACCAGTAAAGCCAGGGCGCCGCCGGCCCACGAGGAGGTCTCCCGCACCGTGGTGGCCACCCGCACGCCCCAGGCGATCTGCGCGCCGAGCGCGATGTCCGACGGTGAGTCACCACCCGGATCGCCCCACAGCGAGTGCGACAGGGTGCTCCGCAGGTCCGCGAGCGACGAGGTCTCGCGCAGCCGCGACCAGGCCGTGGCCAGCGCGCCGAGGGCGAACATCGGTTCCGGTGCCGCGCCGGCCAGACACCGGGCATGCGCCGCGATGTTGGCCACTTCGAAGCCGCCGGCGAGCGAGCGGATCGCTTCGGCGCCCTCACGGGGTTGCCAGCCGGCCAGCACGCGCAGATGCCACAGCGGTGTCGTCGTCACAGCATGTTCGGTCTCGGCGAGGGCCTGCCCGACCAGCACGCCTTGACCGTAGGGGCTATCGGCAAGGGCATGCTGCGCCTCGGCCAGGGAACCCATCGCCGCGACCTCACGTGCCCGTCCGGCACCCAGCCGTCGGCTCAGCAGCGCCTTGGCGCGGACATTGCCCGCGACCCATTTCGTGCTCACGTCTCGGTCACCGCGGTGGGTCGCTGCGGCGACTGGTCGAGCCACTCCCGCGCCACTGCCACGACCTCGTCGACGTAGCGAGGCATCCGGTCGGCCACCCGAGCCTGCATGCGGTCGATATCGGCAGTGGTTTCGACTTGCATTTCCGACCACGCCGCGGCGGCGTCGCTATGGGCTTTCGCCTCGGTCTGCGCCCGTACGCTTTCGGCCTCCACACGCGCCCGGGCCACAATCTCGTCCGCCTGTCGCTGCGCGGCGCGGCGGATCTCCTCGGCGCGTTCGTCCGCCTCGCGGCGAATGCCCTGCACCTCATCCTGGGTGTCGTCGAGCAGGACGAGCAGCGGAGTCAGCTCCGCCGCCGCATCGGCGCTGCGATCCGCCGGCACGCCGGGTCGCGCCGCCGCACCGGGCGTGCCCGCCGGACGGAAGCGCTCCAAGAAATCCCGCCATTGCGGCACGGCACCCTCCTTACGACCACCGCCATTATCCTCGGGGCGACATGTTCGGCGCGTGACGATGCCAGGAATCGATCCGGTTCAAGTAACAACCACGCCCCGGGGCCGAGACGGCGCCTAGACCGCGGGGCTTTAGATTCAGGACAAGGACAATCGGCCCTGCAAGGCCTCGTTGGCGCGCGCATAGTCGGCGCTGGTTATCTGTAGTCGACCTTAGGTGTGAATAGGACTGCTCCGGGTGGCCTGCCGCCTAACCAGTCGCCTCGACTGTGCGGATTGATACGTCCGCCCGGGGCATTGTCCCGTACGAGACCGCACAGTCGCGCGGTTCACCGGCAGAGTTCGCCCAGGATCGCTTAGACCACCTCCGGCACGGCCGCGGCGACCGCGGGTGTGAGGCCCTCGCCGTGACCGGCGTCAGCGATGTCGACGGTGAACACGACAAGCCTTTCGGGTATTCGCGCGAGTGCTTCGCCCAGAGCGTAGGTCCGCGGCAGACCGAACGAATGGGAACTCACGACCGCCGATTCGGGCACGTCCCCAGCCGTCCAGCGTCGGAGTCGCCCTGGCCTCGAGCCCTCGCTCATCGCCGCATCGACCACGACCGCCAGCGGGGCGCCGCTCCAGGCATCGAGGATCGCCCCGGGTTCACCGATCGCGGTCATCACCCGCACACCGGGAAGGTCGCGCTTGGCGATTTCGTCGGCCACGACAAGCCCTACGCCGTCGTCACGGCGGTAGCTGTTGCCGATGCCGATGACCAAGCGCTTCAACGACGCTCGATCGTCAGCGTCAGGAAGTGAGCCGAGCACGAGATGCACGGGTCGTGGTTGCGAATAGACTTCTCGCACAATGACGTTAGCGTCGCGTCGTCGAGCGACAGGTTGGCGGCGACCAGCTCTGCCATTTCGTGCTCGATGGCGGCCTGATTCTGCGCGGTGGGCGGCACGATCGTCGCGGCCCGTACCAGGCCGTCGTCGCCGATCTCGTAGCGGTGGTACAGCAGCCCGCGCGGCGCCTCGCTGACCCCGTGGCCGACGCCGGCGCGGGCCGGCACGTCGACGAACGGACGCGCCGGGCGCTCGTACTCGCCGATGATGCGCAGCGCCTCCTCGATCGCATAGACCACCTCGACGGCACGAACCACAATGCTGCGGAACGGATTTCGGCACTCGGCGCCCAGCCCCGCCTCGGTCGCCGCCTGCCGGGCGATCGGTGATAGGTGTGCGAAGTTCAGCGAGTACCGGGCCAGCGGGCCGGTCAGGTAGCGTGCGCCGTCCAGCGTGGCGTGCAGCGCGGTGGAGTGCTGCACCTGCGACTCGACGACGTGGTCGCCGAATTCGGCGACGGCGAATGCCGGTCCGGCGCTGCGCCGGATCGTCCCGTTCTCGATGGGATAGAGGTTCGGGGAGGTCAGCGCCAGCAACTCGTGGTCGAACTCCGCCTCGGGAAAATCGAATTCGGCGACCCAGCGCACCATCGACAGGGCGTCATCGAGCGCGCGGCGCAGCTGCTCGGCCAGCGGCTCGAGGTCCGCGCGGGTAGGCACCGAGTAGAAGCCGCCCAACCGGACGTTGATCGGGTGGATGGCCCGCCCGCCGATCTGCTCCATCAGCCGGTTCCCGGACTTCTTCAAGGCCAACCCACGTTCGATGAACTCCGGGCGCTCCCTGGCGAGGCTGATCCCGTCCGGGTAGCCCAGAAAATCCGGTGCATGCAGCAGCACAATGTGTAACGCGTGACTGTGAATCCATTCCCCGCAGTACAGCAACCGCCGCAGCGACACCAGCTCCGGGTCGACGGTCACGCCACATGCGTCTTCGATCGCATTGCAGGCACTCACTTGATAGGCGACCGGGCAAATGCCGCACACCCGCGCGGTGATGTCCGGTGGCTCGGTGTAGGCCCGGCCACGCAGGAATGCCTCGAAAAACCGCGGCGGCTCATAGATGTTCAGCTCGACGCTGTCCACCGCACCATCGGTCAAGGTGACGTGCAGCGCGCCCTCACCTTCGACGCGGGTCAGCGCGCCGACGGTCAGGGTGCGGATCTCGGGATTCACCTGTCGTTCCGCTCGGCGGCGAAAGTGGCGACGTTGAACGTCGAGAACACCCGGTCCACGTCGCCGCCGGACATGCCGTCGCGGCGCAGCAGCGGGATCAGCGCGGCGGTATTGGGCGTGGCGGCGGGACCGAAGCAGCCGTAGCAGCCGCGGTGATACGACGGGCACAACGCCCCACATCCGGCGTGCGTCACCGGACCCAGGCACGGGATGTCCTCGGCAACGACCACGCACGTCACCCCGCGGTTCTTGCATTCGGTGCACACCGTCTTGGCCGGCAGCCGGGGTTTGCGCCCGACCAGCAGGGCGGCGAGGGTGTCGAGCAACTGGCCGCGGTCGATCGGGCAGCCCTGCAGTTGGTAGTCGACCTTGACGTGCGCCGACGACGGCGTGGAGGTCGCCAGCGTCTCGATGTACTCGGGCTTGGCGTAGACGACCGAAGCGAATTCGTCGACGTCGGCGAAGTTGCGCAGGGCCTGCACGCCGCCCGCGGTGGCACACGCGCCGATCGTGACCAGGACCTTGGACTGCTCGCGGATTTCCTTGATGCGGCGCTCGTCGGCGCCGGTGGTGATCGAACCCTCCACGAGTGACACGTCGTAGGGTCCGCCGACGATCGCGCTGGAGGCTTCGAGAAAGGTGGCGATCTGCACCTGTTCGGCGATCGTGAGCAGTTCGTCCTCGCAGTCCAGCAACGTCAGCTGGCAACCGTCGCAGAAGGCGAACTTCCACACGGCCAACGTCGGTGTGCTCATCTACAGCTCCTTGACCCGAAGCAGCGGCTCGGCGACGTCATAGCCGACGACCGGCCCGTCGCGGCATAACAGCAGTGGACCCAGCTGGCAGTGCCCACACCAACCGATGCCACACTGCATATTCCGTTCGAGGGAGACCCGAATATTGCTGGCCGCCATGCCCTTTCGCAGCAACTCGGTGGCGCCGTTGCGCATCATCGGCTCGGGGCCGCACAGGAACGCGGTGGTGCGGTCGGGCCGCAGCGGCACCCGGCGCAACGGCTCGGTGACGAACCCGACCTCGCCCGGCCAGCCCTGCACCGGAACGTCGACGGTCAAATGGACGTCGATGGAGCCGCCGCGTGCCCAGTCGGCAAGTTCCTCGCCGAACAGGAAGTCGTCGCGGGAGCGGGCGCCGACGATCAGCGTCACTCGCCCGAAGCGGTCGCGTTCGGCGAGTGCGCCGAGCACAACGGGCCGAAGCGGCGCCAGTCCGACGCCGCCGGCGACGATGACGAGGTCACGGCCTTCGGCGTCGGCCAGACCCCAATTGGTGCCGAGCGGTCCGCGCATCCCGATCACGGTTCCCGGTTGCGCGTCGTGCAGAGCCCGGCTCACCGCGCCGACCGAGCGGATCGTGTGGGTGATGAATGTGTCTGTGGCGGTGGGCACGCCGCTCACGGAGACCGCGATTTCGCCGACCCCGAACGCGTACATCATCATGAACTCGCCCGGCCGCGGCGCGGGTAGCGGTTCGCGCACCGGCTTGAGGGACAGCGTCGCGGAATCGCGGTTCTCGGCGACCCGGTCGCACACCCGGTAGGGCACCGGCGCCATCGCCGAGGACGGCGCCGGCCACGTTGCGGTGTCAGTCATCGGCCGACTCCGCTCGACGCTCCTCGGCGAGAGTGTTCATCTCCTCGGTGATGTCAATCCCGGTGGGACACCAAGCGATACAGCGCCCGCAGCCCACGCATCCTGTGGTGCCGAACTGGTCGTGCCAGGTGCCGAGCTTGTGGGTGATCCAGTGCCGGTATCGCGACGGCCCGGATTGCCGGACGCTGCCTTCGTGCACGAAGGTGAAGTCGAACTCGAAGCACGACGCCCACTGCATCCAGCGTTCGGCGTGGTCCCCGGTGAGATCGGTGACGTCTTCGACGCTGGTGCAGAAGCAGGTGGGGCACGCCATGGTGCAGTTTCCGCAGGTCAGGCACCGACTGGCGACTTCGTCCCAGTGCGGCGACTCCCGCGAGTCGATCAGCAGCTGCCGCAGGTCGCCGGAGGGCATCTGCCGGCCCATGTGGTGCGCTGCCTCGCTGACGTCGCTTCGCGCCGAGTCGATCTCGGCCGTGGCAGCGTCGCGGTGCGGCAGCTGTGCCAGCACCGCGGCACCGTCTTCGCTGCCCACATCGACGACATACCGACGACCGACCCGTTCGGTCAGTGCGAGGTCGTAGCCTGGCCCGACCGCGGGTCCGGTTCCCATCGACGCGCAGAAGCACAGCCCGCCCGGTTCGGTGCAGTTGACCGCCACCACGAAGATTCGCCGTAGCCGTCCCACGAAACCATGGTCGGGAAATGCGCCCTCGCCCAGGACGCCGTTGAGCATGGCGATCGCCGACAGGTCGCAGGCCCGCACACCGATGAACGCATACCGCGGCGTCTCTTCCGGCTCGGCACCGTCGGACGACCACAACTTCTGCCGGGGCGGGTGCAGGAACTGCTTCCACGACTGCGGGCCGGCCGAATGACCGAACAACGCATCGTCGTCGCGTCGGCGCAGCCGGTAGTGACCGGGACCGACGTCCACCCCCCAGCCTTGCGGCAGATCGTCGGCGGAGGTCAACTCGGCCAGCACGATTGCGTTGTCCGACACCGTGGGGCCGACCACGCGGTATCCCCGGTCGATCAGCGTGGACACGAGTTGCTGCAATCCCGCGGCGTCGATCACCGCACTGCTCATGGGCCCATCGTGCCCCTACCCGGGGGCGGATGCAGGGTACTTGAGTCCCATTGATAAGTGCCAAAGGTCCTCGCCGGTGTTCACCGGCAGGTAACCGGCCCGGCTCCGTGACGAGCATCTCGCCGGGTGTCAGGGTGGCCGACGAACGGCCCCATAGGCGGGGACTTCAGGCCCTATTCGTGCCTTTGGCGACGGTGTCGGATAAAGCGTGGAAGGTTCATTCGATCCAAGGAGGCATAATGAGCAAACTTCCGGCGCAACACCATCCGCGGTCATTCTGGCCGGACATCTCCGAGCTGTTCTCCGGCGTTCCGTCGTGGTCGGGCCTGCGTCCGCCGTTCGACACGCACATGATTCGCGTCGAGGACGAGATGAAGGAAGGCAATTACCAGGTTCGTGCCGAGATTCCCGGGGTCGATCCGGACAAGGACGTCGACATCACGGTTCGTGACGGTGTGTTGACGATCAAGGCCGAGCGCACCGAGACGAAGGAAGCAAACGGACGCTCGGAATTCTCCTACGGCTCGTTCATCCGCTCCGTCACGCTGCCCGCAGGAGCCGACGAGGACGCCATCAAGGCGAGCTACGACAAGGGCATCCTGACCGTCTCGGTGCCGGTGACCGAAGCTAAACCCGCCGAGAGGCACGTGAAGGTCCAGTCCACGAACTAGCCCAGCGCGAGCAGCTCCCCGGCAGCTCGCGCCAATCCCGGAGGAGACAGCAATGAGCAGCGAGCAGCCAGGGCATGTCTTAAAGCACTGGACCGTGGACATGTCGATCGACGAACACGACGGCCACACCCGGGCCAAGGCGCGGTTGCGCTGGCGGGACCAAGAGTCTGTGGGCGTCGGTCTGGCCAGGCGCAATCCGGCCGACCGCGATGTCACTGACATCGGTGACGAACTCGCCGTGGCCCGCGCCCTATCCGATCTGGCCCGTCGACTGTTGAGTGTGACGGCGCACGACATCGAAGCCGTCACCAACGAACCGGTGACATCCCTGCACTGATGTGCCGGACAACGGGACGGAGTAGAGCAATGACATCAGCGCCGGGCCTGATGCGAGGTGCCCCGAGGCGGGTCTTTCGTGACCGCCGTGAGGCGGGCCGCGTATTGGCCGATCTGTTGAGTGCGTACCGCGGCAAGAAGGATGTCGTGGTGCTGGGTCTGGCCCGTGGCGGGGTTCCCGTCGCGTGGGAAGTGGCTGCGGCCCTGGGAGTTCCGCTGGATACGTTCATCGTGCGCAAGCTGGGCGCACCCGGCCATGAAGAGTTCGCGATGGGCGCCTTGGCCAGTGGTGGCCGAGTGGTGGTCAACGACGATGTATTGCGGGCGTTGCGAGTCACGCCGCAGCAGTTGCGTGATGTCGCCGAATACGAGGGACGTGAACTGCTGCGACGTGAGGCCGCCTATCGCGATGGTCGCCCGCCCGCCGACGTGACGGGTAAGACGGTCATCCTCGTCGATGACGGGCTCGCGACCGGGGCCAGCATGCTCGCCGCGGTGCAGGCATTGCGGGAAGCCGAACCGGCGCAGATCGTCATCGCAGTACCGGCGGCCCCGGAGTCGACCTGCCGAGAATTCGCGGGGATTGTCGACGACATCGTGTGCGCGACGATGCCCACTCCCTTCCTCGCGGTTGGCGAATCATTCTGGGACTTCCGGCAAGTCAGCGACCAAGAGGTCCGTGAGTTCCTTGCCACTCCCACGACGGGGGTGGCGACGCGGGAACTGCGGACCGAGGAGACCGCCGCCGACGTGATCAACCGTGCCGCCGTGGACGCGCCGGCCGGTATGCCCCCGACGGAGGCTTTGGAGGAGCTGATCGGCGACGCGCGAATCGTACTGATCGGCGAGAGCTCGCACGGCACACACGAATTCTACGAAGCGCGCGCCGCCATAACCAAGTTGCTGATCGAAGAAAAGGGCTTCTGCGCCGTCGCCGCAGAGGCCGACTGGTCCGACGCCTACCGAGTGAACCGCTATGTTCGTGGACTCGGCGGCGACAGCTCCGCCGATGAGGCGCTGAGCGGATTCGAGCGCTTTCCCGCCTGGATGTGGCGCAATGTCGTGGTTCGGGATTTTGTGGATTGGCTGCGTTGGCACAACCAGCATTCGCAGGGTAATCGGCACACCGGTTTCTACGGTTTGGACCTGTACAGCCTGCACCGCTCGATGCGCGAAGTGATCGCCTATTTGGACAAGGTCGACCCGCGTGCGGCCGCCCGGGCCCGGGATCGCTATGCCTGCTTCGACCACACTTCTGCCGACGACGGCCAGGCATACGGATTCGCCGCGGCATTCGGCGCGGGTTTGTCATGTGAGCGCCAGGCGATCGAGCAACTTGTCGACATGCAGCGCAACGCAATGGAGATCGTCCGCCGTGACGGGCTGCTCGCCGAGGACGAGGCGTTCTACGCCCAGCAGAATGCCCAGACCGTCCGCGATGCGGAGGTGTACTACCGCGCGATGTTTGGCGGCCGGGTCACCTCGTGGAATCTGCGCGACAAGCACATGGCGCAGACCCTGACGGCGCTCTTCGCGCACCTGGATCGCCAAGGCGGCACCGAGCCGGCACGAATCGTGGTGTGGGCACACAACTCTCACGTCGGTGACGCGCGTGCGACCGAAGTCGGGGCGGACGGCCAGCTCACGTTGGGCCAGCTCGTCCGGGAGCGATACGGTGAGGATTGCCGCCTCATCGGGTTCAGCACCTACACCGGCACGGTCACCGCCGCCAGTGAATGGGGCGGCATCGCCGAACGCAAGGTCGTCCGGCCAGCCCTGAACGGCAGCGTCGAAGAGCTGTTCCACGAGACCGGTAGGTCGGCATTCCTGGTGTCGCCCATGATCAGCCACGCGGCCGCGGAACCGTTATCGGTGGTTCGATTGGCTCGCGCCATCGGCGTGATCTACCTGCCGCAGACCGAGCGGCAGAGCCACTATTACCACGTTCGGCCCGCCGACCAGTTCGACGCGATGATCCACATCGAACGCACCGGAGCCCTCGAGCCCCTCGAACCCACCAGTGTGTGGATCGAGGGCGAGACTCCCGAGACGTATCCGACGGGCCTGTAATCAGCCGTTACGAGGGCTGACGGTAGAGTGCGGCGCCGGCGGTGACTCCTGCGCCAGCGGCAATGAGCAGGACGCGGCCTCCGCCCGGGATCTGGTCAGCCGACCGGTCGAGTGCTGCGGCCAGGCTGGCGGTATGTGTCTTCTCGTCGCTCGCGACGGTGATCCGCTCGACCGGTACACCGAGACGACTGGCCAGGGCGGCGCGGTATTCCCGCCTCGCCGGGGCGGCGACGATCATGTCAACATCGGCGAGCCCGAGCGACGAGTCGCGCAGGCACTCGTCGGCGACCTGGGCCGCGGCCTCGGCCAGGCGTTGGTCCATGACGGCCGATTCGCTGAACCGGAGTACGTTGCGCCGGTCTACGAGTCCGACTGTGGCGCTGAAGTTTTCGCCCTCATCGCGACGGTTGGTCCAGAAGACAGGCTCGAGGCCGCAGTCGTCGTCGACCCAACTACACAACACCGCCGCCCCGACGGGAGAGAACGGGAAGTGCTCACTCATCCCATGTCCCGGATTGGCATCACTGGCCACGATCAGGGCGCAGGCGATCGCCTCTGATTTCAGGAAGCCGTCGACGATCTGCAGCGCGGTGAGAATCCCACAGCTTCCGTTTGTGATGTCGAAAGAGAATGTGCCGTGAGCGTTGTGGTGCGGATCCTCGGGGTTGGCCCCGATGTCGTCCTGAATCAGGGCAGCAAGGGCTGGTTCTCCGAGGTTGCGGTCCCGGTAGATTCCGGCGTTGATCAGCAGGTCGACGTGGCGGGCGTCGCGTCCGGCCTCCCGCAGGCAGGTCCTGGCCGCCGCGACGGCGAGATGCAGTGCGCTGTGACGGCCGCGCCAGCCGGCCCGGCTGACGTCGATGCGATCAATGACCGTGCCCATAGCGACTTACCAGATCGTCGTCGAGGGTCAGCAGAACGATGCCGATCTCCAGCCCGGATGCCAAAGCGATCAGCGCGATCGTTTCACCGGGTCTGATATGTCCTGCTTCGAGTTCTTCGACAAGGGCCACGGTGTGGGTGGTCGATGCGGTGTTGCCGTACCGGTCGACGGTGATGACGGCGTCGTGCCGGGGTCCCTCGCCAAATGCTGCGGAAACCTTGGCCATGCCCTTGCGTATCGCGCGGGCGGAGGTTTGATGGGTGATCACGTGATCGATGTCGTGCATCGAGATACCTTCTGCCTCAAGGACTTCATGCAGCAGTAGTGGGGTGTTTGACATCGCTGCCCGATGGATGCCCCTGGCGTCGGTGAACATGCGGGCACCGGGATCGTGTCCCTTCGGGTAGCCAAGACAGAGTCGACTGTAATCCGCGACCGTGGTGAAGCCGGCAAGGCTGACCCCAGCCGACCCGGCGGGAGCGCGCTCGAGCATAAGGGCGGCTCCCGCGTCGCCGAGTGTCAGCGAGGCAAGCTCTTTACTCATGATGTTGCGGATGTGCCGGGCCGCGTTCCGGCCCAGCTGGGAGATGTACTCGCCGCTGACCACCAGCGCGCGCTCCACGGTTCCCTGCCGGATCCAATTGTTCGCGACAGTGACACCTGTCAGCATTCCGGCGCACGCGTTCGACAGGTCGAAGGTCATCGCCTGAGCGGCCCCGATCGCGCGAGCGACGGCGCTGCTCATGGTCGGTTCCACCCACTGCGTCAGGCCGCCGCGGAACTTCGTGATGCTGCAGCTGATCACCACGTCGACCGACGCGGCCGTCCGTTGCGCCTTGTCGAGACAGTTCAGCGCCGCCGAGGTCGCCAGGCTGTA
>JBEVHG010000194.1:0-5649 GCA_040511335.1 Mycobacterium sp. | reverse complement strand
ATTTTCGGACCCGGCGGGCGGTGGGGAGTCCCCACCCCGTGTCCGTTAGGGCCCACGTGCAGACTAACAAAGATTCGCCGATGCCGTGTCACGCACCGGTGGTGGCGGCGGCACGGTCCTTGGCGGCGCGCAGTCGGCGCAGGCTGCGGGCGCGGCCGAGAAGTTCCAGCGACTCGAACAGCGGTGGGCTGATCGATGCGCCGGTGGCGGCGACCCGGATCGGGCCGAACGCCTTCCGCGGCTTGAGGCCCAAATTCTCCAACAGCGCGACCTTCAGGGCCATTTCGATCTTGTCGGCCGTCCACTCGCCGATCTCGTCGAGGGCCGTCACCGCCGCATCGAGAACCGGAGCGGCATCCGCCCCCAGTTCCTTGGCGGCGGCCTTCTCGTCGATCTCGTATTCGCCGTCGTTGAGGAACCTCAGCAGGTCCCACGCGTCGCCGAGCACCACGATGCGGGTCTGCACCAGCCGGGCCGCCTCGGCGAACTGCTGGTCGTCGAGTCCGGTGTCATAACAGTGGGTGGTGAAATACGCGTGCAGTCGTGCAGTGAAATCGTCCGCGGTCAGCAGCCGGATGTGTTCGGCGTTCAGCGCGTCGGCCTTCTTCTGGTCGAAGCGGGCCGGATTCGAGTTGACGTCCACCACGTCGAAAGCCGCCACCATCTCGTCGAGGCTGAACACGTCGCGGTCATCGGCGATCGACCAGCCCAGCAGCGCCAGGTAATTCAGCAGACCCTCGGGGATGAACCCGCGCTCGCGGTGCATGAACAGGTCGGACTGCGGGTCGCGCTTGGACAGCTTCTTGTTGCCCTCACCGAGCACGGCGGGCAAGTGGCCGAATTCGGGTATGCGATCAGCCACGCCGACGCGGATCAGCGCCTGATACAGCGCGATCTGGCGCGGCGTCGACGGCAGCAGGTCCTCACCGCGCAGCACATGGGTGATCTTCATCAGCGCGTCGTCGACCGGATTGACCAACGTGTACAACGGATCTCCGCTGGCCCGGGTCAGCACGAAATCGGGTACCGTGCCGGCGGCGAAGGTGGTATCGCCGCGGACCAGGTCGTGCCAACTCAGATCCTCGTCGGGCATCCGCAGCCGCAGCACCGGCCTGCGACCCTCGGCGAGAAAAGCCGCACGCTGGGTGTCAGTCAGGTCCCGGTCGAAATTGTCATAGCCCAGCTTGGGATTTCGGCCGGCGGCCAGATGCCGCGCCTCGACTTCCTCGGGTGTGGAGAACGCCTCGTACACCTCCCTCGCTGCCAGCAGCCGCTTCACCACCTCGTGGTAGATCTCGCCACGCTCTGACTGCCGATACGGTGCGTACGGTCCACCCACCTCGGGGCCTTCGTCGTAGTCCAGTCCGAGCCAGCGCAGTGCGTCCAGCAGCGCCAGATAGTTTTCCTCGCTGTCTCGTTCGACGTCGGTGTCCTCCAGCCGGAACACAAACGCGCCGCCGGTATGGCGTGCGTACGCCCAATTGAACAGCGCGGTGCGGATCAGACCGACGTGCGGAGTGCCGGTTGGCGACGGGCAGAACCGGACTCGCACTGTCATGACTTTCCTTTGCGGACAACGGGATTAGAGAGCGTACCGATGCCCCCGACGGTGATGCTGACGGTGTCTCCGTCCTCGAGTGGGCCGACACCCTCGGGCGTACCGGTCAGGATCAGGTCGCCGGGCAACAGCGTCATCACCGCCGAGATCCACTCCACGATCGCGCCGACGTCGTGAACCATCAGCGACGTCCGGCTGCGCTGCTTGACCTCGCCGTTGACCTCGGTGCGCAACTCGAGGTCGGCCGGGTCGACGTCGGTGACGATCCACGGCCCCACCGGACAGAACGTGTCGTGACCCTTGGCCCGGGTCCACTGGCCGTCCTTCTTCTGTTGGTCGCGCGCCGACACGTCGTTGCCGATGGTGTAGCCCAGGATGTTCTCGGCGACCCGCGCGGCGGACACGTCCTTACACGGCCGGCCGATGACCGCGGCCAGCTCGCCCTCGAAGTGCACCGGGTTCGCGTCCGCCGGCAGCTGGATCGGCACGTTCGGCCCGATGATGGCGGTGTTGGGCTTCATGAAGATCACCGGGTCCGGAAAGCTGCCGCCGCCCATTTCCTCGATGTGCGCGGCATAGTTCTTTCCGATGCAGACCACCTTGCTGGCCAGGATCGGCGCCAGCAGGCGCACGTCGGCCAACGGCCACTGGCGGCCGGTGAACTCGGGCGTGCCAAACGGATGCTCGGCGATCTCCCTGGCAACCGCCTGGTTCGGGTCATCGAGCGGTCCTTCGACGCTGACGAAGGCGACTCCATCGGGGCTGGCGATTCGACCAAGGCGCATCGGTTCAGCGTAGTGGCCGCGGTTGTGCGGGTCGCCGAGTGCAACGATGGCCGCGTGTCCGTCGAATCGATCAGCACGCTGCGGCGCTGGTCGATGCTGGCGATCGCACTGACCGCCACGCTGTGCGCCAACGTCTTCATCAACGGCGCGGCGTTCCTGATCCCGACCCTGCACACCGAACGCGGACTGGACCTGGCCCAGGCGGGTCTGTTGTCGTCGATGCCGAGCTTCGGAATGGTGGCGACGCTGATCGCCTGGGGCTACGTGGTGGACCGGGTCGGCGAGCGGATCGTGCTGACGCTCGGCTCGGCACTGACCGCCGCGGCGGCATTTGCGGCGGCGTCGGTGGACTCGCTGGTGGCCGTCGGCACGTTCCTGCTGCTCGGCGGGATGGCCGCGGCGAGCAGCAATTCGGCCAGCGGCCGCCTGGTGGTCGGCTGGTTTCCGCCGCAGCGACGCGGTCTGGTGATGGGCATCCGCCAGACTGCGCAGCCCTTGGGTGTTGCGTTGGGCGCGTTGGTGATCCCCCGCCTGGCCGAAAGTCACGGAGTCGCCGTGGCGCTGCTGTTCCCGGCGTCGGTGTGTGCGGTGTCGGCCGCCGTGTGCGCGGTCGGTGTGCTCGACCCGCCGCGGCCGCCGCGCTCCGAGGCCGCCGAGCAGGACCTGGCCAACCCCTACCGGGGATCTGCGCTGCTGTGGCGCATACACGCCGTCTCGGTGCTGCTGGTTGTTCCGCAGGTGGTGGTGTGGACCTTCACATTGGTGTGGTTGATGAGCGACCGTGGTTGGTCGGCCGCATCGGCGGGAGCCATGGTGACCGCCGCGCAGGTGCTTGGGGCGGCGGGCCGCATCGCCGCGGGCCGGTGGTCGGATGTGGTCGGCTCGCGGTTGCGGCCGATCCGGTCGATCGCTGTTGCCGCGGCCGCGGCCATGGGCCTGCTGGCGCTCACCGGCTACCTCGACTCCCCGATCAGCGTCGCGATGATGGTGATCGCCTCGGTGATTACGGTGTCCGACAACGGGTTGGCGTTCACCGCCATCGCCGAAATCGCGGGTCCGTTCTGGAGCGGGCGCGCGCTCGGCACGCAGAACACCAGCCAGCTGCTGACTGCGGGCATCGCTCCGCCGTTGTTCGGCGGACTGATCGGCGTCGCCGGTTATCCGGCCGCATTCGCGGTGTGCGCGTTGTTCCCGCTCGCCGCCATGCCGTTGGTGCCGGTTGGCGAGGATCCGCTGACCAGCGATGCCGGCTGACTTACCCTTCGCCCGTGCCGCCGCTGCACTTGACATCATTCACAACTACTTCACGTGCGAGTTCACGACTCTATCGCGCGACGGTTCGCCGAAGACCCTGGCCGGTCTCACCGAGGCTACTTGCTGACGGTCGTCTGTTCTTTGCACGAGCATCGGACTGCCGCAGAACGCGTTCAACATCCGACGCAACCCGAAGGTGCGTCTGCTCTTTTCGGAGCCGACCTGTAGCGGAATCACCGAACCGGGAGCCGTGCCGATCCGGGGCGATGCCACCGCCGAAAACCGCATCGTGAGCGACGTTTCGTCAGAACCCGATATTGCAGCGCTGCTGGAACCCGTCGCCGCACGCCAGACATCGGGCGCGATCATGAACTCGCGGATAGGTCGGCGGTTGTTCTGGTCCCACTACTCCGCATCCCGATCTATGTGACACCGCGTCTGTCAGGACCGCCTCCGGGAACTTGGCCAGCCACTTTGCTGCTTCAGCCCACACGACGCAGCGCGCGTTGAGATCGAGTTCTCCTGGCACTGCCGCGAGAGCGACGCGACCTCGCCCATCGTGACTACAGTTTCCCCGCGATCAAGTCGCCGATCTGCGAGGTGGACAGCCTCCGCTCACCACGGGTGGCCAGATGCGCCTCGATGGCCTTGTCGACACGGGCCGCGGCGTCGCCCTCGCCGACATGGGCCAGCAGCAGCGCCACCGACATGACGGCCGCGGTGGGATCGGCGACACCTTGTCCCGCGATGTCGGGTGCGCTGCCGTGCACCGGTTCGAACATCGACGGATTCGTCCGTGTCGCATCGATATTCCCGCTGGCGGCCAGGCCGATGCCGCCGCAGACCGCTGCTGCGAGATCGGTGATGATGTCCCCGAACAGGTTGTCGGTGACGATCACGTCGAACCGCCCGGGGTCGGTGACGATGTGGATGGTGGCCGCATCGACATGCTGGTAGGCCACCTCGACGTCGGGATACTGGCCGGCGACGTCTTGCACGGTGCGCCACCACAATCCGCCGGCGAAGGTCAGCACGTTGTTCTTGTGCACCAGGGTCAGGTGCTTGCGGCGCTGCCGCGCCCGCTGAAACGCGTCGTGCACCACCCTGCGCACCCCGAACGCGGTGTTCGTGCTGACCTCGGTGGCGATCTCGTGCGGAGTGCCAACCCGGATCGCACCGCCGGTTCCGGTGTAGGGCCCCTCGGTGCCCTCACGCACCACCACGAAATCGATATCGGGGTTGCCCGCCAGTGGACTGCTCACGCCCGGATACAGCCGCGCCGGGCGCAGGTTGATGTGGTGGTCCAGCTCGAACCGGATCCGCAGCAGCAGGCCACGTTCCAGCACGCCGCTGGGCACCGACGGGTCACCGATGGCGCCGAGCAGGATCGCGTCGTGGGCCCGCAACTCATCGAGCACGGAGTCGGGTAGCACCTCACCGGTGGCGTGGAACCGCCGCGCGCCCAGGTCGTAGCTGGTCTTCTCCACGTCGGGTAGCACCGCGTCGAGCACCTTGAGGGCCTCGCCGATCACCTCGGGGCCGATGCCGTCACCGGCAATAATCGCCAATCTCAAGACAGATCCACCACTTCCAGCATCTTGGCGTCGACCGCCTCGGAGATCGCGGCCCGCACGTCGTCGGGCACATCACGGTTCAGGCGCATCAGGATCGTCGCACCCGGGCCCTCGGCGTCCTCGCTGAGTTGCGCGGCGTGGATGTTGATTTCAGCAGCGCCGAGCAGCGTGCCGATCTTGCCCAACGTTCCCGGCTTGTCTACGTAGTTGATGATCAGATTGACGCCCTCGGCGCGCAGATCGAAGTTGCGGCCGTTGATCTGAACGATTTTCTCCACCAGCTGCGGCCCGGTCAATGGTCCCGCGACGTTGGTGACCGAGCCGTCGGAGTAGACCGCCCGGACGTCGACCACGCTGCGGTGGTTGGGGCTTTCGGTGGCGGTGCTGATGTCGGCGGCCACCCCGCGTTCGGCGGCCAGCGCCGGCGCGTTGACAAACGTCACTTGGTCCTCGATGACAGCCGAGAACAGCCCCCGTA
>JBEVHG010000193.1:0-10549 GCA_040511335.1 Mycobacterium sp. | reverse complement strand
GCGGCGCGGCTGGAGCGGGCGGCGGCGCGGCTGGAGCGGGCGGCGGCGCGGCTGGAGCGGGCGCCGCGGGCGGTCGGGCGGCGGGCACAACGACTTGTTGCGGCGGCGCAGCTCGTCGCACCGGCGGCGGCTGCGTGTACCGGGGGGCGTTGGCCGGCTGAGTCAGAACGACGGGAACCGGGGCCTGAATGACGGGCGCGGCGGGTGCGGGAGCTTGCACTGGCTGCGGCACAACCACCGGGGGCGCCACCGATGCGCTCGTACCTGCTGAGCCGGCAGGCACCGCGCCCACGTCGTCGCTGCGAACGGTCAGGACAAAGCCGACACTGGCAACCACGGCGAGACACGCCGCGGCCCCGAAGAGGATCCCTGGACGCCGGTACCACGGCAGCGACGGGAACGGGTCCGCGTCGCCGGAATCGCGCTTATCGAACAGTATTTCGGGTCGCGCCTCGTCGATCGCATACTCCAGATCGTCGGCTTCGTCTTCCGCTGACCACGCCAGCGGCGCCGCAGCGACAGGTGCCGCGGTAACAGGCGCCGCCGCGACAGGTGCGGCCGCCAGCAGTGTCGCTGCCTCCTGCTCAGGCTCACGCCCGGCCATCAGTGCCGCCCCGAGCGCCGCGATGACCTGCGCTTGCGGCGATGTCGTGACAGGAATCCGCGTTGCTTCCGAAAGGCATTGAGTGACAAGAGGAATACGCGCACCACCGCCCACGGTGGCCACCGCTGCCAGATCGGCGGGATGAATGTCATTGCGATGCAGCACGTCCTCGAGCGCGCCGATGAGTCCGTCGAGCGGATCTCGGATCAGTGCCTCGAGTTCGGCGCGCGTGAGCCTGATCGTGGACTGCGGACCCGGCAGCGGTCCGGCCAACCCGGTAGCGGTCTGCGCGGACAGGCGTTCCTTGGCGAGTCGGCACTGTTCGCGAAATCGGGTCAGTGCCACGACCGCCGATGTACTCGACGGGTCGACGTCGAGATCGGCGAGGACATATTTCACGATCGCTTGATCGATCTGATCACCGGAGAATTCGTCGTAGCGGACGGTCTGGCCCACGCGGCGGAAGTGCGCGGCGGCGTCGGCAAGGGTGATGCTGGTTCCGGTGGCGCCGAAGTCGCACAGCGCGACGATGCCCCGCGAGGGTAGACCGGGCTCTGCCCGCAGCGCCGTGAGTGCCGCGACCGCGTCCGACACCACCGGCGTGCCCGGCAAGAGTGCGCGCAAGGCGTCCACGACGCTGTCGCGCCAATGCGCGGGGACGGCGACGACCGTGCGTTCGGCCGGGCCGGCCGAACGGGTGAGCGCATCGAGTGCGTCGACGACGAGTCGCTCGCCGCTGTGCGTGGAGCCGTCGCCTGCCACCATCGGCACCGGGTCGCCGACACGCTCCACAAAGCCCGTCAATACCAGGCCGCGCTCGCCCAGCCGCGGATTCTCCGAGGGGACGCCGACCTCGGGAGGGCGATGCCCGATCAGGGTCAGAACGGCGCTTCGTACCGTGGGCGGGCGGCCCGCGGGGGCCGCCACCAGATTGGTCGCACCGATCGAGAACCCCAGGCAGCTGCGCATACCTGTATGTCGCTGCGCGGACCCAGAATGTTAAGCCGGTCCGAGCCCGCGCGCCGCGTACTCGGCGACCATCGCCTCGGCGCTGCGCACCGCCGCCCGGCAGGCGCGCGTCGTGAACGGGTCGTTCAGCGGATGCTCGGCGCGCCGCCGCCACCGCTGGGCTGCGGCGAACGCGGCCCGCGGCCCGTCGTAGAGAGCGTCGGGTTGCAGGCCCAGCCGGCTGGCCGCATCGGTGCCCGACCCGCCGATGATGCGCCGCAGCGACGCCATCTCGTCGTCGTTCAATGTCGTTGGACGCGAGCGTAATTGGCTGAGCAGCCGCAGCTCCTCGAAGGCGTGCGTGTCGGCAAGCAACGGGTCGATGTCGGCGATGATGTAGGGGGTCGCATAGATCGGATTGACCTCCACCAAGTGCCGCAGCGACAGCAGTGCGGTGTGCGCCTTGAGCAGGTCGGATCGCTGAGCGAACTGCTGGTCGATGACGTCGCGCAGCGCGACCAGCCCGCTGCGCTCGAGCAGCTCGTCGGCAAGCGCCACCGAATCGCTGACCCCGGCGCGCAGCACGGCGATCGAGATCCTGATCCCGAACATGCCGAACCGGTCCAGCAGCGCAGCGCGGGTCGCGGCGTCGACCGGCAGCTTACTGTCCTCCCGCACGAAGCGGTCCACCGACAGCATCGCCTTGGTGAGCTCGGCGGCGTCGACCCCGGCCAGCTTCTCCAGCGCCACGAATTCGCTTTGCCGCAGCGTGCGGGCGGTCAACGCCAGCAGACCGGAGACCGGGACGACCGCCTGACAGATGCCGGTCTTGTCCATCTCGGCGGTGAACCGCTTGGCGACGTCCTTGGCCGAGAGCATGGCGTCGATACGGCCGGCGCCGATCTCGTCCGCCCGGGACGCGACACCGATGACGCCCAGCGCGCCGGCCGAACCGCCGACCAGCTCACCGATCTGTTTGAGCAGCGCGATATCGGCCGCATTCAGCGTGCGCAGCAGGAACACCACCGCGTCCACCCGCGGCACACCGTCCTCTGGCACCAGCAGCCGCAGCGTCCGTTGCGACACGTCGCGCGACAGCGACGACGTCCCAGGCGTGTCGATGATCGTGGTTTCGATCAGCTCAGCAGCCGGCCACTCCACGTCCAGGTCGACGACGTCCTCGGGGTCGAGGCTGGCGAAGTCGAAGGTCAGCCCGCCGTTGCGGGCGATCGGCACGTTGGATCGCCTGCCGCCGCGATGGTTGGCGGTGACCTTAGGGATGGGACCGTGGCGAAACCAGGTGACGATGCGGGTGGCCTCGGTGGCGTCGGTGGGCGCTATGTCCTCCCCGACAAGGGCATTCACCAAGGTGGACTTGCCGGCCTTCAGTGTTCCGGCCAACGCGATGCGGATCGGCTGGTTGAGTCGCCGGCCGATCCGCTCGAGCTCGTTGTGCACATCGGGACGCCCCCGATACGCCGGATCCTCCCGGTAGGCCTGGATGGTGCCGCCCAGGATCGCGCGAACTTGATCGCTGGTGCTCACACTCCCCGTCCATTTGCCAACGCTTGAGCAGGGGCGGTGCCGGGGGCGAGCTTGGTGGCGTGTTCGATGACCTGCCGCAGGATGTTGAGTTGCCGCTCGAGTTCCTTGATTCGGGTGTTGCGTTCGTTCTCCTCGAGCTTGGCGGCCGCGATCGTCGCCTGCAGCGATTCGTTCAGCGACCGGGTGGTCTGGTTGGCGATGCCGCGATAGTGGTCGCGCAGGTGACGCTGGACGAACCGGAGCCGGTCCCGCGATTCCTTGCCGACCACGAACGAGATGTCGTCGACGAACCGGCGCACGTTCATCTTCGCGTCGCTGCGGATCCGCAGCATCCGGTTTTCCATCTCCTCCTTGTAGGCCTTGCGCCCCACCAGCAGGCCGGCGCCAACCGAAAGCGGATTGACCATCCCCAGCCCCGCGAAGGATGTCAGCATGCCGAACATCAGCACCCCTCCGAAGGATCCGCGCATGCTGGAAACCACCCGGTCGCCCTTGCGAATCGGCTTGGCCTCCAGGCTGGCCAAGGATTTGAACTCGCCGAATCCGTCGCCCATGTCACGTGCACTGAGCTCGGGCATCTTGACCGCGTCCAGGCCGGCTTCGACGAACGTGCGGGCCACCTCCGCCGCAAGCGCCTCGGCGCGCTGATAGGCCCAGACGAAGTTGTCCCCGACGGCGGTGGCCACCGCGTTCTCCAGCTCCGATCCGATCTCCGCCCAGTGCACCGTCGGGTCGCACGAGTCGATCACCTTCTCGGTGTGCTGGGTGATGACGCGGAACCGGTTCCGCAGGTCGTGATCGATGTCGGCGGTGAGATCGGCGATGCCGTCGTTGAGCACCTGCTGCCACAGCGCGGTCTGCTGCAAGGCGTCCTGTGCCTCCTCCTTGCGCCGCTCCAGGTCCGCGGTCAGCCCTTCACGGGCCTCCGGGTCGGTGAGCGAGGACAACTCGGAGCTGACCGAAAGCGTCAAATGCTCTGCGGCGGCGCGGATCTCAGCGAGCACCCGGTCCTTGATCCGATCGTTCTCCCGGGACAGCACCTTTTCGCTGAGGAACTTCACGATGGCCGGGAAGTTGGATTCCTCGTTGAGTTCCTTGTCGTTGAGCTGGATCGCGTGGCTGCGCAGTAGCGATGACGCCGGGATCATCGGAGTGGTGATACCGGCCCGTTGCAGGTGAGCGGCGTTGGCCTTAACGATCTCGTGCCAGTGCGGATAGAGATCGGTCTTCGTCGCGATAATCATTGCCACCGGGCAGATTTCGAGAGCCTGCCGGATGAACGTCATCTCGGGCTCGGTGAACTCCTGGCTGGTGTCGGACAGCATCAGCATGGCGTCGGCGTCGGGCATCAGGCCCAGCGTGGCCGACAGGTGCGGCTGGCCGTGTCCGCCGACACCGGGTGTGTCGACGAATGCCAGGCCGCCCTTGAGCAGTGGGCTCGGCGCGGCAACCTCAACCCGCAGCACCTCCCGACCGCCGGCCTGCGGCGCCCGCCTCAGGTCCTTGTTGAGATCAGCGGGTGGAATCTCGATCACGTCGGGCTCGGCCCCGTCGCCGTTGTTGACGATGAGCCGCGCCGAGGGCTGCTCCCCGTAGTGGACGACGGTGGCCAGCACCGTGGCCTCGTCATCGCCGATCCGTGCGACCGGCATGTTGAGCAGCGAGTTGAGCAACTGACTCTTGCCCTGCTTGAGGTGGCCCGCGACCACGACCCGGATCTGTGGGTCGGTGATCCGGTCCTTGGCAACCTTGAGCCGCTCCACCAGGTCGCCGCGGTCGTTGGCCTCGGCGATCTTGGTGGTGTGGTCGATCAGCTCGACGATGACCTTGACCTTGCGCGGGTCAGTCGGTTGCGTCATGGGCTCCTCTCCTGCCGTTCAACCGTAGGCGCACGAACTGGCGGGGACCATCACGGTCCCCGCCAGTCGCGCTATTCGGTTGTGTCCGATCAGAACAGACCCGCGTCGACGTTGCTGCTGATGTCGGTATCCACGGTTGTGGAGCGGTCGACCGAGTTGTCCGTCCGGGAGTTGTCCACCGAGTAGTCCTGACCGGAGTTGTCGACGGAGGCGTCCACGGAGTTGTCCTGACCGGAGTTGTCGACCGACGCGTCCACGGAGTGGTCGATGCCGCCGGAGCCGGTGACGTCGCCGCCGACCTCGGTGGTGGTGTAGTCACCCCCCGCCGCCGTGGTGTCGTTGTCGCTGATGATGATGCCGCCGCTACCGCCGGCCGCATCGCCACCGTCGCCACCGCCGAAGATTAAGCCACCATCGCCGTCGCCACCGCTGGCGCCGCCGCCGCTGGCGTCGACGTCGTTGAGGACCGGGCCCTCGTTGTCCTGGACCACGTCACCGCTGCCGGTGTTGGTGGTGCCGCTGTCCTCGATGTCGCCGTCGCCGATGTTGACGTTGGAGCCAGTCCCGGCGAGGACGTCGCCGTTGTTGACGTCATTGTTGTTGCCCAGCACGGCACCGTCTCCGCTGACGATGTCGCCGTCGTTGTCCCCACCGACCGCGACGGCCCCGTCGCCGATGGCGCTGGTTTCACTGCGGTCGCCGAACGTCATATCACTGAAGTCCAGGTTGACCCCACCCTGCTGGACACTTTCGCCGGCCTGCGGGCTGGCCAGCCGGGTGTCGTTATTGCTCAGCAGATCGGTGTCGTTGCGGCTGGCGAACTCGGTGTTGGTCTCCGGGGCGAACGTCCGCTGCGGCGCGAATGTCGTCTGCGGGGAGAACGGCGAAGCGATGCTGTGATGATCGGCCACCGCGCGCTGCAGGCCGACGATCGGGTCGCCGCCGCCGAGCACCACGCCCGCCGGAGCGGCCGTGGCGGCCACGGCATGCAACTGTGCGGCCGTGACGTTCGCCGGCAGACCGGCGACGCGCATGGCGTCGTCCGGATCGTTGATGAAGGCCTGCGCCACATCGGGGCTACGGAACAGATCCAGGATGAAGTCGATGATGGTGGTCATTGGAGTGCCTTTCGAGTTGTCTCTTTCGAGGAGCTCGTCACCGGCTTGTCCGGCGAACTGAAAACCACGGTATGGAGTCGGCGGCGCCGCCGGAACGGGGTCGGGTCCCCTCCCTATCAATGCCACCCTGGGGTTTTGATCTCGCCCCCATTAGGGGATTAGGGGGTGGTTAGGGGCAGACGCCGCGACCGGGCAGTCCCTCGTGGGCAGCATGTTTACGCAGCTCAGCGGCCTATGCGGACCGCAGCGAGACGCTACTAACTGAAGATGTCGAAGCCGGCGTCGGCGTCGGGTTCCTGACCGTCGGCCGCGGGCTGCTGCCAGGCCGTCAGGTCGTCCAGTCCGGAGTCCGGACCCGCGCCTGGGACGTCGTCGATGACAGTGGCGTCGAGCTGCGACGACGGGTCGTCAATGCCGTAATCGGCCGCGTGATCGGCGACGGGATCCAGCCCCGAATCCACCGTTTGATCCAGCGGCTGATCGATCACCAGGCTCTGCGCGTCGTCGAGTGCGTCGGCCGGCACGGCGTCGCCGAATGCGTCGAACGCGGCCGTCGCCGCGCCGCTGGCCCACACGTTGCCGTCGAGGGCTGCATCGGCACCCGCCATAGCCGCGCCCATCGACAGCGACTCGGACACGACGGGAATCAGATTGCTGACGTCCGCGCTGGTCACGCCGGTCAGATTGGCATCGGCGATGGCCTGCATCGGATCGGCCGCGTAGCGTGCGGCGGCGTCGGGGTCTCGCACCAACGACATGACGAAGTCGAGTAGCGAGTTTGCCATGACACACCTTCTCTGCTGTTGCCGATAACCTAGCGAAAGCCCAAAGGCTCACCACGATGCTATCGGCGGAGCCGTCCGGCGTGATCGGTGCCGAACCCACCCGTGCGCCGCGGCCGTTAGGGGACTCGGCATTAGGGGTTTAGGTGCCACTAGGGGATGTGCCCGACCCGCTATGGTGAGGATGACATGACCGACTCACTCGGGTTGTCCATCGGGATGACCAACCTGGTGGCCGCGCGCGTCGGCCGCCCGCCGGTGATGCGCCGCTCGGTTCTCACGCTGTTGCACGATCGCGCGCCCGAGGTCGGCATCCCGTCCGAGAACCTCAACCTCAACCAGCCGGGTCTGGTGCTGAGCGGCTTCGTCGACCGGGTCGGCGATCCGGTGCCGCTCGTCGCGGCCGACGGGTCCGCACACCGCGGTGAACAAGTGCTCGTCGAAGCCCTCGACGCGATGGCCCGCACCGTCGGGGGTGGCTCGCCCGTAGTGATCGCCGTACCGGCGCACTGGGGGCCCGCAACCGTCGGAGCGCTCCGCGGAGCGCTGCGGGGCCGGCCCAGCCTCACGCCCGACGGCGTGCCCGCCGCGCTGATTCCCGACTCCCTCGCGGCGTTGACCGCGCTTCATACCGCGCCGGGGTTACCGGCCGGCGGCGTCGTGGCGCTGTGCGACTTCGGCGGCAGCGGCACCAGCATCACGCTGGCGGACGCGGCCAATGACTTCGCCACCATCGGCGAGACCGTCCGCTATCCCGACTTCTCCGGCGACCAGATCGACCAGGCCCTGCTCAACCACGTCGTCGCCGGCATCGCCGAAGCCAACAATGCCGACCCCGCGGGCACCGCGGCGGTCGGGTCGCTGGCACGGCTGCGCGACGAGTGCCGCAAAGCCAAGGAACGCCTGTCCGCGGAGACCGCCACCGTCGTGCCCGCCGAGCTTCCCGGTTTCAGCTCCGACATCAGGTTGACCCGCACCGAGCTGGAGAACCTCATCGAGGAGCCGCTGGCCGGTGTGCTCAACGCGGTCGAAGAAATGTTGCAGCGCAACCAGATTCCGGTGGCAAGCCTGGCGGCGGTCGCCACGGTGGGCGGCGGCGCGAGCATCCCGCTGGTCACCCAGCGGCTGTCCGAGCGTCTGCGTGCGCCCGTGGTCACCACGCCGCAGTCCCAGCTCAACGTGGCGGCGGGCGCGGCGCTACTGGCCGATCGCGGGCTGTCGGCCGATGCCCCGACCGGCATCGCGAGCGCCGCCGACGCGCCGACCGATATGGCCACCGCGGCCTGGGCCGCAGGCGCGGCCGGAATGGCGGCCGGGGAGTCGGCCGCCGACGGCGCCCAGTCGGCGACCTTCCGCGCGCTGGCGTGGTCGCAGGACGACGCTCCGACCGACGAGCCCGTGCCGTACGCCGGCGAAGACTACAACTACGGCTTCGACCAGGGCTCCGCCGAGGCCCGCCCGCAAGTGGCGTTCGGCCCCGGCGAGGAAGGCTATCCGCCCGAGCCGGCACCGTTGCCCTGGTACAAACGCCCGCCGATCCTGTTCGGTGCCGCGGCCGCCGCGGCGCTGCTCGCGATCGGCGGCCTTGTCGTCACCCTGACCAACACGAGCGGCAACACCGGCCCGGTGACCGAGACCGCCACCACCGTATCCACCGAGCCCTCACCCGGGCAGCCGACGACACCGGCCACCTCGCAGACGGTGACGGTGACCGGGCCCGACGGCCAGCCGACCACCACCGTGCTGCCACCGCCACCGCCGACGACGACGACCACGGCACCGACGACGACCACGACGGCCCCGACGACAACCGCCACCACGACGGCCCCGACCACCACGACCACCCAGCCCACAACCACCCAGCCCACAACCACCCAGCCGACCACTACGCAGCCCACGACGACGCAGCCACCACCGACCACCACCGTCGCGGCGCCCACGACGACCGTCGACGTCCCGGACAACTGACGAAAACGGCCATGGCCAGACCGGCGCCGGAAGAACGCACCGATATTCCGCCTGCCGCGCACGCTGCCGTCGCCGCCTTGATCGCCGCCCCGACCGAGCCGGTCAAGATGCTGGTTACCGGTGGCATCGGCGCCGGCAAGAGTTCGGTTCTTGCGGTGGTCCGGGCGACGCTGCGGACGGCCGGGGTCACGGTGGTGACCAGCGCGCCCCGCGTCGGCGATCGGACGGATGCGGCGGTCGTCATCGACGACGCGCATCTGCTGGCCGACGACGAACTCGACCGACTCGTCGATGTGGTGTCGGATCCGGGGTGCACATTCGTGGTGGCCGCCGAGGCGCTGACACACCACCCAAGGTTGCGCGCGCTGGCAACCGCTATGGAACGGGAAAACCCCGTGGTGTCGCTGGGATCGCTGTCCGCCGCCGAGGTAAACCGTGTCGCCGCAGCGGCCTTGGGGGCCGCGCCGACGCCCGATCTCCTGCGCACCCTGATGGTGTCGACGGCGGGCCTGCCGTTCCTGGTGCATCCGGCGATCGCCGCGGCCGGCGCACCCGACGGCGAAGCACCCGCGACGGCGATCGCTGCGGCCGCCAAGTTCGCACTCATCGAACGGCTGCGCCGGGTGGACGAACCGGTGCTGGACACCTTGCTGGTGTCGTCGCTGAGTCCCGACCTGGGTCCCGACGACGTCGCCGCGGCGCTGCGGGTAAGCGCTCAGCAGGCACAGGTCCTGGTGGACCGCGCCCGTGCCAGCGGACTGATCGAACCGTCGCACAACCCGGCATTCCTGCGTTCGGTGCACCGCTGCATTGCCCAGATCATCGGCACCGCACGGCATCACGAAGTCGAAACCTCGTTGCTGTATTCGCAACTCGAATTATCCACGCTCTCAACGGATCTCGCGCTGAGCCTGGCTGAACACGGCCTGCGCGACGACCGGCTGGCCAACGCGTTTGCCGAACTGGCCGCCCGCAGCCAAGGTCAACCCGCGCAAGCGGCGCGGCTCTATCGCGCCGCCGCCGACGCCGGGGCGACGGCGCTCAGCGCCCGCCTCGCCGACGCGTTGGCGCTGACCGGTGACTGCACCACGGCCGGTCGGCTTGCCGACGGGCTGCTGGGCTCCGAGGTCGCCGTCGAACGCGCGGCGGCGGTCAGGATCGCGGCCAGCATCGCCGCCCACGATGGCGGCGCCGGGCAGGCCGCCGACCTGTTCCGGTGGCTCGGTCCGTACCCGGATGCCTTCGTGAGCGCCGCGGGGGCGATCGTGTCGATCGCCGCCGGCGATGCGGACGCGGCGCGGGCGGCGCTGAGTTCGGAGAGCGTCGGGCCGCCGACGTCGACCGCGCGGGCCGCCCGCAGCCTCGCCGAGGGCCTGTTGTTGTCGCTGGATCAGCCGTTCGGAGTCGCGGTCGCACGACTGGGCCAGTCGATCACCGCCGAGCTGCTGTCCCCGGGCGTCGCACCAGACAGCCCGGCCGCGCTGGTGACGCTGGCCGCCCTGCACGGCGGCGACCCGGTACGGGCGCGCAGCGTGATCGGGCGGGCCGTGCGCGCCGGCGGGGAGTACCCCCACTTCGTCGCGCACCGGCACCGGCTGCTGCTGGGCTGGGTCAGGATGCAGGACGGGCAACTGGGCTCGGCGGCCGCCGATGCCGCCGCGGCGGACGAGGTAACGCTGCACCGCCGTGACGCGTTATGGGCGGCGGCCCTGCGAACGGCGATCG
>JBEVHG010000192.1:0-15402 GCA_040511335.1 Mycobacterium sp. | reverse complement strand
GGGTGGATCGGATTTCGTCCGACACCACAACCGATCCGGTGCTGGCCTGGCTGTATGTGGTCGACGCGTGGGAAGGCGGTGTGCCCTCGGCCCGCTACCTCGGCGTGATGGCTGACGCCGCCGAGATCGCCGGTGCCCCAGCTGAATACGTGCACGACCTACGCACCCGCCCCGCCCGCAACATCGGCCCGGGCACCTAGGCTTCTTGCCGCGAGCGTGCGTGTCTGCCGCCCGACACGCCGATGGTTGCGGGCATCTTGCGCACGCTCACGCCGCGCGAGCACGACGCAATTGCAAGTCGATGCGAGCGACGAAATCCCACGACCGGTACCGCACGTCTTCGAACACGATGGCAATGACCACCCATCCGACGTCCAACAATGCGATTGTGCGTTTGCGGTCCCGACGCATCGCCTCGGGGCCGCTGTGCCAATCGAGCCCGTCGTACTCCACCGCGACCCGCTGCTCCGGCCAAGCGAAGTCGACTCGGCGAAGCTCGCCGTTGCCGTCGACAACCTCGTACTGCAGCTTGGGAACAGGCAAGCCTCCGTCGATCATGGCCAGCCTGGCCTCGCTTTCCATCGGCGACTCGGCGAGCCCATCTGCCAGCGGTATCAGATCACGCACGGCGACGATGCCCCTGCGCCCCGCCTGTGCTACCGCCGCCCGCCACAATTCGACGCCGTTGCAGGTGCCGCTGCGCAAGGCGGCATCCAGCGTCGCCAGTGCGCGCGGACGCCGCAGACTGCGGGCGACCTCGACCGCCGTCCACGCCGGAGCCGTGGCCGGCCTGCCGTCGACCACGCTCAGCTGCGCACCAGTGCGGCGATGCACCACCAAACCGTCGGCGGATCGCAGCTGACAATCCGGCGGATTGAGCACATGCAGATCGGCGGGCTCCTCGGTATCGAAGCCGTACATCGCGGCCGCGGTGCCGAGGCAAACCGCGACGGCGGTGCCGCACGACACGTCCAACCCGTGCAAGCGCAGCGCATCGGTGGGCTCGCCGCGACAGTAGATGCCCTGCCACATTCGGTGCAGTGATCCGATTCGGAGCTCCTTTTCGAAGGCCCACCGGTTAAGACAGGCGAGAATCTGGGCGCTTGTGGCCACGCCGTTCTGCATGTCGAGTAGATGTTCGAGCTCCGCGTTCATGACGCCGATCGTCAACGCCCAGCCACCTGCTGCGGTAGTCGTCGGCACCAACCTGTGGATGGACGACAAACTGTGCACCGCCACTTCGGCACGAGCGTGCGCAAAATGCAGGCGGAACACGGCGCGTCGAGCGACAAACACGCGCGCTCGCCGAAAGGGTTGGTGTCCCCGCTCGCGGAAGTGGGTTCGCGGAAGTGGGTTAGAAGGTGGCGGCGTGCTCGACGGTGTTGACCAGCACGCGCACACCGACGGCGAGCGAGCGCTCGTCGAGGTCGAACGTGGGCTGATGCAGATCGCGCTGAGGCCCGCGACCGGACCAGACGCCGAGGCGCGCCATCGCGCCGGGCACCTCCTCGAGATACCAGGAGAAGTCCTCGCCGCCGCCGGACTGCCGGGTGTCGGAGAGAACGTCGGGGCCGACGCCCTCGATGGCGTGGGTGAGGATGCGGGTCGAGATCTCCTCGTTGACCACCGGTGGCACGCCGCGGCGGTACAGCAGGCTGTGCTCGATGCCCAGCGGCGCCAGCAGCGCACTGACCGTTTCGCGCACGATCGATTCCAGCGTCTGCCAGGTGTCATGGCTGGCGGTGCGGATGGTCCCCAACAACGTGCCGGTCTGCGGGATGGCGTTGGCGGCGACGCCGGCGTTGACCGCTCCCCACACCATGACTGTGCTGTTGCGCGGATCGATACGGCGCGACAACACGCCTGGTACGCCGGTGATCAGCGTGCCCAACCCGTAGACCAGGTCGCCGGTGAGGTGTGGTCGCGATGTGTGGCCGCCGTGCGACTGCAGCGTGATGTCGATCTGGTCGGCCGCCGAGGTGATCGGGCCGGGCCGGACCGCCACCTTGCCGACCGCCAACCGCGGATCGCAGTGCAGCGCGAAGATGCGAGACACGCCGACGAGCGCGCCGGCTGCGATGGCGTCGATCGCACCGCCGGGCATCAGCTCCTCGGCGGCCTGAAAGATCAGCCGCAATCCGACCGGCAGCTCGGGCACCGAGGCCAGGGCCAGCGCCGTGCCGAGCAGGATCGCGGTGTGCGCGTCGTGTCCGCACGCGTGCGTCACATTGGGCACCACCGACGCGTAGGACGCGCCGGTGCGCTCGGCCATCGGCAGTGCGTCCATATCGGCCCGCAGCGCGACCCGCGGCCCGTGCTCGGGGCCTAAGTCGCAGATCAGGCCGGTGCCACCGGGCAGCACCTTCGGGTTGAGGCCCGCCTCGGCCAGGTGCGAGGCGACGAACTGAGTGGTGGCGAACTCCTGACGGCCCAGTTCGGGGTGGGCATGGATGTGGCGGCGCCAGGCCACCAGATCGTCGCGGTGCGCCGCCAGCCAGGGCTCGACGAAATCGGCCAGACTCATGACGCCACCCGCCGTGCCTGCAGCTGTAGCACCCGGTCCCGCTCGGCGGGTGTTTCGGCCAGGCTGACCACGGTGCGGGCCAGCATGATCGCCCCCTCGACAACGGCCTTGTCGGCGCTGGGTCCGGCGGCCGCGGCGGCGAAGGCCGGCTGATGGACGGTCGCGCCGTTGGCCTCGATACCGACAATCGGGTGGATGCCGGGCATCACCTGCGTGATGTTGCCCATGTCGGTGCTGCCCAGCGGCAGCGCCGCTTCGACGTCTGCGGGCACCGGGTCGCGGCCCAGTCGCAGCATCTCGGCGCGGAACGTGTCCGCGAGCCACTTGTCAGGCTTCAGTTCGTCGTATGGGGGCTCGGTTTCCTCAACTTGGTAATCACATCCGGTGCCCAGCGCTCCGGCGGTGAAGCAGGCCGCCATCCGGTCCTCCAGTGCGTGCAACGAAGCCTTGTCGTTGGCGCGCATGGTGTACCGCAGTGCGGCGAACGCCGGAATCACGTTGGTCGCCTGGCCGCCGTCGGTGACGATGCCGTGTACCAGTTGGCCGGGAGCAAGCTGCTGGCGCAGCAGCCCGATCGCCACCTGCGCCACGGTGACGGCGTCGGCGGCGTTGATGCCCAGGTAAGGCGCCACCGCCGCATGCGCCTCACGACCGTGATAGCCGACCTGAACCTGGGACAGCGCCAGCGACCGGGCCGCCGCGATGTCGAGGGGCCCGGGGTGCAGCATCACCGTGGCGGCGATGTCGTCGAACGTTCCGGCGTTGAGCAGCAACACTTTTCCGCCGCCGGCCTCCTCGGCGGGGGTGCCGAGCAACACCACCGTCAGCCCCAGCTCGTCGGCCACCTCCGCCAGCGCCAACGCGGTGCCGACCGCCGAGGCCGCAATGATGTTGTGGCCGCAGGCATGTCCGATGCCGGGCAGTGCGTCGTACTCCGCGCAGATGCCGATCACCAGCGGGCCGCTGCCGAAGTCGGCGCGAAACGCGGTGTCCAACCCGCCGGGCGCCGCGGTGATCTCGAACCCGTACTCGGCAGCCAGCGCCTGCGTCTTCGCGCAGCTGCGATGCTCGGCGAACGCCAACTCGGGCTCGGCGTGAATGGCGTGCGACAACTCCACCAGGTCGTCACGGCGTCGCCTGACGGCGTCTTCGACGCTTACCGACGCGGTGGCGGTGGGCATCCTCGCAGTATCTCACTGTCACCAAGCGGTCTTCGCCAGACGGCTAAGCTCGCGCAGTGACCGATCCGGAGGCGGTGGCTGCCGAGTCGGCGGCCGCCATCGGCGAGCGGACGGGCGTCGGCGAGCACGACGTCGCCGTGGTGCTCGGGTCGGGATGGGCCTCGGCCGTCGACGAACTCGGCGCTCCGGTGGCGGTGGTGCCGATGGCCGAACTGCCTGGCTTCACTCCACCGAGCGCCGCCGGGCACGGCGACCAACTGCTGTCGGTGCGCATCGCGGAGCATCGCGTGCTGGTGCTCGTCGGCAGGATCCACGCCTACGAGGGACACGACCTGCGCGACGTCGTGCACCCGATCCGCGCGGCGTGCGCGGCCGGCGTGCGCACGGTGGTGCTGACCAACGCGGCGGGCGGCCTGCGCGCCGATTTCACGGCGGGACAGCCGGTGCTGATCAGCGACCACCTGAACCTGACCGGGCGGTCTCCGCTGGTGGGAGCCCAGTTCGTCGATCTGGTCGACGCCTACTCGCCGCGGCTGCGGGATATCGCCCACGAGATCGACCCGTCGCTGGCCGAGGGCGTCTACGCCGGGCTGCCCGGGCCGCATTACGAGACGCCGGCCGAGATCAGGATGCTGCGCACGCTGGGCGCCGACCTGGTCGGGATGTCGACCGTGCACGAGACCATCGCCGCGCGCGCGGCGGGTGCCCAGGTGCTGGCGGTGTCACTGGTGACCAACCTGGCGGCCGGTATGACCGGGCAGCCGTTGAGCCACGACGAGGTGCTGGCGGCGGGGCGTCAGTCCGCGACGCCGATGGGTTCCCTGCTGGCCGGTGTGATCGCCCGGCTCTGAGGACTGAAGCGCTGGCTGATCCGCATCACCACGCGGCCCAGCAGCGGCGCCGCGAACAGCATCAGCAAGATGCGGAACACCTGGGCCGCGATGATGAACGTCACGTTGGACCCGGTCTCCACGGCGGTGGCGAGCACGGCGTAGACGCCGCCGGGGCTGGTGGCCAGATAGCCCTCCAGCGGGGTCAGTCCGGCGACATGGGCCAGCAACACACCGAGTGCCGCGGTCGCGACGCCGAGCACGACGATCAAACCCACCGCGGCGGGCAGCAACCGTCCGATCGTGCGCAGCGATTCGCGGGTGAACGCCACGCCGGCCTGCCAGCCGATCAGCATGTAGCCGACCTGCACCAGCACCGCCGGCACCGCCAGGCCGAACGAGAAGCCGGTGACCTGCAGCACCACCGTCAGCGCCAGCGGCCCGAGCAGGCCGGCTCCGGGCAGTCGGATGAGCCGTCCGCCGACGGCGCCCACCACGACCAGTACGACGATCATCGCGACGCTGAGATACCAAGGCGCGGAATCGGTTTGAGCCCCCGCAGCGGCGTGGTGGGTTTTGTCGGCGTGGTAGACCAACGCGACGACCACCGGCATTGAGGCGGTAATCAGTGCCACGCGCAAGTACTGAACGACTGCGACGACGCGATCGTCGCCGCCAAGCTCGCGGGCGATGGCGACGAGGCCCGATGCACCGCCGGCCACCAGCGCCAGCGACCCGGTCAGCGCACTCACGCCGCGCTGCGCACCCAGCAGCGCACCGGCGGCAACACTGAGGACAAGCGTGGCGACGGCCACGGCCACCACGATCGGCCAATCCGAACTCAGCGCATCGACCGCGTCGCGATGCACCATCGTGCCGATGTAGACGCCCAGCACGCCCTGCGCGGCGATACCGATCCGGCGGGGCACCCGGTTGGGCGCAAGCCCCGCCAACGCCAGCACGATGCCGACAACCAGCGCGGCGAACAGGGCGGCGGAAGGGACGCCGAGCCTGGTGAGCCCGACGGTGGCGCCGACCGTCACCGTTACCAGTAACGCCCAGCTGAGCATCCGTCGCGTCGTCACAATAATGACAAGTATGCCCTTGTCTTTATCTGGATGCAACTCGCGCCGATCTGCGAGACAGCATACGATTACCAAGGTATAACTTGGTTATGAATGATGTCGTGTCGGCAAGGTCCACACAGTCCGCGGCCACCGAGCTGCGGGAGTCGATGATGGCCGTGACCAGGCAGATGCGCCGGCACCGGCCCGACCATGGCCTCACCCTGAGCCAACTGGAGTTGCTCGGCGAGGTGAGCCGGACCGGCGTGACCACACCCGCTGAGCTCGGGATCCGGCTGCACGTTCGCGTGCAGTCGCTGACGGACAGCATCAACGAACTCGTGAGTCGCGGTCTCATCGCGCGCAGGCCCGATCAGACCGATCGGCGCCGGCAGCTCATCGAGATCACGCCCGCCGGCACGGCGCTGCTCGACGCTGACCGGGCCGAGCGTGACGCCTGGCTGCATGCGACGATGCGGGACAACCTCTCGGAGCTGGAATTCGACTTGCTGATGCTCGTCGCCCCAGTGCTGCGCAAGCTGGCTTATGCGGAGGCCAAAGCGGGCACACTCCCGGTATGACTCAACTGCGGACCTCTTCAGCCGCGCAGGAGTGGATCACCCATGACCCAGACCCACAGACCGCTGCCGAACTGGCGTCGTGCAGCGACGAGGAACTCGAAGAGCGGTTCGCCCGGCCGCTGACCTTCGGGACGGCCGGTCTACGTGGACCACTGCGTGGCGGACCAAACGGAATGAACCTGGCCGTCGTATTGCGGACCACCTGGGCGGTCGCAAAGGTGCTCAAGGACCGCTGCCTGGGCGGTTCTCAGGTGGTGGTCGGCCGGGACGCCCGGCACGGCTCGCAGGATTTCGCCCTCGCCGCCGCCGAAGTCCTTGCCGCCGAGGGGTTTCAGGTCACCCTGATGCTTGCCGCGGTACCGACGCCGGTGGTGGCGTTCGCCGTCCGCCACAGCAGCGCGGTGGCGGGCATTCAGATCACCGCATCGCACAACCCACCGTCGGACAACGGCTACAAGGTCTACTTCGAGGACGGGTTCCCGATCGTGCCACCCACCGACCGCGAGATCGAAGCCGCCGTCGCCGGGGCACCCCATGCGGACGAGATCGGACGTCGGGCGGTCGAACTGTCGGGTGTCGACGAGGTGCAGCGCTATGTCGAGCGCGCCGCGCGCGTCCGGCGCACGTCCAGATCGGTGCGGGTGGCGCTGACACCCTTGCACGGTGTGGGAGGCGAATACGCCCTCGACGCGCTGGTGCGAGCCGGCCTGACCGACGTGCACGTCGTCGAGAACCAGTTCGCGCCGGACCCGGACTTTCCCATCGTGGCTTTCCCCAACCCGGAGGAACCCGGCGCCACCGACGCGCTGTTGGAACTGGCCGCCGACGTCGACGCCGATATCGCGATCGCCCTTGATCCCGATGCCGACCGGTGCGCGGTCGGCGTCCCGACGCCGTCCGGCTGGCGCATGCTCTCGGGCGACGAAACCGGTTGGCTGCTAGGCGATTACATCCTGTCCCAGATCGATCCCGGTGAGGTGTCGGAGGCCACCGTGGTGGCCAGCACGGTGGTGTCCTCGCGCATGCTCGCGGCGATCGCCGCAGCGCACGGCGCCCGCCACGTCGAAACCCTCACCGGCTTCAAGTGGCTGGCGCGCGCCGACGCCGGCCTGCCGGGATGCACGCTGGTCTACGCCTACGAGGAGGCGATCGGGCACTGCGTCGACCCCGCCGCGGTCCGGGACAAGGACGGCATCAGCGCGGCGGTGCTGGCCTGCGATCTGGTCGCGGCGCTGCGCGAGCAGGGCCGCACCGTGCTCGACGCGCTCGACGACCTGGCTCGCCGGCACGGAGTACACACCACGGCCGCGGTGTCGCGGGACGTCACCGACGCCGACGAGGTGATGGCGCGGTTGCGTGCCGCGCCACCGACCACGCTGGGCGGACTCGCAGTCACGACCGAGGACCTGCTCACCCGCCGCGGCCAACAACGCACCGATGCCCTGGTATTCACCGGGGGCGACCAGCAGCTATCGGTACGGCTGGCCATTCGTCCTTCGGGTACCGAGCCGAAAGTCAAGGGCTACATCGAGATTCGTCGCGATGTCGCAGACGACCTGGCCGCCGCGCGAGCCAGCGCAGCTGAGCTACAGGCGAGAGTCGAAGCGGAGGCGGCCAGCCTCATTCAGCGCGGACCGAACTGACGGTCCCCGGCATCGCCGAGACCCGGGACGATATAGGCGATCTCGTTGAGTCGTTCGTCGATGGTCGCGGTGAACAAGCGTAGGTTCGGCGCCACCTTTTCCAGTGCCGCGATGCCTTCGGGCGCGACGACGACGCAGATCGCCGTGATATCAACGGCATTGCGGGAGTGCAGCAGGCCGATGGTGTGCGCCATCGAGCCGCCGGTGGCCAGCATCGGGTCCAGCACGATCACCGGTTGCGTGCTGAGGTCGTCGGGCAACGACTCCAGATACGGTGTGGGCTTATGGGTTTCCTCGTCGCGGGCGACACCGACGAACCCGACGCGCGCCTCGGGGATCAGCGCGTGCGCCTGGTCGACCATGCCAAGGCCTGCGCGCAGCACGGGCACCAACAACGGCGGGTTGGCCAGTCGAAATCCGGTGGTGTCGGCCAGCGGAGTGCGGACCGGGACGCTCTCCGTGACGGCGTCGCGGGTGGCCTCGTACACCAGCATCAAGGTCAGGTCGCGCAGCGCGGCGCGGAATGCGGCGTTGTCGGTGTGCTCGTCGCGCAGGGTGGTCAGCCGCGCGGCGGCCAGCGGGTGGTCGACGACGCGCACGTCCATGCGCCGACCATAGTGGAACCAGTTGGCCCCGACGGCCGTCATAACCGCATGCTCGCCGATTCTGATGCTATTCGCGCCCTCGGCTCCGCCTGCTCGGCCCAGGCCGCCGACCTTTCCGCCATCGCGGCGACGCTGTCGTCGCTGCCAGGGCCGGCGACGGCCGACTTGTTCGGGCCGGTCGGTGCGGACTTCCTGGCGGCGCTGGCCGAAGCCGTCGCGGATCAGTCCCGCGCCGTCGCGGCGTTGGGCGACAGCGTCGCCGCAGCTGCGGCCACCGCCGGAGCTTCGGCTGCCGGCTACGACGACGCCGACAGCCGTGCTAGCGGTCTGCTCCTCGGTTAGTGCAGTAACGCCCTTGCCTGCGCCAGTTCGGGCAGCGGGCTGTCGGCGGGGAACCTGCTGACCACATCGAGCAGTGCGGCGCGCACGGGCTGACCGCGGAGTTCGAAATCGTCGAGTGTGGCGCGCAGTTCGAACAGGGTCGCGCCCTGGCGCCGGGCCAGTTTGAGGGCGGCGCTGATGTCGGCTCGGCGAGCGTCAGGGTCAGTCTGCGTCCGTGCGCGCAGCCGGACCAGTTCGGCGTCGTAGAAGTGCATTCCGGTGTCCTGGGCCAGCTGCAGAGCGGCGGCCAGGCGCGCGTGGGCCTGGTCCGGCTGGCCGGCCGCGGTTAACAGGCGCGCGAGAACCGCGTCGAACGAGGTGACCCACGCCCGCAGGCCAGTCGCGCGCATGGTTTCGAGGAGTTCGGTCAGGGTCGCGATGTGGGCCGACAGCGCAGCAGGTTCGACGTCGTCGGCACCTAGTGCGGCCTGGGCCCAGACGATGGCCTGCCGGAGGTTCCCGAGCAGCCGCCAACGCTCGAAGCCGTGCCGCTCGGCCAGCTCGAGCAGGTCGGCAACGACTCTCCCGGCATGGTCCAGTTGACCGGCATCGGTGCGGATCCAGGTCTCCACGAAACGCGTGTAGGCGAGGCTGAATGGGCCCTGCGGAAAGCCGAGCTGTCCGGCCCGCCGGTCCGCCCGGACCAGCGCGCCCTCGGCGTCGGTGAGATCGCCGCGCACAAAGTACGTCAAGGCAAGGTAGATGTATGTCGACGCGATCGGTCGGTAGGTTGCCCCCATACGACATCCACTCGCTGCTGGTCTGCAAGCGGACCAGCCGTGGCCGCCTCGAGCTGGGAGTATGCGGCGTCGAACTCGCCTCGTAACCACGCGACCGTTCCGAACATGACCTCACTCAGCGGTTGGTACCACTGCCGCCCCTGTACGCCGCTCGCGCGCAGGAGTTCAAGCACGTGGATCGCCCGGTCCAGGTCAGCACGGGCGAAGTAGTAGCCGTACAGGGCGGTGAGTGTCGCGAATAGCTCGTCGTCGCGCGGGTCGGCGCCAGCGAGCTGCAGGCACCGCTCGAAGTCCCCGGTAGCGGCGCGGCTTGTATAGCCCTGGGCGGCCGTGGCGAGCAATCCTCGCTCGGAGCGCAGAGCCATCTCGCGCCGGTCGCGGTCCGGGCCAGGTGAGCAGTGCCCAACCCCGGCCAGGGCAAGGGTGAGGTAGGTGCGTGCCTCGGCGAGGGCGCCTCGGCGGCGCGCATCGGCGCAGGCTTGCTGATAGGCCGACGCCGCCTCGTCGAACCGCTCGGCCCGCTCGAAGTGGCCAGCGACCAGTCGCCAGTCCGGGCGGCCGCCACTCACGCCGACCAACGCATCGGCCGCTCGGGCGTGCAGCCCCCGGCGCACACTCGGCGGCGGCAACTCGACGGCGACCTCGCGCAACAACTCGTGGCGAAACCGCCAACTGTCGGTGCCCCATGGTTCGAGCACCAGCGCGTCCTCGAGCTCATCGATGACGTCGTCGACCTCGTCATCGGTCAGGGCGGCCACGGAGCGCAGCAGGCCGCGATCGACGTGGCGCCCGATGACGGCTGCCGCCTCCACCACCGGCACCGCGTTCGCGCTGGCGCGCAGCCGGGCGAACAACGGCTCATACAGCGCCTCGGGCACTCCGCTCTCACTGATGCCATTGACGAGTTGCTCGATATAGAACGGCACCCCGTCGCATCGGCCGGCCACCGCGGCCCGGTCATCGGCCGAAAGACTCGGGTCCAGACCGCTGATCAGCGCGTCGGTCTCCTCATCGCTCAATGCCGCCAGGTCGAACACCTTGACCGGCCAGTCATCCGACGGCCAACCGTCGGGTCGTCCCGTGACAACAACCATGAGCCGACCGTCGGCGGCGCTCAGCAATGCGCCAAGGGCCTCGAGGGTGGACGGGTCGAACCAGTGCACATCCTCGGCCACCACCAGCCCCGCCCCATCGCCGATACACGCCAGCAGATAGGTCTGCACCGCGGCAGCGATCACGTCGGACAGCTTGCGGCCCTCGGCAGCCACCGGCTCGTAACCGGTCTCCGCGCCGATCCCGAGCACCGGCGCCAACGACGGCACCATGCTTGTCGGATCCAACCCCCGGGCCGTCACTTCGGCGCACAGCAGCGCGAGCCTCTCGGCCGGAGCGGTCAGGCGGGTAATGCCGCAGCGGAGTTCCAGCAGGCCCCGTACCGGATGGAGGCCGGCGTCGGTGTGAAACGGCGAACCCGCCAACTCCAGCACCACCGCACCACAACTCTCGACCAGGTCGGCGGCCGCCGCGGCCAACCGGCTCTTACCGATCCCGGCCTCGCCGCGAAACACCACCCCGGGCGTGCTCAACGTGCCCGCCTGCGCGCGGACCCAACTCTTCGCCAGCCGCGCCAGCTCACGGTCGCGGCCCACCAGCGGACCCCGCCCGACCCGGGCAGCTTGGGCGCGCTCGCCGATCACCTGGTGATGGGCCACCAAACCGTCCACACCCTTCACCGCGGCCGGCTCGACGGCCCGAAGCTCGAACGCGTCGCGCACCAGCGCTTCGACCGGATCGGAAACCACCACGGCCCCGGGCGGCGCCAGCCCCGACATCCGCGCGGCCAAGTTCGCGGCCAGCCCGTACACGTCGTCTTGGGCGGTGTCCAGATACACCAGCCCGCGGTGTACCCCGACGCGGACCTCGACACCGACACCGAACTTGCGCTGCGCCTGCTCAGAGATCCTGGCCACGTCGCGGGTGATCTCCAAACCCGCGTGCACCGCGCGGCGCACATCGTCCTCGTGGGGATCGGGATGACCGAACACGGCCAGCAACCCATCGCCTTTGGTCGATCCGACGTGGCCGCCGAAGCGATTGATGATTTCGAGCGTCCGCTCGCGGTAGCGGCCCACCAACAGCCGATAGGTTTCCGGTTCAACGCGCGTCGACAACTTCGTCGAATCGACCAGATCAGCGAAAAGTATTGTCAGCCGCCGTATTTCACCAGGTTCGTCCGACGTGGCCAATAGGTCCTCGGCATCGACGTTTCCCCTGTCGGCGGCCAGGACCTGTTGCGCCAGCGAGCTCGCGGTCATGCGATCACCACGATTGATCGCGGCCACCGCCCGATCCAGAAGGTCATCGATCGACGACGGCTCCTCCCCTGCACTCACGTCAATATCGTGTCATCCCTGTCGGTCACAGGTGCCATATCGCTCTGGAACCAAACCGCCGCGACGTCCGTCGTATGTGACATGCACGCCCTCACCGACGTGACAAAGGCATAGCGGTGCCGAGCGCGTTGGTGGAGGCGCTGGCGGCACCGATCCGCGAGGTGCAGTCAATGGTCGGGCCGGGGTGGTCCGGTGATCCTGCCGCCGATCCGTGGGCGGTGCTCGGCGGTGTGCGCGTCGCGCTCGCCGATGTGTCCGCGGCTGCCGCACGTGGGTGGGGTCTGGCCGGTGAGCACTGGTCGGGCGCCGGGGCCGACGGCGCGGCCGCTTTCATCGCCGCCACCTCGGCCGCCGCCGATGGGCTCGCGATGCGCGTCGACACCCTGGCAGCGAACGTCGATGCCGCCGCGGCGGCGGTGGCACGGGCCAGCGCACGGTTGCGGGAGATCGTGGAACGGTTCGAGGCCCGCGCCGCAGAGCTGGAGCCGCAACTGGCCTCCCCCGGCGTCGCCGAAGAACTGCTGGACGAGGCGCAGCGGGCACTCGCCGAAGCGAACGGCGTGGTCGACCAGCTGCGTACGGAGCTCGACGGTCAGGCGGCATCGCTCGCCGGTCCAACGCCGGCGGCTCCGGCGCCGACCGCCCCGGCCGGGTTCGCGCCGACGCCCGCGCTGGGATCGGGCGCTGGCGGGGCCTCGCCGATGAGCCCGCTCTCGAGCCCGGGCGGGATGCACGGCACTGGGTTTGGCGACGTAGACGCGTTCTCACCACCCGAGGCGGCGGTTCTGTCGCCCGACCCTGCGACGTTCGGCGAGGGCGTGGCGGTTCGGTTACCCGACGGCAGCACCGCGTTGGCGCCCAACGCGGTAGCGGCCGACGCCGTCCGGCATGCGCTGACCCAGCTGGGCGTGCCGTACGAGTGGGGCGGCACCGCCCCCGGGGCCGGCCTGGATTGCAGTGGCCTCACCCAATGGGCGTATCACGAAGCGGGACTGAACATTCCGCGGCTAGCCCAGGAGCAGGATGTCGGCGCGGCGGTTGATCCCGGATCGCTGCGACCCGGCGATCTCGCGGTGTGGGACGGTCACGTTGCAATGATCGTCGGCAACGGGATGATGATCGAAGCGGGCGACCCCGTCCAACTGTCACCGATCCGGACGACCAACGCGGGTCAGGGTTTTCAGGGGTTTTTCCGGCCGACCGGGTGAGGCGCTACTTCCAGACCCGCGGTCCGACGCCCCCGAACTATGCCTCACAAGAATTCGTCGACTCCAACGCCGCACGCGCCATCACTACCTCTGGCATAGTGCTTTCGCGCGGCATGCGACTGAGCGCCGTAGCAAGCGCAGCGCGCGCAGGATCGCCCCGCAGCTCGAAATCGTCGAGGGCGGCGCGTAGTTCGAAGAGCGCCGCGCCCTGGCGTCGGGCGGGTTCAAGTGCTGCTTGCAGGTCGGCCTGGATGGCATCGCGGTCGGTGTGGGTGTGGGCGCGATGCCGCAATAGTTCGGCGTCGTAGAAGCACATCCCGGTGTCCTGGGCCAGCGCCAGCGCGGTGTCGAGGCGTTCGCGGGCCGCTTCGGGTTGGCCGGCGGCGATCAACAGCCGCGCAAGCAGGGCGTCGGATTGGGTGAGGTAGATGTTCAGCCCGAACGTGCGCCAGGTGTCGAGGAGCGTGCTCAGGGTGGCGATGTAGCCTGGGAGGGCGGCCGGGTCGCGGTTGTCGGTGCCGAGTGCGGCCAGGCCGTCTGCACTGGCCTGGAGGGTCGCCCCGTACAGCCGCCATTGGTCCAAGCCGTGCCGCTCGCCCAGCTCGCTCACGCTGGCGGCCAGTTCCGCGGCACGATCCAGGTCGCCGATTTCGATGCTCAGCCAGCTCTCCATCGCGCGCGTGTATGCGAGGGTGAATGCACCCTGGGGGAAGGCCAGCTGTTCGGCCCGGCGGGCCGCCCGGGCGAGTGCGGCTTCGGCGCCGAAGAGATCACCGCGAACGAGGTAAATCAAGGCCAGGTGGATGTGTGCCACCCCTATCGGGTCGTCAGGCAGGAACCAAACCGCGTCGACCTTGTGGTCGTCTGCTTCGGCCTCGTCGGCCGTGGCCACCTCGAGGTGGAAACCGGCGGAAGAGAACTCGCCGCGCAGCCACGCCACAACCCCGAACATGGCCTCGATCGTCGGGCGAAACCAGAGTCGACCCTCCTCAAGGCCGCTGCGCAGCGACTCGATCACTTCCGCTGCCCGGCGCAGGTCGGCACTTGTCATGTAATAGCCCGCTAGGGCAACCAACGTCGCGAACAGCTGGTCGTCGCGCAGGTCGGTGCCGCCCAGCTGCAAGCATCGCTCGACATCGCCGGCGGCGGTGCGGCTTTGATAGCCCTCTTCGGCCAAGGCGAGGAATCCCCGTTCCAAGCGCACGGCCATCTCGCGGCGGTCGCGGCCCGTGCCCGGTGTGCACTGGTCTAGCTGAGCGAGGGACTGCGTCAGAGGCGCCGGCCTCGGCCAGCGCGCCGCGAAGCCGTGCATCTGTCGATGCCTGGCGGTAGGCCGAGGCCGCCTCGTCGAAGCGCTCGCCCTGCTGGTAGTGAGCGGCGACAAGTCGCCAGTCCGGGTCACCTCCGCTGGTGAGGGCGTCGGCCACCTTGGCGTGCAGCCCGCGCCGCACACTCGGGGGCGCCAATTCGGCGGCGACCTCGCGCAGCAGCTCGTGGCGGAACCGCCAATTAGTTTTTTCCCACGGCTCGAGCACCAGGGCATCTTCGAGCTCGTCGAGGACTTCGTCGAGGTCGTCGTCGGTGATGTCGACCACCGAGCACAGCAGGCCGCGATCGACCACACGGCCGATGACCGCGGCTGCCTCCAGCACCGGGACGACATTCGGGCTGGCTCGCAGCCGGGCGAACAACGGCTCATACAGCGCATCGGGCACACCGGTCTCACTGAATCCAGCCACGAGCTGATGGATGTAGAACGGCACGCCGTCGCCGCGGCAAGCCACCGCCGCCCGGTCCTCGGCCGACAGATTCGGAGCCAGGGGCGATGATGAGCTCATCGGTCTGCTCGTCGGTGAGTCCTGCCAGGTCGAATGTCCGAGCTGCCCAATTGGCCGGTAGCCACTTCCCGGGGCGACCGGTCACCACCACCAGCAGGCCGCCCCCTGCCATGTCGAGCAGCGCGCCGAGGACCTCGATGGTGGATGGATCGAACCAATGCACATCCTCGGCGACCACCAACCCGACACCGCCGTCCAGACACGCCAGCAGATAGGTCTGCACCGCCTGCGCGATCAGCTCGTAGAGTTTTCGGCCCTCGGCAGCTACCTGCTCGTAGCCGGCGTCTGCGTCGATGCCCAGCACCGGCGCCAACAACGGCACAGTGCTCCGATCCAGCCCGCAGGCGCGCACTTCGGCGTCCAGCAGTCGCAGCCGTTCGGCCTGATCTGTGCTGCGGTCGATGCCGCAGCGAC
>JBEVHG010000191.1:0-9203 GCA_040511335.1 Mycobacterium sp. | reverse complement strand
GACCGCCATCTGGGCCGCGATCGTCCTGTCCATCGTGAGCTGGGTGCTGTCGCTGGTGGCCGGCCGGGTAACCAGCCGTTGACCGCTGTACACGCGCGTTTAAAATGAAAAGAAGGGAGTAAATACGGCATATAAACAAACCTCACCGAAATCTCAACGCGCGTGTACCGCGGTCAACGGCTGGTTACCCGGCCGGCCACCAGCGACAGTACCCAGCTCACGATGGACAGCACGATTGCGGCCCAGATGGCGGTCCACCAGAAGTCGTCGATCTGCAGTCCCCAGTGGGTTGTGTGCTCGGTGATCCAGGAGGTGATCCACAGCATGAACGCATTGATCACGATGTGGATCAGGCCGAGCGTGAGGATGTAGAGCGGGATCGACACGATCTGCACGATCGGCTTGATGATCGCGTTGACCAGACCGAAGATCACCGCGACGACGAAGATGATGCCGATTCGCTCCCACGTAGTGTCTCCGCCGACGAAGCGGATACCGGACACGACGAGGGTGACGACCCAAAGAGCAAATCCTGTCACCGCGCCGCGGAGCAGAAACGATCCCACATGGCTGATCTTGTCACGAGCGCAGCAGATAGGTGTCCATCATCCAGCCGTGCCGGGTGCGGGCGTCGGCGCGCAGCGAAACGATCCGCTCGCCGACGTCGCCGACGGTGCCGGATACCAGCAGCTCGTCAGGAGTGCCGAGGTAGGCGCCCCACCAGATGCGGGTATCGGGCGGGCATTCCATGAACGAGCACTCGCCGTCGAGCATCACCACCGCCGAGCCCGAAAGGCCGTGCTCACGCAGCTGCCGGCCGGTGGTGATCAGGACTGGTTCGCCAACGTCGTTGAGCGGGATGCGATGCCGCGCGGTGAGTGCCTGGATGGCGGTGACGCCGGGGACCACGTCGTAGTCGATGTCGACGTGCTCGGCCACCAGGTCGAGGATCCGCAGCGTGCTGTCATATAGCGACGGGTCGCCCCACGCCAGGAACGCGCCGACACCGTCGGGCGCCAGTTCGGTCTCGATGGCCTCGGCCCAGACCCGCGCCCGCGTCGCGTGCCAGTCCGCGACGGCCTGCCGGTAGTCGCCGTCCTTCGCGCGCGGCGGGTCGGGCAGTTCGACGAACCGGTAGCCGGGCTCGCGGATGAATCGTTCGCAGACCGTCCGCCGCAATGCCACCAGGTCGTTCTTGGCCTCGCCCTTGTCCATGGCAAAGAACACCTGGGTGTCGTTGAGAGCCGCGACGGCCTGAGCCGTCACATACTCCGGGTCGCCGGCGCCGATACCGATGACGTGGATCAGACGGGTCACGCAGGCGAGTATGCCTACTCGCCGCGGCCCAGCGTGCGGCGCAGCCATCTGCCGCGCTTGATGTCCTCCTCCTCGGCGGCGGCGTTCTTTTCGAGAACACGGGTGTCCTTTGGCGGCAGCTGAAGGTCGCGCTCCGCGGGCATTCCGGCCTGCAACTGGCCGGCCAGCGCGCCGTAGGTCTTGTTGTAACTGCCGAAGTTGGCGACGTAGACACCGAACAGCACCGACGCCACAATCCATACGAGTATGGCGACCGCCGCACCGACACTGATCCACCGGAACCTGGGCTGCTGCACGTTGGGCGTTGCGTAGTAAAGGATCGCGACGACCAGGATGACGAACAGCAGGATCAATGGCCACCGCACGACATTCCACACCGTGAGCGCTACCTCACCGGCCCCGATTGCATCACCGGCAGCCGTAGCCACCGGCCCGCTCACCGCGAGCATGAACGCCACCGCGGCGGCCATCACCAAACCCGACAGCGTCAGCAGCAGCTGAAGCGGGCGCAGCTTCCAAATCGGGCGGCCCTCGTCGATTTCGTAGATCCTGTTCATCGCTCGGCCGAACGCGCCGATGTATCCCGATGCGGACCACAACGCGACGACTGCACTGGCTACCAGCGCAAAACCGGCCGAGGGCGTATCGACGAGCTGCTGGATCGGCTCACGCAACATGTCCACCGCCGACGCGGGCACCACGTCCGAGGGCGATCTCCATAACCGCTTCCGTGGTGCGCCCGCCTTGGCCGAAGACGCCGAGCAGCGACACCATCATGAGAAGCGCGGGAAACAGCGACAGCACCGCGTAGTACGTCAGCGCAGCTGCAAGATCGGTGCATTGATCGTGCTGGAACTCGCGCACCGTCCTGCGCAGCACGTAGAGCATCGCCGGCTTGGTCAATTCGGTTGGCGAGTCCGGCTTACGCGGATCGTCGGGATCCGGCCGCGACTCTTTGTCGTCGGTTCCGGCACTGGTCATACCGTCCGATACCCCGCGACCAGCAGCCCAAACCCCAAAGTATGCGGTACCCGGGGTATTGACATCTTGCTGCGCCGGTATTTACCGTTTTTGACACAAGGTGAACGAAGGGACGTCAACGATGACGGTGAAACCCGGTCCCACTCGTGAAGAGTTCTCGGAGCGTTTGCTGAAGGGCTCGGTCAAGAAGTCCTACGCCCCGGTCGTCGACATCGACTGGGACGCGCCGCTGGATCCGGACATGTTCTACCTTCCGCCCAGGACGGTCTCGCTGTACGGCACCCCGATATGGGACAAGATGTCGCGCACGCAGCGCATCGAGCTGTCCCGGCAGGAATTCGTCAACACCCTGTCCGCGGGCATCTGGTTCGAGAACATCCTGAACCAGGCGCTGCTGCGCGACATGATGCATAAGGACCCCACCGCCAACGCAACGCATTACGCGCTGACCGAGCTCGGCGACGAAACGCGCCACATGGTGATGTTCGGCAAGGCGATCGAACGAGTGGGCGCCAAGGCAGTGTGTCCGCGGCTGTATCAGCGGATGATCATCAACGCGCTCCCGCTGGCATTCAAGGGATCGTTGCTGTGGGTCGCCGCGCTGATCGGTGAAGAGATCTTCGACGCCTTGCAGCGCCAAATGATGGACGACCCCGAGCTGCAGCCAATGGTGCAGCGGCTCATGCGGATTCACGTCACCGAAGAGGCCCGCCACATCCAGTTCGCCCGCGACGGCCTGCGCAGGCGAGTGCCCGACATGCCCCGCATCAGCAGGCTGTGGGTGGCCAACCTCAACGGCGTCGGCGGCCTGTTCTTCCGGTACCTGTTCACCAACCCGGTTCCGTACCGCCGCGCCGGTCTCGATGCCCGCGAGGCCCGGCGCGTCGCACGGCACAGCCCGCACCGCCACGAGGTGCAGGTGGCGGGCTTCGCCCCGCTGGCCGCATTCCTCGAGGAGGTCGGCCTGATGGGTCCGATCGCCCGCCGGCTGTGGAAACGCACCGGTTTCCTGTGACGGCGACCGACGCGCCCTACGACGTCGCCGTCATCGGCACCGGATGCACGGGCGTCAAACTGCGCGAGGCCGGCATCACCAACGTCGTCCGCCTCGAAACCGCCGACGAGGTCATCAGTTCGGTGTTCGACGAAGCCGCCCATGCGTGGACTCTGCGCACGCACGGCGGCGAAAGCTATCGTGCCCGAATAGTCATCGCCTCGGGCACATGTGCAGAAGGGCCTGACGGCTTGCCGCCGTACCTGGGCGTGGCCATGCACGGTGTCCCGAACCAATTCCTGCTCACGGGGCCAGATGTCGACAGGCAGCTTGATTACGTTCTGGAATGCCTGCGGCTGATGGCGCACACCGGCAGCACCCGCATCGAGGTTCGGCGCAGCACGCAGCGGGTGTTCAGCGATCGCAGCCGGGCCAAACCCCGACCTTCGAGCGCATCGTACTGGCGGCGCATGCGCAAGCGGATTCGGGCGGCATTCGACCTGAGCTCGGGTATCGGTGTCTCCGACGAGGTCTACGACGGTCCGGCCACCGTCACGATCGGTGGCGACGAGCATGCCGTCCGGGTCCGAATGACCGGCAATATCGATCCGATCGACGGTCGATATCACTGGCAGGGAACAGTTTTCGCATCGCTACCCAACGACGACTTCAAGAAGCCGGTAACCGTCACCGTCGGTGAGCGGACGGTGCAGGCCCGCATCACCGAGCGCACGCCGTGGGGAACCTATTCGGTTGCCGGTGTCGGCGAGCCGCCCTTTGCGCTCGACGATGTCGAGCTCGTCGTGCCAAGTCCGTAACGCAGCGCGAGCGCGAGCAACACGACCGCGAACACCCCGCCGGTGACTCCGGATACCAGCAGCGGCAGCCGCCCGTCGGCTCCCCACAGGAAACCGGCCCACAACCCCGCCGCCAACACGGCAAAACCGCTGGCGCCCTGGAAGACTCCCTGGGCACTGGCCTGCAGATCGGATCCGACCAGCGACGAAATCCATGCCTTGCCCACACCATCGGTGCATCCGGTGAATAGGCCGTAGACACCGATCAACAACCACGCCGCCACGGTGTCGGTCGTCAGACCCAGACCGGTGTATCCGATTGCGAAGAACACCAGGCCGATGCCGAACACGGCCGGCCTGCCGATGCGATCGGCGAGCAACCCGGCGGGGTAACTGGACACCGCGTACACCAGGTTGTACCCGACATAAGCCAGTATCACCTCGGCCACCGAGAATCCAATCTCGTTGAGCCGCAACAACAGCAGCGCGTCGGGAAAGTTCACCACGCCGAACGCGACCAGCAAGACGGTCACCCGCCAGTACCGCCGTGGCAGTTCGCCGACCCGCGCGAACACCGCGCGCCGTTGCTCGCGTGGCAATAGACCCGGGCGCTCGCGAACCAGAAAAACCAGGGCGACGCTCAGGACCGCCGGCACGATGGCGACCCAGAGCAGCGGCGCGATCCGGTGGTCGAGCAGTTCGTATCCGGCCAGCCCCAGCAGCGGACCGACAACGGCGCCGAAGGTGTCCATCGCGCGATGAAATCCGAAGACCCGGCCACGGGCGGCCTCATCGATATCCGCGACGAGTAGCGCATCACGCGGCGCACCCCGCAGCCCCTTTCCGAGCCGGTCGACCACCCGCCCGGCCATCACGCCGGGCCAGGCCGACGCGGCCGCGACGATGACCTTGCCGAGCGCCGCCATGCCATAGCCGGTCGCAATGAGGGGCCGGCGCGCGAACCGGTCGCCGAGCGGTCCCGACGCGAGCTTGGTCAGTGACGCCGCGCCCTCGGCCACGCCCTCGACGGCCCCGACCACTGCCGCCGGCGCGCCCAGTACCGACGTCAGATATATCGGCAGCAGCGGATAGAGCAGTTCACTGGCGGTGTCCTGCAGGAACGAAACCGCCGACAGCACCCGCACGTTGCGGGTGAGCCAGGTACGCGGGCCGGGGTCATTGGTGCGCACCTACACCATCATGGTGGGTGGCTGCCCACGCCAACTGCCTACGTCGAATCGCCTACCGGGTTCTCGTTGGTGACCGCGTGATATCCGTGCGCACCGGCCCGGTCGACCGCGGCGCGGACCATGCCGAAGACCAGGCCCTGCAGGGCGCCGGCGGCAATCGCCTCGCGGCCGGAACGGTTGAGGTCTTTGGGATCCGGCGGTTCCCGATCGGGGTCACTGACCCGCTTCCAGATCTGGGTGAACACCGCACCCGCCAGCAAGCCGCCCGCGACGCTGCTGGCAATGGACAGTGGCATATACATCGCCTTGGACACCGCACTCACCGCTGAGAAGTTCCCGCGCACACGGGCCTCCAAACCCGGTACAAGAGCGGCAATCAATGAACGGTTACCTATCCACGGCGCGGGTACCCGAATACTGATGGCAAGTACCGGTTGGGCACCCCCGCTGACCGTCACCGCCGAAGCCGTGGGTGACAGCACGGTGCTCAACGCCCGCGGCGTGTTGGACGACTCCACCTACCTGGCGCTGCGCGATCAGGTCATCGGTGCCGCGCTCGAGGAACCCGATTCCGTCATCGTCGACGTCACCGAACTCGACGTTCCGAGCGAGTCGGCGTGGCTGGCGCTCACCAGCGCGAGCCGGCACGTCGACCGATGGCCGGAGGTGCCCATCTCGCTGGTGTGCCGACACGCCGCGGGCCGCAACGCCATCGTTCGCAGCGGCGTCGTCCGCTTCCTCCCAGTGCATTCGACGATTCAGTCCGCGATCGAGGCGTCGTCGCGAACCCACCGGGATCGCCGCCGCGCCTGGGCGGATCTGCCGGCAACCGTGAGCAGTCTCAAGAGCTCGCGTGACTTGGTGGCGGAGTGGTTGACCGCGTGGTCGCGCGCCGAGTTGATTCCGGTGACGAACATTGTCGTCACCACCCTCGTCGAAAATGTCCTCCAGCACACCGACAGCCGGCCCCGCGTGCGGCTCGAAACCGACGGTGCGGCCGTGACCGTCGCGGTGGAAGACTCCAGCCATACCCCGGCGGGTCTGCGGGAAGCCACCATCGCCATGAGAGCGCCTTCGGGCCTGCGGATCGTCGCCGCAATGTGCCGCATGTGGGGAAACGCGCCGACCCCGAGGGGCAAGACGGTGTGGGCGGTGATCGGTCCGGAGAACCGGCTGTAGCCGCAGGCGATCAGCGACGCCGCAACCTGCGGACCGGTTTGGTGGCCAGCGACGCGTCGATGGCGCCGGGGCTCAGTACGTGGTTCAGCACCATGGTGGCGCTGCCGATGACGCCGGACCGGTCCCCGTGGGTGCTCGGCACTACTTGCAGAACCCGGGTGGCGAGCGCGGTTGCGTTGCCGTACAACGTTTCTCGCAGTCCAGCGACGAAGATGTCGTAGGCCCCGGCCATGTCGCCAGCGACCACCAGAACGGCGGGGTTGAGTAGATTCACCGCGCCGGCGAGGACTTCGCCGACATGGCGGCCGCTGTCGCGGATCATGCGGCGGGCTTCGGCATCGCCGCCGTTAGCCAGGTCCACCACGTCGCGCAGGTGCCCGACTGGGCGGCCCTCTTGCTGAAGCGCGCGGACCAGGGCCCAGCCACTGGCGATCGCTTCCAGGCAGCCGGTGTCGCCGCAGCGGCACGGCACCCCCGCGGCGGCAGGGGTCTTGTTGTGGCCGAATTCCCCCGCCGCTTCGACGGCGCCGCGCTGCAGTGTCCCGCCGGCGATAATGCCGGCGCCGAGACCGGTCGACGCCTTGATTACCAGTAGATCGTCGAAGGCCTGCCGATCGCCGCGCCGCTCGGCCAACGCGATGACGTTGGCGTCGTTGTCAAGAATCACCGGCGCGTCCGTCAACTCGCGGAAGTAGGGCGGCAGCGGGACCCCGTCCCAGCCGCTCATGATCGGTGAATCCAGGCTGCATCCGCGGTGTTGATCGACGGTGCCGGGAAGGTTCAGCCCTACGCCATAGATCCGGTCGTCGCGATGCCCGGATTCGTCCCGCAGTACGTCCAGCTGCTTGACAACATCGGGCATCAGGTCGTCGGGACCAATACCGATCTCCTGATCGATATCGGTCGCGGCCAGTATCTCACCGGCCAGGTTGCAGACCGCGAGCCGCGTCCGGCTGCGGCCGATGGCCGCGGACAGCACGACGCCGGCGTCGGCATTGAACGTCAAGAACGCGGCCGGACGTCCGCCGGTTGAGGGTGCTTGTTCCCGCTCGATGATCAGCCCCTGCGCCACTAGGGCCGACACGCGCGCGGATACGGCCGTACGCGACAGCCCAGTCAGCATGCCGATCTCGGCACGAGTGATATCCCGCTTGTCCCTGATCAGAGCGTAGATGTCGCCCGCCGACGTGGATGTCGGGATGGGAGTTAAGGCCATGAAGAGATCGTAACTCCGACTACTTTTGTATTTCAAATGCTGAAGTAGGTTTGTCAAACATCGAAAGTCGCGCTACTGTTGGGCCCCATGTCCGAACTAATCACTACGAGAAGCACCCAGCCGACCGCGGCCGCGGTTGACCCCTGCGACTTCGTGATCTTCGGCGGTACGGGTGACCTGGCCGTTCGAAAGCTGTTGCCGGCGCTGTACCTGCGCGACCGGGACGACCAATTGACCGCAGACACCAGGATCATCGCCGTCGCGCGGGCCGGCCTCGACGAGCCGGGTTATCGCGACAAAATCCGCGCCGAGCTGGCCCGATTCGTCTCGGCCGAGCTACTCGACACCGCCACCGTCGACCGCTTCCTGGCGCGGCTGAGATTCGTCAGCATCGACCTGACCGAGCCCTCCGACTTCGTGGCCGTCACCGACATCCTGGCTTCGACGGTCGAGATCCGGGTGTTCTACCTGGCCTGCGCGCCGGCGCTGTTCGGGCCCATCTGCGCTGCCCTCGGCCAGCAGGGCCTGGTGACCGACGCGTCGCGGGTAGTGCTGGAGAAGCCGATCGGGCACGACCTGGCCTCAGCGCAGGCCATCAACGACGCGGTCGGTGCCGTGTTCGACGAGCGGCAGATCTTCCGGATCGACCATTACCTCGGCAAGGAAAGTGTGCAGAACCTGCTCGTCACGAGGTTCGCGAACACCCTGCTGGAGCCGCTGTGGAATTCCAGCAGGATCGACCATGTTCAGATCACCGCGGCCGAGTCGCTCGGCGTCGGAACTCGCGGCGACTACTACGACAAGTCCGGCGCCCTGCGCGACATGCTGCAGAATCACCTGCTCCAGGTGCTGTGCCTGGTCGCGATGGAACCGCCCACACATGTCAACCGGGAGTCCGTCCGTGACGAGAAGCTAAAGGTCCTGCAGGCGCTGAAGCCGCTCTCGATTGACGAGATCAAGCGGCACACCGTGACCGGACAGTATGGGCCCGGCCTCGTCGACGGCGCCGTCGTCGGCGGGTACCGCGACGATGCCGAGAACGCCGACAGCACAACGGAAACGTTCGTGGCGGTCAAGGCCGAGATCAACAACTGGCGATGGGCCGGCGTGCCGTTCTACCTGCGCACCGGCAAGCGCATGTCGCGGCGGTGCTCCGAGATCGTCGTTCAGTTCAAACCCGTTCCGCTGGCGATGTTTCCCGGTAGTGACGGCGCCTCCGAGCCGAACCGGTTGGTCATCTCGCTGCAGCCCGACGAGGAGATGCGCCTGGAACTGACCGCCAAGGAGCCCGGGCCGGGCGGCATCCGGCTACGACCGGTGTCGTTGGCGCTCAACTACACCGAGGCGTTCAAGCGCCGCTCCCCCGACGCCTACGAGCGGCTGCTGATGGACGTCGTCCGTGGCGACCCCACTCTGTTCATGCGCCGCGACGAGGTCGAGGCGGCATGGGCGTGGGCCGAGCCGATCCTGCACGAATGGCAGAACACCGATCGTGTGCCCCGGCTGTACCCGGCCGGCACCGACGGTCC
>JBEVHG010000190.1:0-5081 GCA_040511335.1 Mycobacterium sp. | reverse complement strand
GTGTCCATCAGCGAGCGCGGGGCGCGCATCCTGGTCCACGCCACCGGCGTCGGCGCACCCTTCTCCGACAGCACGGTGACGATCGCTTCGCCGATACCCAGCGACGTCAACGCCGACTCCAGGTCGTAGACATCGGTTTTCGGGTAGGTACGCACCGTCTTGGTCAACGCCTTCTGGTCGTCCGGGGTGAACGCGCGAAGCGCGTGCTGGACGCGGGCGCCGAGCTGCGAGAGCACGTCGTTGGGCACGTCGGTGGGCAGCTGGGTGCAGAAGAACACGCCGACGCCCTTCGACCGGATCAGCTTGACCGTCTGCTCAACCTGCTCGAGGAACGCCTTGGACGCGTCGGTGAACAGCAGGTGCGCCTCGTCGAAGAAGAACACCAGCTTCGGCTTGTCGACGTCGCCGACTTCGGGCAGCGTCGTGAACAGATCGGCCAGCACCCACATCAAGAACGTGGAGAACATCACCGGCCGCGCGGCCTGACTCCCGAGCTCGAGCAGCGTGATGATGCCGCGGCCCTGCGCATCGACGCGCAGCAGGTCCTCGGGCTCCAACTCGGGCTCGCCGAAGAACGTGTCGGCCCCCTCGGCCTCCAAGTTGACCAGCGCGCGCAGGATGACCCCGGCCGTCGTCGACGACACCGCACCGAGCGCTTTCAGCTCAGGCTTGCCCTCGTCGCTGGTCAGGAAGGTGATCACCGACCGCAGATCCTTGAGATCCAGCAGTGGCAGCGCCTTCTGGTCGGCCCAGTGGAAGATCAGCCCAAGCGTGGACTCCTGGGTTGCGTTGAGCCCCAACACCTTCGACAACAGGATCGGCCCAAAGCTGGAGATGCTGGCCCGCACCGGTACTCCGATTCCCGAGGTGCCAAGCGTCAGGAACTCCACCGGGTACGCCGTCGGCGACCACGTGTCACCGGTGTCCTTGGCCCGCTCGGTGATCTTGTCGCCTGCTTCGCCCGGCCGCGACAGCCCCGAAAGGTCACCCTTGACGTCGGCCATCAGGCAGGGCACCCCGGCGGCCGACAGCTGCTCGGCGATCACCTGCAGCGATTTGGTCTTTCCGGTGCCGGTGGCGCCGGCGATCAGGCCGTGCCGGTTGACAGTGGCCAGCGGGATGCGGATCTGCGCGGTCGGGTCGGCGACGCCATCGATGACGACGGTGCCCAGCTCCAGCGCCTGGCCTTCGACGCCGTAACCGGCGGCGATCTGCTGCGCGGGGGTGGCTGTCGACTCGGTGGTCATCTACGGCGATTCCTCTCCGGAGGCTGCTAACTCGCTCACCGACACTACTTGGCGACCAGCCACCCCGGGTGGGTGTGGGCGGCCGCTTGTCGGGCGTGGGCTTACTGTTGAGCGCTGTGCGTGACGAATTGGTGTGGATCGACTGTGAGATGACCGGACTGGATCTGAAGTCCGACCGGCTCATCGAAATCGCGGTGTTGGTCACCGACGCCGACCTCAACATCCTCGGCGAGGGCATCGACGTGGTCATCCACGCCGACGACGCGGCGCTGTCCGGCATGATCGACGTGGTCGCGCAGATGCACAACCGCTCGGGCTTGGTCGAGGAGGTGCGCGCGTCGACCATCGACGTGCCCGCCGCCGAGGCGCTGGTACTCGAATACGTCCACGGCCACGTCAAGCAGGCAAAGACCGCTCCCCTGGCGGGTAACTCGATCGCCACCGACCGCGGCTTCATCGCCCGCGACATGCCGATCCTCGACAATTACCTGCACTACCGGATGATCGACGTCAGCTCCATCAAAGAACTGTGCCGGCGCTGGTATCCGCGGATCTACTTCGGTCAGCCGGAGAAGGGCCTCGCACACCGCGCGCTGGCCGACATCCACGAATCGATCCGTGAGCTGAAGTACTACCGGCACACCGCATTCGTCGCGCCGCCGGGGCCTTCGGCCAGCGACATCGCCGCGGTGGCCGCCGAATTGGGAGCGCCGGGCGGCGATTCTGAGCAAATCGATTCGGCCGTCGAGCGTCCGAGCGGCTAGTATCGACGGCGCCGCTTCTGCCTTTGGGGCTAGGCGGCGATGGTGAGTGTAGTTCAGTTGGTAGAGCACCAGGTTGTGATCCTGGGGGTCGCGGGTTCGAGTCCCGTCACTCACCCCGATCGAAAATGGCGCCTCACTTGCACGAACGCAGGTGGGCGCTGTTGGTTTCACGGTCCATGCAACGAACCATGCAACAAGGGTGCCTAATCGGGGCCGCTGATCGCCGCCGTGAAGCGGTCGACGGCCGACCGTTGCATGGTCAGCGTGACGTACGAGTAGACGTCCATCGTGGTGTGGCCGAGCCGTTCCTGAACGACCTTCACGTTCTCCCCCGCTTCGAGCAAAACCGGTGCGTGAGTGTGGCTCAGGCCCCCTGACCCACACACTTGCGGCCAGAGGACGCTGCCCCCGGTTCGCCATTCTTCGCCGCCTGCTACAAGATCTGTGACCGTCGGCATCACCCGCCGAAATCCGCAAGTCGCGGTCGCGAATCCACCGCGTCCCTGGCGCAACGTGTTCGGACGTCATGTGATCTGAGATCCGAGTTCCCCTGTTGCCGAACGTGTTTGCAGGAATGCGAATCACAGTCCCATTATCAGCAAGGTGGGCTACGGCACGGCGACGACGTCGAGGATCACGCCACCGTTGCAAGACCGGGCGGCGTCGCGGCCGCAGCCGACTTCGTATCTGCTCCCCGATCGGCCCCGCCCTGGCATTACGGCCGGTTCAGCTCGTGGAGTGCGCAATTCCGGCAGGTCTTCTGGCTATCATGCACGTAGCCAGCCGGTTGTTCGTGCACCGAAACACCGTGCGATACCGGCTCAACCGCGCCGAGGAGCTTTTGGGACATCGCATCACGGAACGACTCGGTCATGTCGAGCTCGCGTTGGCCGATACACGAAGTCGGTGAGAAGGCGACCGGTTGTCGCGGCCGTCTTGTTCGAGACGAACCACGCCGGCTTCGGCGTCAACGACAGCTCCCCCGTGCCGCAGCGAGCGAGGTGCCGGGCGGAACGGACCGTACACCACGGTTCGCTCGGTGTCGTCGATCAACAGCGCGTTGTTGACGACACCGCGGCCGCTCTGGATGTCCTCCAAGGGATGGCCCGGGAAGGCGCCCCAGGTCGCGCGCGCAGTGAGGAATCCGACACCAGTCCCGAGCACGGGACCGAAATACTCGACGTTGAACGCGGTCTCCTCGGAGTCCGTCAGATCGAGCCCGGTGAGCAGCGTACGCTCGGGCGTCCCTCCGACGGACTCCGCAGTGGGATGGAGGGCGCGTGCCGACTCCACGCCACGCGCGCTGCCGGGATACCACGCAGGTCGCGAGGGCGCGGCGGCGAGGGCCTTGCGGAGCGCGGACATGAATGCGTCCTTCTGCGCCCAGTCGGAACTGATGATGACGATCTGGCTGCCGACACAGTTGTGTCCGCTGTTGTGCAGCCGCTGGGTGGCCACGTGCTCGGCCTGAAACTTCAGGTCCGCCTGCGACCATTCGCCGGGCACGACGATGACCGGGGACACCCCGCCGAGCTCGCTGGTGATCGGCTTGTGCAGTCGCGGGGTGCCGGCCCGCCTGGCGGCTTCGGCATCGTCCCCGGTGCCCCAGACGATCGCGTTGTGTGTTGCCTCGCTTCCGGTCAGGTGTACGGCGCTGATTCCCGGATGGTGTGCCAGCGTGTCGCCGAACCATCCGTCGCCGGTGACGATCTGGAGCGCGCCGAGCTCGATGAAGGGCGCGAAGATCCGCTCGAAGACCGGGTGCAGCGGGTCGGTGACCGGGTTCAGCTTGAGCACGACCGCGCGGTTGGCGGCGTACAGCTGCTGGAGTGTGTCCAGCGGCGCCAGGGAGAAGATGTTCCCGGCCCCCAGCACCAGTGCCACGCCCTGTGTCTGGTGCGGCGTGCGCTGACCGAGGCCGACGCGGGTACGCGCCTGGGTCTCGGTGACACCGGGCCGCAGCCAGACCTCGGTGCGGAACCCGCTGAACAACAGCTGGTCGAAGGTGCCGTGCGGTGACACGCGGATGGCCACGCGGTTGCCGGGTGCCTTGTCCAAGCGCAAGCCGTCCAGGACGTCCGAGCCGTTCTCCAGCTTCTCCAGCGTCTCGGCGAGGGCACCGGTGAACGACAGCACCGCCCACGGCCCGCTGATCCACTCCTCGCCGACCAGCGGAGAGCCCTTGGGGAGCCCCTTGATGCCGCGCGCGATCTCCACCCACTCGACGGCTGCGTCGGCCAGGTTCTTCCGCAGCGCGAGGAGCATTCGGCGTCGGTCGGCGAGGGTGGTAGCCGCCCAGGCTTTTTCGCCGACGGTGAGCCGCTCGACGATGGTGTCGACGGCGGCCTGCTGATTGCGGGTCATCGGGGTCTCCTGATCGAAATCTGGCCGGTCACAGGGTTTCGCGAATCAGGTCGACGGCTTTCTCGCCGACCATCATCGCCGGGGCGTGGGTGTTGCCCCGCGGTATGTACGGGAACACCGACGCGTCGGCGACCCGCAGACCGCACACACCGTGGACCCGCAGCTCCGGGTCGACCACACCTTCGCCCTCGGCTCCGATGCGCGCTGTGCAGGCCGCGTGGTACGTATGCTGGGTTTCTGCCCGCAGCTTGCGCTCGATCTCGCGCCGGGTCCGGGCGACGCGTCCCGGGTGGATCTCCGGGCCGACGATGCTGCGCAAGGACGGGGCCGCCACGATCTCGCGGGCCCGCTCGATCGCCGCGACCATGGAGTCCAGGTCCGCCTGCTCGGCGAAGATGTTCAAGCTCACCGCGACCTTGTCGGTGGGGTTGCTGCTGCGCAATCGAACCGAGCCCTCGCTGGTCGGCGCGATCATCGACATCGCGAACGTAAAGGCCGGCCGGTCGTGGGTCGCGAAGCCGTTGTCGAAGAAGTACCCGGGAGCGCCGATGATCTGCATGTCCGGCAGCTCGTGGCTCCCGGTGCGGAAGAAGGCGCTGAGCTCAGCGACGTTCGAGGTCAGCGGGCCACGCCGACGGGCATAGTAGTCCGCCAGGTGCTTTGGCGATCCGGCGCCGAACAGCGTGCCCGGGGCGGTGGTCTCGTA
>JBEVHG010000189.1:0-10590 GCA_040511335.1 Mycobacterium sp. | reverse complement strand
CGGCCACCGCGTCCGGGCGCTCACGGATCAGCGGCACCAGGTCGAGCACCTCGAAGACCCGCTCGAAGCTGACCAGCGCGCTGGCGATCTCCACCCGCGCGTTGGCCAGCGCCGTCAGCGGCGCGTACAGCCGGGTCAACAACAGCGCCAACGACACGATCGCACCGGCCTGCAGGTGCCCGCCGATTGCTAGCACCCCGCCCAGGCCGTACACCAGGGCCAGCGCAAGCGCCGACATCAACGTCAGCGAGTTCATGAACGTCGACTGCAGCATCGAGGTCTTCACCCCGATGTCGCGGACCCGGCCTGCGCGTGCGGCGAACTCGCGCGACTCGCGGGCCAGGCTGCCGAACAGCTTCACCAGGGTGGCCCCCGGCGCGGAGAACCGCTCGGTCATCTGGGTGTTCATCGTCGCGTTGTAGATCGCGGTCTCGCGGCTCAACGTCGCCATGGTGCGGCCGATCCGGCGCGCCGGCACCAGGAACAGCGGCGTCAGCAGCAGCGACAGCAGGGTGATCTGCCAGGAGATGCCGATCATCACCGCCAGCGTCAACGTCAGCGTCACCACATTGGAGACGACGCCGGACAGCGTGTCGGAGAAGGCTCGCTGCGCGCCGATCACGTCGTTGCCCAACCGGCTGACCAGCGCGCCGGTGCGGGTGCGGGTGAAGAACGCGACCGGCATCCTCTGCACGTGGTCGAACACCGCGGTCCGCAGGTCCAGGATCAGGCCCTCGCCGATGGTGGACGACAACCAGCGGGTGACAAGCGACACGGCCGCCTCACCGACCGCCACGGTTGCTATGACGAGGGCCAGCAGCACGACGGTCCCCGCCGCGCCGCCGCCGACGATCTCGTCGACCACCCGGCCGGCCAGCACCGGAGTGGCCACGGCCAGCAGCGCGCTGACCACGCTGACCGCCACGAACGCCCCCAGCCTGCGGTGATGCCGGCCGGCGAAGCACCAGATCCGGCTCAGCAACGCCCGGTCGGCCAGCGAACTCAGGTCACCGGACTGCGCCCGCATCTGGCGGTACAGGGTGTGTCTGGCCACCGTTTCGATACTCATGAAATTCACCGTAAAACCTCAACAAATGATGAGGTCAACAAGCTTCCCGCATCCCGGCGGGTTCTTCAGGCAAGATTGCGGGCATGGAGAGTGGTGCGACATCACCCCGGGTGCTGGTGGTCGATGACGACGACGACGTGCTCGCCTCGCTGGAGCGCGGGCTCCGGCTGTCCGGGTTCGACGTGTCGACCGCCAAGGACGGTGCCGAGGCCCTGCGCAGCGCCACCGAGACCCGGCCCGACGCGATCGTGCTCGACATCAACATGCCGGTGCTCGACGGGGTCAGCGTGGTCACCGCGCTGCGCGCGATGGACAACGACGTCCCGGTCTGCGTGTTGAGCGCGCGCAGCTCTGTCGACGACCGGGTGGCCGGCCTGGAGGCCGGCGCCGACGACTACCTGGTGAAGCCGTTCGTGCTGGCCGAGCTGGTGGCGCGGGTGAAGGCGCTGCTGCGCCGGCGCGGCTCGACGGCGACGTTCTCGTCGGAGACCATCCAGGTCGGGCCGCTGGAGGTGGACATCCCCGGCCGGCGGGCACGTGTCAACGGCACCGACGTCGACCTGACCAAGCGTGAGTTCGACCTGCTCGCGGTGCTGGCCGAGCACAAGACCGCGGTGCTGTCCCGGGCCCAGCTGCTCGAGCTGGTGTGGGGCTACGACTTCGCGGCGGACACCAACGTGGTCGACGTGTTCATCGGTTACCTGCGCCGCAAGCTGGAAGCCGGCGGCGCGCCGCGGCTGCTGCACACCGTGCGCGGCGTGGGGTTCGTGCTCCGGACGCAGTGATGGATCTGATGGATCGGTTGTCGCGAATCTTTGCCCGCACTCCCTCGCTGCGTACGCGCGTCGCGTTCGCCACCGCGATCGGTGCGGCGATCGTCGTCCTCATCGTCGGCACCATCGTCTGGGTCGGCATCACCAACGACCGCAAGGAGCGGTTGGACCGCCGGCTCGACGAGGCGGCTGGCTTCGCGATCCCGTTCCTGCCGCGCGGCCTCGACGAGATCCCGCGATCGCCCAACGACCAGGACGCCGTCATCACGGTGCGCAAGGGCGGTCAGGTCACGTCCAACTCGAACGTCGTGCTACCGGAGCTGCCCGCCGGTTACGCAGACACCGACGTCAACGGCGTGCGCTACCGGGTGCGCACCGTGGACATCCGGGTGCCCGAGCCGATGTCGGTGGCGGTCGGTGCCACCTACGACGCCACCATTGCCGACACCAATAACCTGCACCGGCGGGTGATTCTGATCTGCTTCTTCGCGATCGGCGCGGCCGCGGTATTGGGCTGGTTGTTAGCCGCGTTCGCGGTGCGGCCGCTCAAGCGGCTGGCCGAGCAGGCCCGGCAGATCGACGCCGGCGACGAGGCGCCCGACGTCGAGATCCGCGGCGCCAGCGAGGCCGTCGAGATCGCCGACGCTGTCAAGGGCATGCTGCAGCGCATCTGGAAGGAGCAGGACCGCACCAAGGCTGCGCTGGCGTCGGCGCGCGACTTCGCTTCGGTATCGTCGCACGAACTGCGCACCCCGCTGACCGCCATGCGCACCAACCTCGAGGTGCTGTCCACCCTGGATCTGCCGGAGGAGCAGCGCAAAGAGGTCGTCAACGACGTCATCCGCACGCAGTCGCGCATTGAGGCCACGTTGACTGCGCTGGAGCGGCTGGCGCAGGGTGAGCTGTCCACCTCCGATGACCACGTCCCGGTCGACATCACCGAACTGCTCGACCGGGCCGCGCACGACGCGATGCGGGTCTACCCCGACCTGGACGTTTCGCTGGTGCCCGCGCCCACGGTCATCATCGTGGGGCTACCGGCCGGGCTGCGGTTGACGGTCGACAATGCGATCGCCAACGCCGTCAAACACGGCGGCGCCACCCGCGTGCAGCTGTCGGCGGTCAGCTCACGCGCCGGCGTGGAGATCGCGATCGACGACGACGGCGTCGGCGTCCCCGAGGAGGAACGCAAGGTCGTCTTCGACCGGTTCTCCCGAGGGTCGACGGCGTCGCATTCCGGCTCCGGGCTGGGCCTGGCGCTGGTCGCCCAGCAGGCCGAACTCCACGGCGGCACCGCGTCGTTGCAGGCCAGCCCGCTGGGCGGCGCGCGATTGTTGCTGCGGCTGCCCGGACCCCGGTAGCGCTACTTCTGCCCGCGCTGGGACTTGCCGCTGTCCCAGCGTGCGAAGCCCGCTGCCCTTGCGGTGTCTTCGTCGCGGAACCACACCTCGGCGACGATCACGTCGTACGCGGGGCTGGCCGGCGAGTGGTAGAGCATCGAATCCTGGTTGCCCTTGACCGTCCATCCCGACGGACCACTGCCGTCCGCGTTCGGCAACGCCGAACCGGGGCCGTGCGGCCCGGGCGGCACATCGGCGAACTTCGCCGCACCGCCGCGCGCCCGGCCCTTGTCCCAGCGGGTGAACCCGGCACGCTCGGCGGCGCTCTCCTCGCGGAACCAGACCTCGGCGATGGTCTGCTTGTAGGAGGGGCTGTCGGTCGTGTGGTAGAGCATCGAGTCCTCGTTGCCCTTGATGGTCCATCCGGACGGACCGCTTCCACCCGCACCCGCCCGGACCGAACCCGCACCATAGGGTTCATCTGCGACGGCGCTGATCTTCGCCGTCGCATCCGTGTCGGACGTCCCGGTGGTGAACTTCGCTGCTGCAGCACCGGCTGCCGCCGCACCGGCTGCCGGGATCCTGGTGGTGGGACCCTCGGGCGTCACCGTTTCGCCGGTCAGTCGGGCAGTGCCGGTATCGCGTTCGACGGTGGGGCGAGCCACACTGGGCCCCCCGACACCGACCGATTCGGTTACCGGCACCTCACGGGTGACGCGCCTAATCATCAAGGCGAACGTCAGCAGCAGTCCCAGCAGAAACGACAGCGCCATTAGCCACCAATTCACATCTTCCATTACCGCGCTCCTAACTCACGCGAGCCCGGAAGGTCCGCGATAGCTTCTTCCTCACTTATGTGTCGAATCGACATAACGGTGATCAGCCAGGCCGCCGCCGAGCCGACCACGAAAGCGACCAAATACCACAACCAGTGCATGACGAAGTCCATGTCCAATCCTTCCCTAGCTGACCAAGATCACGACGCGCCGATTCTGGGCACGTCCATCGGGTGTGTCATTACTCGCGACGGGATTGGCCGCACCCAGCCCTTTCGAGGTGACGGCGTCGCCGGCGACGCCCTGCGCAACCAGGTAGTCGGCGACCGACTTGGCCCGGTTCCCGCTCAGCGGAATATTTATGGCGTCATTGCCGGTGTTGTCGGTGTAGCCCTCCACCGCGATGCGAGAGTTCGGGCACGCCTTCAGCTTGTTCGCGACCTCAGTCAGCATCTGCTCGGTACCCGGCGTCAGCGTGAACCCGTCGGTTTCGAAGGTGATCGGTGTCCTCAGCAGGCCAGCGATATCCGCCTGGAGATTGGCGCACTCACCGGCCGGTGCCGGCGCACCCGTCGGAGCCGTGACCCGAATCTCGTTGACGACCTTCAGGTTTGGCCACGCGGCCTTCGCCGCCGCTTCGACCGCCGCCTTCGCGTCCTCGGACGGCGCGGTCCCGGTGAGCGTGATGGTGTCGCCGTTCAGATCGAACTTGAAATCGGGAATGTCAACGGCCGCCCTGAAAAGCGCTCCGAGACCGGAGAAGTCGGGCGCGCTGATGTCCGGCTTGATGTTGATGTTGTCGATCAGATTGACGCCGCCCCCAAGCGCCCCCTTCAACGAGTCGAGCAACGATGTTTCCGCCGCCAGGTCGGGCAGCTCACCACTGAGGGTGAAGTCGTTGCCGTTCCGGCTGATTGACAGCCCTGCAAAGGACAGTGCCGGCACGTTGACGTTGGGAGCGGTCACGGTGGGCGCCGTCAGCGTGACCGTCGGATCGACAGTCGGCATCGTGACGTCGACATCCGCATCTCTGTCCCTGATGCCATAGCCGATGGCTCCCAGTAACAGCGGCACAGCCAGCAGTGCCAGCAACCATCCCAGGCCGGGAGGGCGTCGATAAAATCTGGATGCTGTCCGCCATTGGGTGGTTGTGCGAATTTCCTCAGAACCCGGCATGGGTCTCCCCAGTCAATTGAGCGCGTCCACTTCTCGAACGATTCGAGCCTATGACGGCGCGGATCAACTTTCGAGGGTTCGTCTGAAAACTGAGATAACAATCGGACAAAGAATAAAGAAACTGAGATAACAATCGGAGAAAGTCTCTGGCTCGGCCTACCGGGTCGCCAATAGGTCGATAACGAAAATCAAAGTCTTCCCCGACAAGCGGTGGCCCCCGCCCGCCGGACCGTAGGCCTGGGCCGGTGGGATGACGAGCTGACGCCGCCCGCCGACCTTCATCCCGGGAATGCCGTCCTGCCAGCCCTTAATCAGCCCGCGCAGCGGGAATTCGATGGATTCGCCCCGATTCCAGGAGCTGTCGAATTCTTCGCCGGAGTCGTACTCGACGCCGACATAGTGCACCTCGACGGTGCCACCGGGCACCGCTTCCGCGCCGTCGCCGACCACCAGGTCCTCGATGACGAGCTCAGTCGGCGCGGGCCCGTCGGGAAACTCGATCTCAGGTTTCGTCGTCACCGCACCCACCGTAGTCGGGCAGACTGTACTGGTGGCAAAGGACGAAGACATCCTCGCCGAGGTCAACAAGCTCGTTGCCAAGGAACAGGAGCTGCGCAGCAAGCTGCAGCGGCATGACATCAGCGAATCAGAGGAACACGACCGCCTACGGGTGATCGAGATGGCCCTCGACCAATGCTGGGACCTGCTCCGGCAGCGGCGTGCGTTGCGCGAAACCGGCGGCGATCCGCGCGAGGCGCAGGCGCGACCGGCCAGCCAGGTCGAGGACTACCTGAATTGAACGCCGTGACCCCCGATCCCGATGTCGTCGTCGTCGGCGGCGGGCACAACGGTTTGGTCGCCGCCGCCTACCTGGCCCGCGCCGGACGGCGCGTGCAAGTACTCGAACGCCTCGGTCACGTTGGCGGGGCGGCCGTCTCGGCGCACGCCTTCGACGGCGTCGACGCGCGGCTGTCCCGCTACTCGTATCTGGTCAGTCTGCTGCCCCGACGTGTCGTCAACGACCTCGGTGCCCGGGTGCGGCTGGCCCGCCGCCGCTACTCGTCCTACACACCCGACCCGGCCACTGCCGGCCGGACCGGGTTGTTGGTCGGGCCGCAGAATACTTTCGGCGCCATCGGTGCAGCCGGTGACGAGGCCGGGTTCGCCGACTTCAACCGCCGCTGCCGCATCGTCACGTCTCGGCTGTGGCCGACGCTGACCGAACCGCTGCGCACCCGCGACGATGCACACCGCCACGTGCTGGCCGGCGGTGATCCGGATGCCGAGGCGGCCTGGCAGGCGATGATGTGTGAACCGATCGGGCACACGATCACGGACACGGTGCACAACGATCTGGTCCGCGGCGTCATGGCCACCGACGCGCTGATCGGGACGTTCGCCCGCGCCGACGATCCGTCGCTGATGCAGAACGTGTGCTTCCTTTATCACCTGATCGGCGGTGGCACCGGCGACTGGGATGTGCCGATCGGCGGCATGGGTGCGGTCAGCGGTGCGCTGGCCGCCGCCGCGGCCGGACACGGCGCCGAGATCGTCACGGGTGCAGAGGTTTACGGCATCGACCCGGATGGCGAAGTCCGCTACCGCATCGACGACAAGGAGCGCCGGGTCCGGGCGGAGTTCGTATTGTCCTGCGTGACACCGGCGGTGCTGGCCGGCCTTCTTGGTGAGCCCGGGCCCGCGCTCGCCCCCGGCGCACAGGTCAAGGTCAACCTGATGTTGCGCCGGTTACCGCGATTACGCGACGACACCGTGACACCCGAGCAGGCATTCGGCGGAACGTTTCACATCAACGAGACGTTCAGTCAACTCGACGCCGCGTACGCGCAGGCGGCCGGCGGCCGGGTTCCCGACCCACTGCCGTGCGAGATCTACTGTCATTCATTGACCGACCCCACCATCCTGTCTGAGGAGCTTCGGCAGTCGGGCGCACACACGTTGACCGTCTTCGGCCTGCACACGCCTCACCAGCTGGCTGCGGCGGCCCACCCAGACCGCATACGCGACACGCTGACCTCTGCCGTGCTCAACTCGCTGAATTCCGTTCTGGCCGAACCCATTCAGGACGTGTTGATGGAGGATTCGTCGGGTCGGCTGTGTATCGAGGCCAAGACCACCGTCGATTTGGAGAACACGCTGGGTATGACGGCCGGAAACATCTTCCACGGTGCGCTGAGCTGGCCGTTCGCCGAGGACGACGAACCACTCGACACTCCGGCGCGACGCTGGGGGGTGGCCACCGTGCATGAACGGATCCTGGTGTGCGGGTCAGCATCCCACCGCGGCGGTGCGGTGTCGGGCATCGGCGGGCACAATGCTGCGATGGCGGTGCTGGAGAGCTAGCAGTCGGCTGCCATGGAGTAGGCCATCGCAATGTGTCCCTCGTAGCCGACGCCCGTGGCCATGTCACGGCAGCGGGCGACGTAGTCGCGGTAGGCGACCTCGTCACTGTGCGCCCGCGCCAGCAGCGCGCGCATCCGCAACAGCGGCAGTTCGTGGCGCAACATACGACCTACGGCTTGGCGAGCTTGTCGATGATCGCCTGCATTCCCCGCAATTCAGCGTCGTCGAGGGCGGTGAGTGAATCCGGCGCCGGGTCGTCGACCGCGTCGATCTTCGCCACCACATCGCGGCCGGCATCGGTCAGTGAGACCAGCTTGGACCGTCGGTTGGTCGGGTCGGTTTCGCGTACCGCCAAGCCGCGGTTTTCCAGATCATTGATCGCGACCGTGGCCGCGGGTGCATCGCAGGTGGCGGCCTGCGCCACCTGGTTCACCGTCATCGGGCGGTTGGCCAACCGCTTCAGGATCCTGATCCTGCTGAAAGGCAGGCCCGACTGCTCCACCACCGAGCGTTTCCAGCGGTCGCTGTTGTCGAACACCAGCGCGGCTATGGCCCGCCAAACCTCGTCCGCCAACGGATTACGAGACACGTGCGCTCACACCCTGTGCAGCGGTGCCTTCGATCAGCGGGGCCAGCCGCTCCGCGGACCGAATCGCCCGAGGCGAGGTGGACAGGATTCCCAGCACGAAGATCAGCACCCCCAGGCCGACGCAGACGAACCACAGCGGTCGCGCGGCCGTAGCGAAATCGCTGCCGGTCGCCGACAGCGCCGACCCCGCCAACGAACCGCACAGCGCCACACCGATACTCACGCCGACCTGGCGGCTGGTGGACGTCACCGCCGATGCCGCCCCGGCGCGGTCCAACGGCATACCGCTGACGGCTGCATTGGTGATCGGCGCGTTCACCATCGAGAAACCGATGCCGAAGACCGCGAAGATGATCAGCAGCGCCCACACCGGCGTCGTCGCGGTGAGGCCGGTCAGCATCACCGACGCCGCGGTGATCAGCACGCCGGCCACCAGGAGTGGCGGGCGGCCACCGAACCGGCCGACCAACCGGCCCGACAGCGGCGAGAACAGCAGTGCACCGATGGCGATCGGAAGGAAGATCAATCCGGTGTGCATCGCGGAGTAACCCCGCTCGTCCTGCAGATACAGCGACATCATGAACAAGAACGCGCCCCAGGCCGCAAACGCGGTGATCGCCGTCAAGGTCGCCGAGGTGAACGGGATGCTGCGGAAGAAATGAAAGTCGATGAACGGATCGCTGCGACGGGACTCGTAGCGCAGGAACGCGACGAAGGCCAGCACCGCGACGACGAAGACCGCGACGGTGCGCGGATGCGTCCAGCCCAAAACCGGCCCTTCGATGAGCGTGTACACGATGCCGAACAGGAAGATCACGGCGAGCCCCTGGCCGATCGGATCGATGTTGCGCATCGTCGCGGACTTGCTCTCGGGAACGAAGATCGCGGTGAGGATGATCGCAGCGGCGCAGATCGGCAGGTTGATCCAGAAGACGGCACGCCAGCCGACCAATTCGATCAGCAGACCGCCGACGATGGGGCCCAGCGCCATCGAGATGCCGACGACCGCACCCCAGAACCCCAGCGCGCGCGCCCGCTCGACCCTACCCGTGAACACCTGCGAGATGATCGACAGCGCAACGGGATTGAGCATCGAGCCGCCGATCGCCTGGATGAAGCGCGCGGCGATCAGCATGTTGATGCCCGGCGCCAGGCTGCACAGCAGCGACCCGGCCACGAAGACGGCGAGCCCGATCTGGAACACCCGGCGTCGGCCGAAGCGGTCACCGGCCGCGCCCGACAGCATCAACAGGGACGCCAGCACGAGGGTGTAGATGTCGATGACCCACTGCAGCTGGGAGGTGGTGGCGCCAAGGTCGGTGCGGATGGCGGGGACGGCGACGTTGACGATGGTCGCGTCCATCGACACGATCAGCAGGCTCAGGCAGCAGGACACCAGGACGATGGCCTTGCGCCGGGGGCTCAGCGTGCCGACAGTTTCATTCATACAACTATTGTGAAACTACAACTATCGGTGCGGCAAGTTGGTCCGCGGTGATGCTCGTCGCACCATCCCCGGCGAGCGACCGCAAAATGCCAGATTTCGATGGCGTTTCGCGTGCAAACACGGCCACTCGCGGGGTGGTCGGCGCCGCTCAGCGGCCGGCTAGCCTGGTGTAATCCCGCTCGGTGTAACCGGTGTAGATCTGCCGCGGCCGACCGATCTTGCCGTTGCCCTCGTCGTGCATCTCTCGCCAGTGGGCAATCCAGCCCGGCAGCCGGCCCAGCGCGAACAGCACGGTGAACATCCGGGTGGGGAACCCCAGGGCCCGGTAGATCACCCCGGTGTAGAAGTCGACGTTCGGATAGAGCTTGCGTTCGATGAAGTACTCGTCGGTCAGCGCCGTCTCTTCCAGCTGTTTGCCGATGGCCAGCAGATCGTCGTCGCCGCCCAGCTTGCCGAGGATCTTGTCGGCCTGCTCCTTGACGATGCGCGCCCGCGGGTCGTAGTTCTTGTAGACGCGGTGGCCGAAGCCCATCAGCTTGACGCCGTCTTCGCGGTCCTTGACCTTCTTGACGAACTTCTGGACGTCGCCGCCGTCTTGACGGATCTTCTCCAGCATCTCCAGCACCGACTGGTTGGCACCGCCGTGCAGCGGGCCCCACAGCGCGTTGATGCCGCCGGAAATCGAGGTGAACAGGTTGGCCTGCGACGAGCCGACCAGCCGCACCGTCGACGTCGAGCAGTTCTGTTCGTGGTCGGCGTGCAGGATGAAGAGCATGTCCAGGGCCCGGACGGTTTCGGGGTCCACCTCGTAGGGTTCGGCGGGGAACCCGAACGTCATCCGTAGGAAGTTCTCCACCAGCGTGAGCGAGTTGTCCGGGTAGAGGAAGGGCTGACCGACCGACTTCTTGTACGCGTAGGCCGCGATTGTCGGCAGCTTGGCCAGCAGCCGGATGGTGGAGAGTTCCACCTGGGCGTCGTCGAACGGGTCGAGCGAGTCCTGGTAGTAGGCCGACAGCGCGTTGGCCGCGCTGGACAGCACCGGCATCGGATGCGCATTAC
>JBEVHG010000188.1:0-16765 GCA_040511335.1 Mycobacterium sp. | reverse complement strand
CGAAGAGCAATTCAACCGGTGCGCCGACCATGACGGCGCGGGCGAACACCGCGTGCGCCGAACGTATCGACTTCTCCGGAAACCGTTTGGCCGCAGCGACAATCGCCTGCGCCATCACCTGCGTGCCCTCGACGACCTGGCGCTCGTCCTCACCCGCGGGACCGGTGGCAGCGGTGAACCGGTCGGGTCCGTCGGGTTGGGCGTCGAACAGTTCCAGCAGTCCGGTAACCGACCACTGCGCCTGCTCACTGTCTGTTGTCATGCCTACACCTCTCCAAGTCGCCCCACCGTCGGGGCAACACAGTAGCCGCAACCTCACCGCGGACTCTACAAAAGCGGTAACGTCATTCTCATGGCGAAGGCGACCGGTACCGGCGAGAGTCTGCGGCAGCGGGCTGTCGAGCACTCCCTCGACGCGAGCCGGCGCAAGGCGGAGTCCCGCGCCGAGGGATTCATGAAGTCGGCGCTGGCCATTCTCGGCGAGACGGGTCGGACCGACTTCACCGTGCTCGAGGTGGTCGAGCGGTCGAAAACCTCGCTGCGGGCCTTCTACCAGCTGTTCGCCACCAAAGACGAACTGCTGCTCGCCCTCATCGACAAGATCATGGCGGAGTCGACGCAGCGGTGGCGCGAGGAAACGACCAGCCTGGACGCCGTCGCGGCGCTTCGCGTGCTGATCGACCGGATCAGCGCCCCGGCCCATTCGAGCACCCAAGAGGGCATCAACAGCGGCCTGACCTTCTACAACGACCATCTGGCCGAGACGCTGCCGCGCGAATACGCCCGCATCCTGGCGCCGTTGCACCGACTCATCGGCGATATCCTCAAGCGCGGTATCGCCGACGGGGCTTTCCGGTCCGATCTCGACGTCGACACCACGTCCGCGCTGATCATGCAGTCCTCACTCGGCGCCATGCGCCTGCGCGCCCTCGGCGCCGAATTGAACGGCGCCCCGGTCGACGGGACGCACATCTACGAGTTCTGCATGCGCGGGCTCACCGGCGACCAACCCGCGGGCTGACCGTCGCGGCCGCGCCTGTGAAGCGCGTTTCCGCAGATGAGAACGTGCTTTCACAGCGATTGCCCGGTGCGTCTCGTTTTCCCAGGTACCGACGTGGTAACATGATTACCACTTGCCAGCCAAATGAGACTTCAAGGAGTCGTCGGCAAGTACGTCACGATGTGAGTCAAGAGTGGTACCGCATGTGACACCACTTTTGAACGGATCCACACCCTTCCTTAGAAGAGGGTCGGCTGCAGGACCGCGGCGGGCGTGACCGGCACGGGCGCGGGTGTGAATGTCCGGCGGTCACGGTCCAGGCCGTGCTTGGCCACCAACGGCGTCACCCGCTCGTGCAGCATATTGCGGTAGTCCGGCGGCAGGTACGCTCCGCGGCGGTACAACTCGCGGTACTCCCTGACCAGCTCGGGATGCGAGCGTGCCAGCCAGGACATGAACCAGCCGCGGGTCGAGCCGCGCAGGTGCAGCCCGAACACCGTCACCCCGGTCGCGCCGGCCGCGGCAAGCTGGCCGATCAGACCGTCGAGGTGCTCGACCGAGTCGGTCAGCCTCGGCAGCACCGGGGCGACCATGACGTGGCAGCCCAGCCCGGCGTCACGGATCGCGGATATCAATGCGAGCCGGGCCTGCGGTGACGGTGTCCCGGGCTCGACGTCCCTGTGCAGTTCGGGATCGCCAACCGCCAAGGAGACAGCCACGCTGACATCGACGCGACGGGCGGCGGCGGCGATCAGCGGCAGGTCGCGCCGCAGCAGCGTGCCCTTGGTGAGAATGGAAAACGATGTGCCCGAATCGGCCAGCGCCGCAATGATTCCGGGCATCAGCGAGTAGCGGCCCTCGGCACGCTGGTACGGATCGGTGTTGGTGCCCAATGCGACGGTCTCGCGCTGCCACGACGGCCGGTGCAGCTCGCGCCGCAGCACCTCGGCGACGTTGGTCTTGACCACCACCTGCGTGTCGAAGTCCTTGCCGCAGTCCAGGTCCAGATACTCGTGGGTGGGACGAGCGAAGCAGTACCGGCAGGCGTGCGAGCATCCGCGATAGCCGTTGACGGTGTACCGAAAAGGCAACATGGCCGCGTTGGGCACCTTGTTCAGCGCGGACTTGCACAACACCTCGTGGAAGGTGATGCCCTCGAACTGCGGGGTGCGCACGCTGCGCACGAAGCCGATGCGCTGCAGTCCGGGCAGTGCGCCGTCGTCGACGCTGACGCCCTGGCGATCCCAACGCATGTCTTATTCGAACTGATGTTCGAGCCGTTGTCAAGTAGGTTCTACGGCATGGTTGGAGCCAAGCCATACGGGAAGCTGCAGTACAAGGAGATCGCCGGCAAGCGGATGGCCTATGTCGACGAGGGCGAGGGTGACGCGATCGTCTTTCAGCACGGCAACCCCACCTCGTCTTACCTGTGGCGCAATGTGATGCCGCATCTTGAAGGGCTCGGCCGCCTGGTGGCCTGCGATCTGATCGGCATGGGCGCGTCGGACAAGCTCGACGATTCAGGGCCGGATCGCTACCACTATGCCGAACACCGCGACTACCTGTTTCGGCTGTGGGATGCCCTCGACCTTGGCGACAGGGTGGTGTTGGTGCTGCACGACTGGGGTTCGGCGCTCGGCTTCGACTGGGCCAGCCAACACCGCGATCGGGTGGCCGGCATCGCGTACATGGAGGCGATCGCGATGCCGATCGAGTGGTCGGATTTTCCTGACCCACACCGCGGCGTCTTTGCCGGCTTCCGCTCGCCGGATGGTGAATCTATGGTGCTGGAGCAGAATCTCTTCGTCGAGGCCGTCCTGCCGGGTGCCATCCGGCGCCGGCTGAGCGATGACGAGATGAACCAGTACCGCAGACCCTTCCGCAACCCCGGGGAAGATAGGCGCCCGACGCTTTCATGGCCGCGCAACCTTCCCATCGAGGGCGAGCCCGCCGACGTCGTCGCGACCGTGAGCGCGTACGGCAAGTGGCTCGCCGAAAGCGATGTGCCCAAGCTGTTCATCAACGCCGAGCCCGGCGCTATCGTGCGGGGACGTGTCCGCGAGTTCGTCCGCAGCTGGCCCAACCAAACCGAAATCACGGTGCCCGGTGGGCATTTCATCCAGGAGGACAGCCCCGACGAGATCGGCGCGGCCGTCGCGCAGTTCGTTCGACAGCTGCGCGCGCTCAACTAGCTCGCCGAGCAGACGTAAGAACCCCCAAATACGCGCGTGTCGGGGCCTTTTGCGTCTGCTCGCGAGTGGGGTGCTTCACTATCCCGCGTGACGGAACTGTTGTTCTCGTACGGCACCCTGCGCCAGCGCGATGTGCAGCTGAGCACCTTCGGCCGTGAACTCGACGGCCGGCCCGATGCGATCGTCGGCTACGAGCTGCACTACGTCACCATCACCGATCCGCACGTGATCGCCACCAGCGGCAGCGACCGTCACCCGATCCTGAAGCCGACGCAGCGTGCGGATGCCGCGGTCGAGGGCACCGTGTTCGCAATCAGTGAAGGCGAATTGGCGGCCGCCGACGCGTACGAAGTCGACGACTACCAGCGCGTCGCGGTGCCCTTGCGCTCAGGAAACCACGCCTGGGTCTATGTGTTCTCCGGCGGGCAGGAGCGGGGCTGAATCACCAAGGGCGCAGCGCGCACTGCACGCCGCTGCCGCCGTCCTGCGTCACAACCACGACACCGTCCACGGCGATTTCGCAGTGAAAGGCCGGGTTGGTCCGCAGCACGCCGCTGGCGCTCACGATCGCCCACTGGTTGGGATCGTTCAGCGTGGTCTCGAAAACCCACGGAGCGGCCGGGTTGACGTTCACCTTGATGTTGGTGAGGTATTGCGACGAGTCGGCGTCGAACGCCGCCCGGCTGGGCGGTTCGGTCCCCAGGTAGTAGATCTGCGCGTTCAGCTCGCTGCCGGTGGTGACGGTGTAGGTGACCTTGTGAGCGGCCGGCTCGGCATCTGAGATGCCGTGGCTTACCCCGATTCCCGCGGCAGCCACCATCAGTGCCGCCCCGACCATGGGTGTCGCTTTTCGCATGCCCGTCACATCGCCGAACGCCACCGGACTGTTACACGCGCGACATCTAGGGTTGCCTTTTCCCGCGAGCGACCGCGTCTGCTCGCCGACACGCCGGCGCGGGTTGGCAATTTGTGCTCACTCGCGGCTGACGACCGCTACGACTTTGGCACCGGGTCGAGCGCCAGCACCGGGATGCGTCGACGCACGCGGCGCTGGTAGAGGGTGAAGCCGGGATAGACATCGACGCCTCGCTGGTAGCAGCGCTCGCGCTCCGCTCCATCGAGCTCGTGGGCAACGACCCGCCGGGCGACGCCGCCGATCTCAATTGAGGCGCGAGGGTTGGCCAGCAGGTTGTAGTACCAGTTCGGGTGATGTGGGCGGCCGTAATTTGACGCGACCACGACCACCCGGTCACCGTCGGGCAGGCCGAGCACCACATGCGTCCGCTCACGGCCGGTCTTCGCGCCGGTGGTCGTCAACATCGCCATCTCGACGTCGCCGAGCCAGGAGGTCAGGGTGGCCCGGCCTGCTGTACACCGGTAGATGAATCGGTCGAGCGGTTCCTGGATGTGCCCGTAGATCCATGCCATCGGGCGGGTCCCCCCGGTCCGCCTGATCAGCCGCGGCAGAGCACCGGTCTGCTGGTAGACCTTCATCGCGCCTCACAAATGCAACATTTTGTTGCGTTAAGATTACCATCGTGAATGCAGCAAGGGAAGTGCCTGCCAGATCCCGGCGGCCGGGCGGGCGCACCGCGCGTGTCCGCGCGGCCGTGATCGCCGCGACCCTCGCGGAGTTGGCCGAGCGCGGGTACTCCGGCGTCAGCCTCGACGGCGTCGCCGCACGCGCAGAGGTGCACAAGACCACGATCTACCGACGGTGGCGCGCCAAGGAGACGCTTGTTCTGGACGCGATGCTCGAGCAGGCGGGCCAGACGGTTGCCATCCCCGACACCGGCTCACTTCGAGGCGATTTGCTGGAGCTGGCGCGGCGCTCTGCCGCGATCCAGACCTCACCCGCCGGCGAGGCGGTGGTCCGCGCCGTCGCGGGTGAAGCACCGGGAAATCCCGAGATCGCCGCCGCCAGTCGACGGTTCTGGGCCGAGCGGCTCGCGGTCGACAGGACGATCGTCGAGCGGGCCACGGACCGCGGGGAGATCGATCCGCGCGTGGACGCCGGCCTCCTAATCGAGGCGCTGCTCGGCCCGCTCTATTTCCGGTTGCTGGTCACGGGCGAACCTCTCGACGACGATTTCATCGAGGGCATCGTCGACCTCGTGTACGCGGCGTGCGCTGAACGGCCGTGAGCGTGCACTTTTGTAGGCAGATGGGCGGCGTGTCGGCCCGCAGACACGCACGCTCGCGGTTAGTGGCGAAGGCGTGAAAGGAGTTCGCCGACAACGGCATCCGCGGGCACATCGACCTGCTCACCGGTCGCCAGGTTCTTCACGCCGACGGTGCCCGCCTCGATGTCGCGATCGCCGGCCACCAATGCGATCACCGCACCCGAGCGGTCCGCGGCGCGCATGGCGCCCTTGAGCCCGCGGTCGCCGTAGGCGAGGTCGACGCGCACGCCCGCCGCTCGCAGCCTCGCGGCCAGCACCGCCAACTGCACCTTGGCCTGCTCACCGAGCGGAACACCGAACACCTCGACGCGCGCGGTCCCGCCGACCGCCTTGCCCTCCGCGTTCAGCGCCAACATTGTCCGGTCCACCCCGAGGCCAAAACCGATGCCGGACAGGTCTTTTCCGCCGAGCTCGCGCATCAGCCCGTCGTACCTGCCGCCCCCGCCGATACCGGACTGCGCACCCAGCCCGTCGTGCACGAACTCGAACGTGGTCTTGGTGTAGTAGTCCAGCCCGCGCACCATCCGCGGATTGATCACATACGGCACCCCGAGCGCGTCCAGATGCGCAAGCACGGTCTCGAAGTGCTGCTTGGCGACATCGGAGAGGTGGTCGAGCATGACCGGCGCGTCGGCCGTCATCTCCCGGATGTGCGGACGCTTGTCGTCAAGCACCCGCAGCGGGTTGATCTCGGCGCGTCGGCGGGTGTCCTCGTCAAGGTCGAGTGCGAACAGGAAGTCCTGCAACAGTTCCCGGTACTGCGGGCGGCAGCTGTCGTCGCCCAGCGAGGTGATCTCCAGCCGGAACCCGTCGAGGCCCAGCGACCGGAAGCCGGCGTGGGCAACCGCGATCACCTCGGCGTCCAGCGCCGGATCGTCGACGCCGATCGCCTCCACCCCGACCTGCTGCAACTGGCGGTAACGCCCGGCCTGCGGGCGTTCGTAGCGGAAGAACGGACCGGCGTAGCAGAGCTTGACCGGCAGCGGGCCGCGGTCCAGGCCGTGCTCGATGGCCGCGCGGATCACCCCGGCGGTGCCCTCCGGGCGCAGCGTCACCGACCGGTCGCCGCGGTCGGCGAAGGTGTACATCTCCTTGGACACGACATCGGTGGACTCCCCCACCCCGCGGGCGAACAGCGCGGTGTCCTCGAAGATGGGTAGCTCGATGTCGGCGTAGCCTGCGCGGCGGGCGGCCTCCAGCAGGCCGTCACGTACCGCGACGAACTGCGCCGACTCGGGCGGCAGATAGTCCGGGACGCCCTTGGGCGCCTGAAATTCGGTCACAGGGTCAAACCTTCGAGGAACGGGTTGGTGCGGCGTTCGAGCCCGATGGTGGTCTTCTCGCCGTGTCCCGGTAGTACCACGGTGTCGTCGTCGAGCACCAACAGTTTTGTCACGATCGATCCCAGCAGGTCCCGGCCGCTGCTGCCGGGCAGGTCGGTGCGACCCACCGACTGGCGGAACAGGGTGTCGCCGGTGAACACGACGTCAGCGCGTCCGTCGATGTCGATTCCCGGGTCGCTTCGGTCCTGCCCTCCGATGTCGATTCCCGGGTCGCTTCGCTCCTGCCCTCCGATGTCGATTCCCGGGTCGCTTCGCTCCTGCCCTCCGTCGATCCGGAATACCACCGAACCGCGGGTATGGCCGGGTGTGTGGTCGACAGTCACGGTGATGCCGCCGAGCTCGATATTGTCGCCGTCCTTGTCGAGCTCCACCACCTGCTTGGGCTCGGAGAACAGCGCGCCGAAAGCAAGCTGGGCCAGTCGGGGCCCGAAGTCCTTGATCGGGTCCGTCAGCATGAACCGGTCCTCGGGATGGATGAAGGCCGGGCAGCCGTACATGTCGGCCACCTTCTGCGCCGACCAGATGTGGTCGACGTGCCCGTGGGTGAGCAGCACCGCCGCCGGGGTCAGCCGATTCTCGTCCAGGATCCGGCGCAGCGGGCCCATCGCGCGCTGGCCGGGGTCGACGACGATGGCGTCCGATCCGGTGCCCGGGGCCAGCACGTAGCAGTTGCACGCCAACATGCCGGCCGGAAATCCGGTGATCAACACGGCATCAAGTTTCCCATCCATACTTTCCGTGGGTCGCAAGGGTCGCACCGTGGATCGCCATGCCGTGCTGGGGGCCGTGCGGTTATCGACACGGTTTTGGGTTCCAACGACATTTGCTCTTACGGATGCGACAGTTTGCCGCCGTCACCCATCGTGATCGCACTCTGGATAGCGAAAACTGCGTGCCACAGTCTCGCCGGAGGGCTTCAGGTGAAGTCGAGATAGCCATTGATCGATTTCCACGCCATCCGGTGGTTTTCCCTGAAATCGGAATCCGTTTGCTGTAGGGTCAGACCGATGATGTTGCACCGGGTTTGTATCCCGCGTACGGCGATCGTGCCTGCCGCCGGTTTGGGTACCCGTTTTCTGCCGGCCACGAAGACGGTACCCAAAGAGTTGCTGCCCGTCGTCGATACCCCAGGTATCGAGTTGGTGGCCGCCGAGGCCGCCGCCGCCGGCGCCGAGCGACTGGTGATCGTGACGTCGGCAGGCAAGGACGGCGTCGTCGCGCATTTCGTCAAGGACCTGGTTCTCGAGGGCACTTTGCTGGCACGCGGCAAGCACCTGATGCTGGAGAAAGTCCGCCGCGCCCCGGCACTCATCAAGGTCGAATCGGTGGTCCAACACAAGCCTCTCGGGCTCGGGCATGCGGTCAGCTGTGTAGAGCCGACGTTGTCGCCGGACGAGGACGCCGTCGCCGTGCTGTTGCCCGACGACCTGGTGCTGCCCACGGGCGTTCTGGAGACGATGTCGAAGGTACGGGCCAAGTACGGAGGCTCAGTGCTGTGCGCGTTCGAGGTCACGCCCGAAGAGATCAGCGCCTACGGTGTTTTTGATGTCGAGACCGAGCCCGATGCCGCCAACCCGGACGTGCTCAGAGTCAAGGGCATGGTTGAAAAGCCCAAGGCCAAGGACGCACCCTCGCCGTACGCAGCCGCTGGCCGTTACGTGCTGGATCGGGCGATCTTCGACGCGCTGCGGCGAACCAAGCGCGGCGCCGGCGATGAGGTGCAACTTACCGACGCCATCGCGCTGCTGATCGAGGAGGGCCATCCCGTCCATGTGGTGGTGCACCGGGGTTCCCGACACGACCTGGGAAATCCCGGCGGCTACCTCAAGGCGTCGGTCGACTTTGCGTTGGATCGTGACGACTACGGCCCGGATCTTCGGCGATGGCTGATCGGGCGATTGGGCCTTACCGGGGGAAACGGGCAAGCTTTGGGAAAACCCATACTCGCCGATCCTGTGCGGCACCGATCCCCTTAAAGCCCGGTTGCGCCGCATCGCTGTCGGCGCAGCAGTGACGACACGGTCGTGACAGTCGCCTTACCGGGCAGGGTCGCAGGGCCCACACTCAGCAACGCCTGGCACACTCGTTGCCGATCGACCAGCACACGAGGAGGACAGCGGCGGTGCCGACCAATGAACAGCGGCGTGAAACAGCCAAGCGCAAGCTCGAACGGCAGCTGGAACGTCGGGAGGCGCAAGCACGCAAGCGGCGCATCTTCACGATCATCGGCGCGACCCTCGCCGTGGTCGCAGTGATCGGCGCGGTGGTGGCCACCTTTATGCTCACCAAACGCGACTCGGGCGAGGGGGCCGCGTCTGCCGCCACCACCACGGCGACCACCACGGCCGCAGCGGAGCCAGCGGCGCCGCAAGCGACCCCGCCGCTGCCCGCGTTCGCCGCGCCCGCCGATCTGGGCGCCGACTGCCAATACCCGGCGTCCTCGGACCCGACGAGCAAGCAGGTCAACCCGCCGCGCACCGGCGAGGTGCCGACCAACCCCGCGCAGGTCAGCGCCAGCATGGCGACCAACCAGGGCAATATCGGGTTGCAGCTCGACAACGGTAAGGCGCCGTGCACGGTCAACAGCTTCGCCAGCCTGGCCCAGCAGGGCTACTTCAACGACACCCCATGCCATCGGCTGACCACCACCGAAGGACTGTCGGTGCTGCAGTGCGGTGATCCGACGGGCGTGGGCACCGGCGGGCCGGGTTATCAGTTCGGCAACGAATACCCGACCAACCAGTTCAAGCCCGACGACCCGAAGCTGCAGGAGCCGGTGGTGTACCCGCGCGGCACGCTGGCGATGGCCAATGCCGGGCCCGGCACCAACGGCAGCCAATTCTTCCTGGTCTACCGGGATTCGCAGCTGCCGCCGAACTACACGGTGTTCGGCACCATCGACGAGACCGGGCTCGCCACGCTGGACAAGATCGCCGTGGCCGGGGTGGCCGGTGGCGGCCAGGACGGCAAGCCGGCGACCGACGTCCAGGTCAAGTCGATCCAACTCGACTAACCGCGCAAAGGGGTTTTGCGTCCGGCTCGCGCAGGAAAGTCAGGCCGCGCTGGTGACGCGGTAGACGTCGTAGACGCCTTCGACATTGCGGACCACGTTGAGCACATGCCCGAGATGCTTGGGGTCGCCCATCTCGAAGGTGAACCGACTGATCGCCACCCGGTCGTTGGACGTGGTCACCGACGCCGAGAGGATGTTGAGCTTCTCGTCGGCCAGCACCCTGGTGACATCCGACAGCAATCGATGCCGGTCGAGGGCCTCGACCTGGATGGCCACCAGGAACACCGACGACGGCGACGGCGCCCACTTCACGTCGATGATCCGCTCGGCCTGATCCTGCAGCGACCCCGCATTGGTGCAGTCGGTGCGGTGCACACTGACCCCGCCGCCGCGGGTGACGAACCCCATGATGTTGTCGCCCGGCACCGGCGTACAACACTTCGCCAGCTTGGTCAGCACGCCGGGCGCACCGGGCACCGCCACGCCGACGTCGTCGGTGCTGCGCTGACGCAACGGCATGGTGGCCGGGGTGGACCGCTCGGCGAGCTCGTCCTCGGCCTCCTCGTTACCACCGAACTGGGCCACCAGCCGCTGCACCACATGGCGCGCCGACACGTGGCCCTCGCCAACCGCGGTGTACAGGGCGGACATGTCGGCATACCGCAGCTCACGGGCCAGCGCCGCCATCGACTCGGCATTCATCAACCGCTGCAACGGAAGTCCGCCACGGCGCACCTCGCGGGCGATGGCATCCTTACCGGATTCCAGCGCCTCCTCGCGGCGCTCCTTGGCGAACCACTGGCGGATCTTGGCCTTCGCACGCGGCGACACCACGAAGGTCTGCCAGTCCCGCGACGGCCCGGCATTGGGCGCCTTGGACGTGAAAACCTCGACCACTTCCCCGTTTTCAAGCTTGCGCTCCAGCGCCACCAGCCGGCCGTTGACTCGGGCGCCGATGCAGCGGTGGCCGACCTCGGTGTGCACCGCGTAGGCGAAGTCGACGGGCGTGGACCCGGTCGGCAAGGTGATGACGTCGCCCTTCGGGGTGAACACAAAAATCTCTTGTACCGCAAGGTCGTAGCGCAGCGATTCCAGGAACTCGCCGGGGTCGGCGGCCTCCCGTTGCCAGTCCAGCAGTTGGCGCATCCAGGCCATGTCGTCGATCTCGGCGGCGGCGTGTGGATGCGGAACCCCGTTGCGGCCCTTGGCTTCCTTGTAGCGCCAGTGCGCAGCGATGCCGTACTCGGCGGTGCGGTGCATATCGCGGGTCCGGATCTGCACCTCCAGTCCCTTGCCCTCCGGTCCGACGACGGTGGTGTGCAGGGACTGGTACACGCCGAACCGCGGCTGGGCGATGTAGTCCTTGAAGCGCCCGGCCATCGGCTGCCACAACGAATGCACCACGCCCACAGCGGCGTAACAGTCGCGGATCTCGTCGCACAGGATCCGCACACCGACCAGGTCGTGGATATCGTCGAAGTCGCGGCCCTTGACGATCATCTTCTGGTAGATCGACCAGTAATGCTTGGGTCGCCCCTCGACCACCGCGTTGATCTTCGACGCGGTGAGCGTGTTGACGATCTCGGCGCGCACCTTCGCGAGATAGATGTCGCGCGACGGCGCCCGGTCGGCGACCAGTCGCACGATCTCGTCGTACTTCTTGGGGTGCAGGATCGCGAACGACAGGTCTTCGAGCTCCCACTTGACGGTTGCCATGCCGAGCCGATGCGCCAGCGGCGCAATGACTTCCAGCGTCTCGCGGGCCTTGCGGGCCTGCTTCTCCGGAGGCAGGAACCGCATGGTACGCATGTTGTGCAGCCGGTCGGCGACCTTGATCACCAGCACGCGGGGATCGCGGGCCATCGCGATGATCATCTTGCGGATGGTCTCGCCCTCGGCCGCGGTGCCCAGTACCACCTTGTCCAGCTTGGTGACCCCGTCGACAAGATGGCCGACCTCGTCACCGAAATCGGCGGTCAGCGCCTCGAGCGTGTACCCGGTGTCCTCTACGGTGTCGTGCAGCAGGGCTGCCACCAGTGTGGTGGTGTCCATGCCCAACTCGGCCAGGATGTTGGCGACCGCCAGCGGATGGGTGATGTAGGGGTCGCCGGAGTGGCGCAACTGGCTGGCGTGCCTCTCCTCGGCGACCTCGTAGGCGCGCTGCAGCAGCGACAAGTCGGCCTTCGGATAGACCTCGCGGTGCACCGCGACCAGCGGCTCGAGCACCGGGTTGACGGTGCTGCGCTGGGCGGTCATCCGGCGCGCTAACCGGGCCCGCACCCGCCGCGACGCGCTCGACGAGGACTTCGGGGTTTCCGCCGGTGCGACGTCCGGTGCCTGACCGGGCAGCGGCGGCGTCTGCACGACCTGCCCCGTGCCGGGATCGTCAGCCATGGTCACCTCCTCGTCTGCTCTTCGCGCAAGCGCTCATCGCCCTCGCCGCCGAGACTTCGAGGATATCGCTCAGACGACGCGCAAGCTGCTGACCGGTAGCGGTTTGAGCACGTCGCGGCCGTTCAGGGCCCCCAACTCCAGCACCACCGCGGCGCCGATCACCGTTGCGCCCGCCTTCTCCAGCAGGCGCGCCGTGGCCGCGAGCGTGCCGCCGGTGGCCAGCACGTCGTCGATGATGACGGTGGTGCGTCCGGCGACCTCGACGCCCTCCGCCGGGATCTCCAGGGTGGCGGTGCCGTACTCGAGGTTGTAGGACTCGCCGTGCACCGGCGGGGGCAGCTTGCCGCCCTTACGGACGGCCAGGACACCCGTGCCCAGCCGCAGGGCGACCGCCCCGGCGAGCAGGAAGCCGCGGGCGTCCACGCCGGCCACCAAGTCGCTACCGGACGCGACGGCGGCCAGGGCGTCGGTGACCGCGGCGAAGCCGCTGGCGTCGGCGAATAGCGGGGACAGGTCCTTGAACTGAATGCCCGGCTCGGGGAAGTCGGCCACCTCGCGGGTCAGCGACGCGATGAGGGCCGAAGTGTCGGTCACTGTTCCAGCACCCAGCGGTCCATGTTCCAGCCCGCACCCCATCGAGTCGGATTGCTGCTCACCGCGTACATCTTCTTCGATGTCAGCAGGGTCCGCTGCTGGCGGTACAGCGGCAGCGTGGGCATATCGGCCCACAGGATGGGTGCGCCCTCGCCGAGCAGGCGCGCGAGTTCCTTGGGATCAGACGTCGCCGCCAGCGCGCCGATGATCCCGTCGATCCGCCTATTGGCGTAGCCCGACAGGTTGTTGCCGTTGCCGGTGTGCAGCTCGTAGGCGTCCATCGACGACGATCCGGTCGAGCCGCTGCCGACCGCCCCGCCGGTGCTGGCAAGCAGCACGTCGATCTCGTTGTTGCGCAATGTAAGTGGGCCGGTGGCGGGCGAGGCGGCATCCTGCACCGTGATACCCGCAGGCGCGCATGACTTGGCGATCGCCCCGACGGTCGCGGCCAGCCTGGCGTTGGGGCTCTGGTAGCCGATGCGCACAGTCAGCGGCCTGCCGCCCTGCGCGGTGCGCGCGGCGCCGGGGTTGGCGACGGTGAACTGGCCGCCCTCCGGGGCGCCTTCGGCCGCCAAGAACGCGTCCTCGGCCGCCGGGTTGAGCCGCGAGTTGGCGATCGGCACCGCAGCATTGCGGGCGATGACGTCGCGCGGGGTGCACAGCGCCAGGGCCCGACGCGCCGGCGTGGCCGCCATCGGTCCCCGTGGGGCGAAGATGAGCTGTTCGATGCCCGCCGAGGGACTGTCGGACCGCACGTAGTCGTCGGGCATGTTGAGCGTTCCCGCCGAGCCGGCCGCGATGTCGACCACGTCGAGCGAGCCCTGGTTGACGCGGTCCTGGATGTCGGCGCCGCGCGGCCACACGGTGACCTTGGTGGTGACGGGTTTCGCACCCCACCACTTGTCGTTGGCGACGAGCACGACCGCGCCGTCCTCGGTGACCGACTCCAGCTTGTAGGGCCCCGACGACGGGAACCGCTTCGGGTCCAGGTCGGGGAGCAGGTTCCAGGTGCTGTTCCACACCTGGGCGATGCGCTCAACCGACGGGCCGTCATTGTTGAGCAGCGCCGTGGTGACGTCGGTGCCGAGCACGTCGGCGATCACGTGCGACGGCATCATCGACGTCGCCGCGAACAGCTGGCCGAAATCGATGAACCCTCGGTCCCGCGCGAAGGACACCCGCGCCTTCTTCTGCCCGGGCACACAGTCCACGCTGGCGATATCGCCGTAACCGCCCCGGCTGGCGGCGTCGAAACCCGGGAACCGGCCGGACTGCGACGCCCAGGCCAGCACCATGTCGTCGCAGGTGATCGGCTTGCCGTCCGAGTACACGGCCTTGTCGCTGATCACATAGTCGAGCACCAGCGGCGCCCGCCCGACCACCGACACCGTGCCGAAGTCGTGATCGCCGACGATCTGCCCGTCGGGCCCGTGGTAGTTGAAGCCGGTCAACGCCCGCGCGAACGCCTGCGGCCCGCCGGACGCGGCACCGGCGACGGTGTTGATGTTGTAGGTGGTCAGCGCGCCGTCGACGGCGTAGTCGATTTCGTCGGCGTGGCCGCCCGAGCATGACGTCAGGCCCAGCGCGCCGGCCAATGACAACATCGCCGCGATTGCTGTCCCCCGCGCCGTCCGGCGAGTCATCCGCGCTACCGCCGCCGGGGATTCCGCTTACCCGACGGCCGTCCAGTCCTGGCGCCGGTGGGCCGGACCGGGCGCGCGCCTGGTGCCGGCTTGTCGGGCGGCGGCTGCTTGCTCGCCACGGACGCCGCGACCGCCTCGGGTTCGGCATCCGACTGCGCGGGCTTCTCAGCGGCCGGCTTGCGGCGGTTGAGCACCCGGCGTGTGTGGGTGCGAACGAGTTGGGTGCGCTCCCGCAGCGTCACGAGCAGCGGGGTGGCGAAGAAGATAGACGAATACGTGCCGCACACGACGCCGACCAGCATCACCAGTGCCAGGTCCTTCAGCGTGCCGACACCCAGCAGCCACACCGCGACCACCATCAGCGACACCACCGGGGTGATCGAGATGAGGGTGGTGTTGATCGACCGCATGAACGTCTGGTTGATCGCCAGGTTGGCCTGTTCGGCGAAGGTGCGCCGGGTGGTGTGCTCGAAGTCCAGGGTGTTCTCCCGGACCTTGTCGAACACGATGACGGTGTCGTAGAGCGAGAAGCCCATGATGGTCAACAGCCCGATCAGGGTGGCCGGGCTGACCTCCAACCCGACCAGCGAGTAGACGCCCGCGGTTGTCGTCAGCGCGAACACCAACGACGCCAGCGCCGCCATCGCCATGTAGCGCTCGTAGCGAATCATGATGAACAGACCCACGATCACCAGGAACACGGCAAGCGCGGTCAGCCCCCGCTTCGTGATCTGGTCACCCCACGTCGACGACACCGCCGAGTCACTGATCGCCTGCTTGCTCGGTTGGCCGTCGACGCCCTTGGGCTGGAATGCGTCGAACAGCGCGGTGCGCAGCTCTTCGGTTTCGGCGCTGGTCAGCGTCTCCGAGCGAATCTGCACGGTGGCCGAACCGCCGCTGCCGACAATCACCACTTGTTCGGGGTCCTGGCCCAGCGTGGTGCGGTAGACCTCCTCGGCCTGCTCGGCGGTGACGTTACCGCTCGGGAAGGACACCGTGGTGCCACCCTGGAAGTCAATGCCGAACGTGAAGCCGCGGAGCAGAATGCTGGCGATCGCGATCGCGACGATGAGGCCGCTGACCGCGAACCACACCTTGCGGCGTCCGATGACGTCGAACGCACCGGTACCGGTGTAAAGCCGGGTCAAAACGCCATGCTTCGGCAGCCCCGAGCCCGTCGATTCGATGGTCTGCGCCTCGACGGCTTCGGACTCGTTCTGGTCGGTTGAATGCTTGGCGGTCATCTGGCTACCCCCGTCCCGTCGCCTGTACGGCCGCACGGCGTTCCCGCGCGATCTGCTGAACCGCACCGAGACCATTGAGAACGGGTTTCGCCATGATGGTGGACTTCGATGCCAAGAGAACCAGCGGCCACGTGACCAGGAACACCACCACGGTGTCCAGGATCGTGGTCAGGCCCAGGGTGAACGCGAAGCCCTTCACCTGTCCGACCGCCAGGACGTAGAGCACCACCGCGGCCAGCAACGTGACCGCGTTACCGGACAGGATCGTCGCGCGGGCCCGTGCCCAGCCACGCGGCACGGCCGATCGGAACGAACGGCCTTCCCGGATCTCGTCTTTGATGCGTTCGAAGAACACCACGAACGAGTCGGCAGTGGTGCCGATACCGATGATCAGACCGGCGATGCCGGCAAGGTCGAGGGTGTAGCCGATGTATCTGCCCAGCAGCACCAGTATCGCGAATATCATTGCGCCGGAGAGCATTAGGGACAACGCGACCAGGATTCCAAGCGCCCGGTAGTACAGCAGGGAGTAGAGCAACACCAGCGCAAGTCCGAGCGCGCCCGCGATCAGACCCGCCCGCAGCGATGTCAATCCCAATGTCGCCGAGACGGTTTGGGCCTCCGACGACTCGAACGACAGCGGCAGCGAGCCGTACTTGAGCACGTTGGCCAGTTCGCGGGCCGAGTCGGCGGTGAACCGGCCGGTGATCTGGGTGCGGCCGCCGGGAATGGCTTCCTGGATCTCCGGTGCGCTGACCACCTGCGAGTCAAGAGTGAACGCGGTCTGCGTGCCAACGTTGGCTGCGGTGAAGTCCGCCCACACATTGGCGGCGTCGCCCTTGAATTGCAGATCGACGACGTATTCGCCGCGCTGCTGATCGAGTCCCGACGTGGCGTTCTCGATTTGCTCGCCGCTGATGATCGATTTGTCCAGCAGATACACCGTGGTGTCGTCGGTGGAACAGGTGATCAGCGGCAGGTTCGGATCGTCGTTGCCGGCCAGCACGTCGTCCTCGCCGCAGCGGGTGGCCTGGAATTGCAGGGCGAGCAGCTGGATCTGCGGGTCGGTGCTTTGTCGCAGCTGCTTCTCGTCGGCGATGCGCTGCGCCAGGTCGGCGGGCTCCTTAGGTTTCGCGGGTGGAGCCGGTGGGGCCGGGGT
>JBEVHG010000187.1:0-14647 GCA_040511335.1 Mycobacterium sp. | reverse complement strand
GCCACCGGCATCACCACCCGCATCGACGAAGAACACGGCACCAACATTGTCTAGGCGCACCAACACCACACACTGAAGGTCTGAAAGCCTGTGTGTGGCGCGTTCCGGAATTAAGCCATCGCGGCGGCCGTCGCCATATGTCCCTCGAGACCAGGCGGTGCGCGACGCCGGTGAGGGTCCGCGGCGGAATGTGCTTATCTGCACCGGCGCGTTGGAGCTGCGCCTGCAGTATGGGGTCGGCCGGCCGGAGCGGCGCTACCGCGCCTGGTCTTAGGCCGCGTGGAGGTCGGCGAGCGCGAGGCCTATTCTGACCTCGAATTCGCTGACCACGGTCATTGGGGCTCCGGGCAGGGGTGGCGCGGTCGAGCGATAGCGCACACCGGTGGGCGTCACGAATTCCGCTGTGTGCACGCCGTTATCGTCGGCGGTGCTGACCTGCCAACCCGGTGATTCTTTTTCGTAGTTGCAGCGCTCGCACATGCCGAGGCCGTTCTTGGCACTGGTCAACCCGCCCGGCCGTGTGGCTGTGCGTGATCGCGATGCCGGATCGGCGCATCACAATACGGCGTCCGACAAGTTTGATCCCGTAACCCGATAAACGTCGCCAACCCCGGCGGAAAGCGTCGCGACCGCGACTCCATCGCCACCAACGACCCGCTCTTCGGGTGCGCATAGAGCCGCCGCAGCGTCGCACGTGACCGCTTATCGCGCACAGCTCCATCGACTAACCGCCGCGGGACCGCGGCTGGGATGGGTCGATATCCCTCGAGCACCGCCGGACTGCCGTCCGCGGCGAACAGCGTCTGATCAGACATCACCAGGTTCAGCGCCACCGACTGCGGCACGTCGGCCGGTCTTCCGGTGATCCGCTCGACGAGCGTGTCGGCCATGACCTGCCCGCGGGAGCGATCGTCGAACGTGGTGTCGGCGGAACGCTTCAACGCCGCATACACCCCGACACCCTGGGCCACCGGCAGCAGCGCCGTCACATAGGTCATGGTGTCGGGAGCAGGCCGGATGGTCACCGTGCGGTCGGCCTCGGCCTTCGCCGCGCGGTCGACGACCGCCTGTGCGTCGAGCCGGTAGGCGATCTCCTTGGCCGCCGCCGCCACCCGCGCATCGCCCATCCCGTCGAGTTTGGTCACGTCGGCGCACAGTTCGGCATCCAGGACCCGCCGGTCCGCCACGTCCAGGCAGGCCGACTCCCGCACGATCAGGGTGGTCCGCCACTCCGAGAGCGCCCCGCACTCCAATGCGGCCAGCGTGTGCGGCATCTCGTGCACCAACGCCTTGGCCAACCCCAGGTGCCGACCACCGCGCGCCGGCGAATCCCGCCGGGCGAGTGCGATCTCGCTGGCCACACCGCGGCCACGCTGCCGAGCCGGCACCCCGGCTGCGGCCTCATCGGCGCGCCGCAACTCGTCCAACGCCGCGGCCGCCCGCGCCTGACCGGCCGCAGCGGCCGACTTCAGCCGCTCGAACTCGGCGATCCGCCCGATCAACGCGGCCTCGTCGGCACGCGGATCCACCACCGCCAACCCCGCTAGATCGAACATACTTTCGAAGATACACCGACGGTGTGACAAGTGCCGTGCCGACCTGCATCCCTGGGCCAACTGAAGCCGGGAGGTGAGCCCGGGCTCATGCTAACCAGCCCTTCGGCGTCACAGCCGGACAGGCTGACTCAACAAATTGGAGTAGCGGACTACTCGCGGCAGGCGTGGCTCGCAGCGTGACGATCTTGACGAGGGTGCATCACTCACGACGACAGGAAGACCGCCATGACCGTCGAAGCCATCGCCCAACGCAGCCCGAGCGCGCTGGAAGCCGCCCTGCCCGCCATCGACTATGAGCGGTTCCAGAACCCCGACGACGCGCATCTGCTCATCCGGCAGGCACGTGAGCAGGCGCCGATCGCTCTCGGGCCGCACGGGCCGGAGGTGCTGACCTACGAACTGGTGCGAACCGTCTTGCGCGACGACCGCTTCGCGATGCCGAAGGGACTCGGCCTTGCGGCACAGGGCATTACCTCCGGACCCGTGTGGGACAGGGTCGTCAAGGGCCTGTTGAGCCTCGACGGAGCCGAGCACCACCGGCTGCGGCGGCTAGTGTCAAAGGCGTTCACCCCCAAGGCCTCCGGACGGCTGCGCACGACGTGCGTCGACATCATCAACGAGCTGGTCGACCAACACACCAACGCGGGCCACTGCGATATGGTCGCCGATATTGCCAGGCAGTATCCGATTCCGATCATCTGCGCACTGCTCGGTGTGCGGCGCCAGCATTGGCAGCTGCTCTCGGACTGGGCCGATGACATCTTCAAGATCTTCACCTGGAACGTCGTCAACGATGCGCCCGACATCTTGCGCGCGTGGGAGCACCTGGACGCCTACATCGACGGCATGGTGACCCGCCGGCGTGACGCATTGACCGACGACCTACTCTCCGACCTGATCCGCGCCGAGGTGGACGGCGACCGCCTGACCCATGACGAACTGCTGATGCTCGCGGGCGGCATCCTGATGGCGGGTACCGACACCACCCGCAACCAACTGGCCGCCGCGGTGCAGGTGCTGTGCGACCATCCCGACCAGTGGGCGCTGCTCGCCGAGCATCCCGAACTCGCGCCGAACGCGGTCGAGGAGCTGATGCGTTATTCGCCGATCATCTTCAGCACGATGCGCGTGGCCGTCGAAGACGTCGAACTAGCCGGGTTCACCATTCCGGCCGGCACGCTCGTCATCGCCAACACGGCGGCCGCCAACCGCGACCCCGCCGTATACGACGAGCCCGACCGCCTCGATATCACCCGCGAGGACCCGCAGGCCATGCTGACGTTCGGCGGCGGCATCCACTACTGCCTCGGCACACACCTGGCGAGAGTCGAACTCGTCGAGGCGCTCACCACCATCACTCGCCGGATGCCCCATCCGCGCCGCGTCGGTGCCGCCCCGTGGCGGCCGATGACGGGAATCACCGGACCCGTCACCCTGCCCATCGAGTTCGACGCCGGGCATTGACCGCCGTATCACCAGTGGCTCTTGAGCCGTGCGCGGTACGAACGCCCGTCGGGGTCGTAGACCATCCGGTACGCGGGCACCGCCCACAGTCGGGTGAATCGGCCCAGCCGTTCGGGTTGGTGCGGACGCAACCGGCCCGGCGGCCGGGCGCCGCGGCGACCTGACGTGTGCCAGGCCTCCAACGCCTGCGCCGCCGAGTTGAGCGCCTCGACCGCGGTGTCCGGGTCGATGAGACCGTCGTCCTCGCTGCCGTCGGCGGCCCGGTCCAGATGCTCGCGCAGTAGCCGCAGCCGCAGGTCCCGGGCGAACACGCGCGCGCCGTCGCCCTGTCCGGCCGGATCCCGCGGTATGCGGTCGTCACGGGTGTCATCCAGGACGGCGCAGGACAATTCGCTGTCATGCGTCCAGGACCGGCGGTTGAAGTTGTCGCTGCCGACGCAGGCCCAGACGTCGTCGACGACACAGACCTTGGCGTGCACGTAGACCGGCGTGCCGGCGTGGTTCTCCACGTCGAAAACGTGAACCCGGTCCGGGCTGGCCTGCCGGCACGCATCGATGGCTTGCTGGCGGCCAACCATGTTCGGGCGCAACGCTAACCGGCCGTCGACGTCGGGATGGCGCGGCACCACCGCAACCAGGTGCAGGTCGGGGTGCTCGGCCAGCGCGCGGGCGAACAGGTCGGCAACCTGCCGCGACCACAGGTACTGGTCCTCCAGATAGATCAACCGTCTGGCGCGCCGGACCGCCTTGGTGTAGCCGCGTGCGATGCTGCGCTCGCCGTGCGGCGCGAAGTCGTACTCGAAATGGGCGTCGGGATAGGTGCGCAGCACCTGCACGGCGTGGGTACCGCACGACGGCGGATCGGGCGGCTGCTCCGGTAGCCGGCCCGGCTTCAGATCCGCACCCCGCAGCTTGTCCTCGAGCCACGCGATCGGCGAGAGCATGTCCAGCGCCGCCGGATCATTCCAGCGTTCCCGGAACGTGGTGTCCAGCGCACCGACGACCGGGCCCTGCAGCCGAAGCTGCACGTCGTGCCACGGCGGGTGCTCGCCGTAGCGCTGGGACATCCGCACCGCCTGCCGATCGCCGTGGTGCGATTCGTCGTCCCGGCGCGAATGGCACAGGTCTATGCCGCCGGCGAACGCGACGTCACGCTCGGGTGATCCGGGGTGCCGGATGACGACCATTTTCTGATGATGCGATCCACCGATCCGGACCCGCTGATCCAGCAGCACCTCACCGCCGGCCTTCTCGATGTCATCGCCCAGATGCTGGTTCTCCTCCTCGCTGTAGGCGAACCTGTCCAGATGTGAGCGCCACATCAATCCCTTGACGACGACACCGCCCTCCGCGGCCTTGCAGAACAACTCGGCGATGGTCGGGCCGCCGTGGCGCATCTTCTGGTCCGGGTCCCCGCGCCAGTCGGTGAAGAACAGGTAGTCGCCCAGACCGAGCGCCTCGACCTCCGTCACCAACTGGTCAAAGTAGGTCGAGCCGTGGATCAGCGGCTCCGCCCGACTGCCCTCACACCAGGCGGGCAGGTCTGACGCGGGGTTACCCCGTTCCGCCGTGGTGAGGAACCACTCGGCCAACTCCGCCACGCGACCCCTCCCAGGTAAAGGGCGACACCGGCCCGAACGCTCTGCCAAGATCCTTCATCATGCTCCTGTTCCGGCACCTGCTTGCCGTGATCGCCGTCCTCGCCGTGCTCACCGGCTGCACCCCGGCCGCTCTTCCGCCCCAATCCCCTGCTACCACCACCGATCCCGCGAAGGCGGAAGCGGTGATGAGGATCGTGCGCGCCACCATGGCGCAGGCCCACCTGAAGGCGGTCATCGTCCGCGTGACCGTCGACGGCAAGGAGGTCGTCACCGAAGCGGTCGGCGAATCGATGACCGGTGTGCCCGCGACCACCGGCATGCACTTCCGCAACGGCGCGGTGGCCATCTCGTATGTGTCGACACTTCTGCTCAAACTCGTCGACGAGCACAAAGTGAGCCTCGACGACAAGCTGTCGAAATGGCTTCCCGAGGTGCCGAACGCCGATCGGGTGACGCTGGGTCAGCTCGCCCAGATGACGTCCGGTTACCGCGACTACGTGCTGGGTAACGCGGAGTTTGACGCCGCGATGTACGCAAACCCCTTCCGGCGGTGGACAACCCATGACCTGCTCAGCTACGCGACATCGCAACCATTGCTCTATGACCCGGGGACGAACTGGAACTACGCCCACACCAACTATGTGCTGCTCGGACTGGCGCTGGAGAAGGCCACCGGCGAGAACATGGCGAAGTTGTTGTCCGACAAGGTACTTCGGCCGCTGGGCCTGACCAACACCGTCAGTTCGCTGACCGCGGAGATCCCGTCGCCGGTGCTGCACGCCTTCAGCTCGGAGCGCCGCGAAGCGCTCAAAATTCCAGGCGGCACACCGTTCTACGAGGAAACCACCTATTGGGATCCGTCGTGGACCATCACCCACGGCGCGATTCAGACGTCCAACATCTACGACCTCGAGGCCACCGCGGTGGGTATCGGTTCGGGCAGGCTGCTGACGCCCGACTCGCACAAGAAGATGGTGTCCACCGAGCTTCGCGGCACGACCCGCGCGCAGCCCGGCTGCGCCACCTGCGCCGCCCAGGACGACGGCTACACCTACGGCCTGGGGATCGTGATCTCGGGCAACTGGCTGCTGCAGAACCCGATGTTCGCCGGGTACGCCGCGGTGGAGGCCTACCTGCCTGCGCAGAAGATCGCGATCGCCGCCGCCGTCACCTACGCTCCCGAAGCCTTCGACGACCAGGGCAACTACCGAAACGAGGCCGAGACGCTGTTCCGCAAGATCGGCGCCGAACTGGCTCCCGACGACGCCCCGCCGATGCCACCGGGACAATAAGCGGATGGCGTCCACGGTGCTGTTCGTGCACAACGAGCATCTCGCGACCGAGGCGCTGCTCGGCGAGGCGTTCACCGCCTGCGGGTTCGACATCGATACGCTCGGGGTGGTGCCCGCCGACCGCGTCGACGACCCCGCGGTCGAGGCCAACTTCCCCGACCCGGCCCGATATGACGTCATCGTCCCGCTCGGCGCCCGGTGGCCGGTGTACGACGAGACGCTGCGCCGCACCTGGGTGGGCGCCGAGATGCAGTTCGTGCGCGACGCGGCCGCGGCCGGCGTGCCCACGCTCGGTGTCTGCTTCGGCGGCCAGCTGCTGGCGCAGGCGTTCGGCGGGTCCGTCGCGCGATCGGACACCCCGGAGATCGGCTGGTACGACGTCGAGAGCGACAATCCGGATCTGGTGCCGGCCGGGCCGTGGTTCCAGTGGCATTTCGACCGCTGGACCCTGCCGCCGGCAGCGGTCGAGATCGCGCGCACCGCCAATTCGTCGCAGGCCTTCGTGCTCGGCCGTGCGCTGGCGCTGCAGTTCCATCCGGAACTGGATCGCGAACTGCTTGAGCTGTGGCTGGCCGGCGACCGCGACGGCGAGGTCACCGGCATCGGTCTGTCGCACGACGAATTACGTTCCCGCACAGCTGAACTGGAAAAGAGCACGGCGATGAGAATCCGCAGCTTGGTCCGCGGTTTTCTGTCGCAGGTGGCCCGTCAGCCGTGTCCGAGTTGGTGAGCCAGCGCATCGTCGATGCGGGCATGCCGGAAGCGGTGGCCCAAAGCCTGCAGCCTGGTGGGGATTACCCGTTGATCGGCTTCGGCGAGTTCACGGGCACCTTGCTCGCCCAGCAGCAGCCGCGGCCCGAATGACGGCACCGGCAGCACGGCCGGGCGGTGCAGCACCCTCGCCAGCGCCTTGGTGTACTCGCAATTGTGTACCGGCGTGGGCGTCACGGCGTTGACCGGGCCGGTGAGCCGCGTGTCGTAGAGGGCGCGGTGATAGACGTCGACCAAATCGTCCAGGCCGATCCAGGACAGCCACTGCCGCCCGCTGCCCAGGCGCCCGCCCAGTCCGGCCGCGAACAGCGGGCGCATCAGCCGCAGCGTGCCGCCGCGGGCAGCCTGCACGACCCCGGTCCGTACCGTGACCACCCGCAGCCCCGCCCCGGCGGCGGGTACGGTCGCGGCCTCCCAGTCGGCGACCACCTCGGCCAGGAAACCGTCGCCGCGCAGGCTGTCCTCACACAGCAGCGCGTCGCCGCGGTCGAAACCGTAGTAACCGACGGCCGATGCGCTGACGAAGGTGCGCGGACCGCCGCCGGCCGCCAGTTCGGCGAGGCGCCGCGTCGGCTCGATGCGGCTGTCGCGGATCGCGGCCTTGTGCTCGGGCGTGAACCGTCCGGCGATCGAGGTGCCGGCGAGATGGACCACCGCGTCGGCCCCGGCCAACAAGTCCGGCGCGGGCCGGTCGGGATTCCATTGCCGCTCATCCTTGCCGCGCGCGGGGCGTCGCACCAGGCGGATCACCCGGTGCCCGCCGGTGGTCAGGAATGCCGTCAGGGCCGAGCCGACCAGTCCGGACGCGCCGGTTACGGCAACCGTCATTGGCCGCGCGCCGGCCTCGGCGGCGTCTCGGTGTGCTCTCAGGTCGTCGGCGAGCTGTCGGTGGCGGTAGACGAAGGTGGCGCGCAGGGCTACTGCCGGCACCGAGGTGTCGACGCGATCGCGCACCAGCGTCCCGCCGGTCGCGTCGCTGAACTCGTGTGTGTGGCGCCACCAGCCGATGACACGGGCCGGCCAGGATGTCGCGCCGGCCGAGGACAGCACATCGACGAAGCGGTACGGCGGATCGAAGCCCGCCGGATCGTGCTGGGCCACCCATCGCAAACCGCCGGGCAGACCCAGCACCGCGCGCCCGTCGGCCAGCGATTCGGTCTCCGACAGCACCGTCATCGGCTGCCACGGCGGCACCAGCCGGCTCATCGCCCCGGGCCGGGTGTGCCAGGCGAACACCTCAGCCAACGGATGGTCGAGAATGCTCTCGTATTCGATGCCCATACCTTCTTCCCACCGCCGTCCGCCAGTTGAATATTCGGCGCCATTCCGTCGCCGGGTTGTCTTCGATGGGCTAGGAGTACCCCACCGCGACGCGGTCGGCTCCGAATTACCGAGGTGAATATGGACAACGCATTGCGCGGCGGCGTGCTCATACTGCCCGGCGGTAAGCCGCAGAGCGCCGTGGCGTCCCGTCCGTGGCAGCTGGCCAATGCGCGGATGGCGCTGATCGCGCGATCGCTGCGGCGCCGGCTCGGCGACGGTGTGGCGGTCCGGCTGGTGCAGTACCGGTTGCGCGGCTGGAACGGCGGCCGCTTCGACGCGCTGCGGGACGCCGAGCTGGCGCTGGGCGACATGCGCGAGGAGTTCGATTCCACGAAGATCGTGGTGGTCGGCCATTCGATGGGCGGCCGGGTGGCGGCGCACCTTTCGGCGAGCGGCGACGTCGGTGCCGTGGTCGCGCTGGCGCCGTGGTGGCCGCGAAACGATGCCGATCTGGTGCCGGCCAGCTGCCGGCTGCTGGTTTTGCACGGCACCGCCGACCTCCGGACCGATCCCGGCTCGTCGCGGGTACAGACCCTCCGCGCCCGCAAGCGCGGTGTGAACGCACAGTGGGTGGCGATGGAGGGCGCCGGGCACTCCATGATTCGCGACTGGCGGCGCTGGCATCGGCTGACAGCCGAATTCGCGGCCGCACAACTGGCCGAGACGCTGCCCGAACAGCGATGAGTGCCGCATAGCTGACGGCAGCGACCTCGACGGCTAAACGTCAACCGACAGCACCAGCGCCGGCACAGCACGCTGGACACTGCCTGATCCGCGCTTTGAGTGGCAATTGTCATTCATCGGGACTGTGGAAGAGCGACAACGGTCGTAGGCTGGGGATGCTCCCGATATCGAAACGAATGCGATGACCGGATGGAGCGGGCTCGCACGCCGAAACGCGAGACGCACGTTCCGGGACCGCCGCGAAGCGGGCCGAGTCCTGGCTGAGGAACTGGCGTCCTACCGCGGCAGGGACGACCTGGTGGTTCTCGGGCTGGCTCGCGGCGGCGTACCGGTCGGGTGGGAGGTCGCGGCGGCACTGCGGGCGCCGCTGGACGTGTTTCTGGTCCGCAAGCTCGGTGTGCCGCAATGGCAGGAGCTGGCGATGGGCGCGCTGGCCTCCGGCGGCGGCATGGTCATCAATGACAGCGTGGTGCGCAGCCTCGGAATCAGCGACGAGCAGTTGCAGGCCGCGATCGACCGCGAGACCGAGGAGTTGCACCGTCGCGAGCGGGCCTATCGCGGCGACCGCCCGCCCGCGGATGTGGAAGGCAAGACGGTGATTATCGTCGATGACGGAAACGCGACCGGTGCCAGCATGCTCGCCGCGGTGCGGGCGGTCCGGGCGGCCAATCCGGCGCAGATCGTCGTCGCGGTGCCGGTGGGGCCGGCATCAGCCTGCCGGCAGCTCGGCGAGGAGGCCGACGACGTGGTGTGCGCAACGATGCCGCCGGGTTTCGAAGCTGTCGGTCAGGTTTTCGCCGACTTCCACCAGGTCAGCGACGACGAAGTGGGAGAGCTCCTGGCGACACCCACCACCGAAGGCGGCAAGCCCGTCGAATAACTTGGCGAGCGGGTTCCTAGCGATTGTTGCGGTCGTCGCCGGTGACCTCGTCGGCCGGCTGATCTAGGGCGGTGGTGTTGTCATCGACGCGATCGGTAATCGGGGCTTCTTCGGGATACTCCGCGTCGAACTCGGGCTCCGGCTCGGCCTCATACGCCTGGGCCTCGTACGGTTCGGCCGCAGCCCCTTCGTCCGCGCCGCCCCGCGACCGTTCCCGCAGCGCATCGACGATCAGCAGCAGCACGCCGATCACGCTCGCGGCGATACAGACCCAGGCGATCAGCTCATTGCTGGTGACGACGGCGGTCACCAGCGCGGCCAGCCCGATGACGGCGAGAACAAGCGCAACGATCAGCATTGACCAACCCTAAGTCGAAGGGGCGTGGAAAGAGGCCCGCATCGGGTCAGTTGTTACCCCGATTGTATTGATTGAACCCGCCTTCGTTGCCGGCGCTGGAGTCGACCGGCGCGGCCGAACCACGTTGGCCGAGTTCCTCGAGCTGGGATTCCAGGTAGGTCTTGAGCCGCGTGCGGTACTCCCGCTCGAAGGTCCGCAGTTGTTCGAGGCGGCCTTCCAGTACGGTGCGCTGCTGGTTGATGGTTCCCATGATCTCGGAGTGCTTGTTCTCGGCATCGGCCTGCAGGGCGTCGGCCTTCTCCTGCGCCTGCCGCAGCTGCGCCTCGGAACGCGACTGGGCGTCGGCCAACATCGCGTCCGCGCTCTGGCGGGCCTCGGCGACCGTGGTCTCGGCCGTCTGCCGGGCCTCGCTGACCATGGCGTCGGCCTGGGCGCGGGCGTCGGCGAGCAGCTTGTCCGACTCGGTCTTGGCGGTGCTGGTCAACCGGTCGGCGGTGTCCTGGGCCAGGCTCAGCACGCGCGCCGCCCTCAGGGAGTGCTCTTCGGTGGTGGCGCTGGGCTCCGGTGGCGCCTCGTACACGGCCTGCTCGGGCTCCGGCTCCGGCTCCTGATCCTGATCCGTCGGGATGGTCTGGGTGGGCTGCACGGCGCCGCCGGCGCGCGCGGTGGCCAGCTCCTGGTCCATCTCGGCGACCCGCTGACGAAGATCGGCGTTCTCTTCGATGAGCCGGGTCAGCTCGTTCTCAACGAGATCGAGGAAGGCGTCGACCTCGTCCTCGTTGTAGCCGCGCTTACCAATAGGCGGCTTGCTGAATGCGACATTGTGGACGTCGGCTGGTGTGAGCGGCATTGTCTGCCCCCTTGGAGTCTGGACCGTCAACCGATCTCAAGGTGTAGAGCCTGAGCGGGTAGTAACTGGCGCCCATCGTGTCACAGCAGACCCGGCGGTTGCAGTGGGGGTCGAAATCAAGTGCGAATTTCAATCTTTTACGCCCAACAATGGTCCCGGCATACCGTCAATCCGGGGCCTGCGGGGCGGGTGTCAGGCCGCGGCGCCGAAGGCCAACTGCATGCCGATGAAGGCCACCAGCAGCAGCACCATGATGGACAGGTCGAAACGGATCGCGCCTATCGTGAGCTGCGGAATGATCCGTCGCAGCAGTTTCACCGGCGGATCGGTCACCGTCATGATGACCTCCAGTAGCACCACCGTCACACCCTTGGGACGCCAGTCGCGGCTGAACGAGCGGATGAACTCGACCACGACACGGGCGATCAGCAGCAGCCAGAAGACAAACAGCACGAAACCCAGGATCTCGAACAACAGCGCCAACTGAGCCGACCTCACTACAAGCAGACGTGTGACTTCAATACACGTAGGACGACAGGTATCGCTCGAAGCCGGTTGTCAGTCCGCGCCAGCGCGACGCCGCCAGCCTACCCGGCCCGCCGTGAGTGCGGCGGTGCTACTGGTAGGCGTAGAAGCCGGTCTCGGCGATCCGGCGACGGTCGTCTGGGCTGACATCGATGTCGGCGGGGGACAGCAGGAAGACCTTGGTGGCCACCTTGTCGAAGGAGCCGCGCAGTGCAAATGCCAACCCGGCGGCGAAGTCGACCAGCCGCTTGGCGTCCGCGTTGTCCATCGTTACCAGGTCCATGATCACCGGGGTGCCGTCGCGGAACCGCTCGCCGATCGTGCGGGCCTCGCTGTAGTCCTTGGGCCGGAGCGTGGTGATCTTCGACAGCGGGCTGCCCTCGTCGAACAGCATCGCCATCCGGCGGGGATCCATCGCCAGCGCGCCGCGGGTGGCGCCACGCATCGAGCCGAACCGCGCCCGGTCGAATTCACGCGGCCGGAACCGCGCTTCGTCGGGGTAGCCGCCGCGATAGCCGCCGGGGCGGTCATCGTCGTCGTAATCGGGGCCGGCCGCTCGCTCGTCGTAGCGGCCGGCCGTTCGGTCGTAGCCGTCGTCGCCGAAACGGTCACCGCGGCGGGAGTAGCCGCGCGAGGGGCGGTCCTCATCGTCGTAGTACTCGTCGTCGTAGTCCTCCATCGGCGCCATACCGAAGTAGGCCTTGACCTTGTGCAGTGTGCTCATCGCGCAACCCTTCTTGTGACTTCTGGTGACTGGGTGTCTGTGATGAATATGTGACTGGAGTGACTACTCATGGTGACGTTAGCGGTCGTTGTCCCAATAGCGCGGTACCGACACGCACACACGTCGAACCATGTTTTACGGCGACCTCGAGATCGCCGGACATCCCCGCCGACAGCCCGAGCGGCTGCGGGTAGGCCCGTTGCACCCGCTGCTGCTCGGCCTGAAGCCGCGCAAAGGCCTCGGCCGGATTCCAATCCAGCGGCGGGATGCCCATCAATCCGACGAACTCCAGGCCCTCGGCGGCCTGGGCGTCGGCACAGACCTCGTCAACGAGGTCCGGGCGGTCGATATCCACCCCGCCCCGCTGGACATCGCCGTCGAGGCTGATCTGGATGTAGACCCGCAGCGGCTCGCGGCGCCGGCCCTCGGCGAGCGCCCGGCTTGCGGCCCGGTCCAGCGCGGCGATCACCTTTGCGCTGTCGACGGAGTGCGCGGCGGACGCCCACCCCGCAACCGACCGCGCCTTGTTGCGCTGGATCCGGCCGACCATGTGCCAGCGAACCCGTTGGGACCCCAACAGGGTGCTGACTTCCGCGGCTTTATTCGCCGCTTCTTGTTCGCGCGATTCGCCAAAATCCGGACATCCCAAATGCGTCAAGATGAGTACATCGGTTGCCGGAAAGAATTTCGTGATCGGCAGTAATTCAATTTCGCCGGCATTGCGGCCGGCGGCCTCGGCGGCGCGCGCAAGTCGTGACCGTACGGCAGCCAGCGCATCGGCCAGCTCGACTTCCCGGGTGGTCGCCAAGGTTGTCATTCCATCCACACCAACGACGCCTGACGGCCGGTCGGTGCTACCCGTCGATGGCTGAACAGGGTGCGGTCCTCGACCGTGCAGCGCGGGTCGACGTCGATGGCCGTGACGCCCAATCCCATTAGTTGCCGGGCGATTCCGGCCCGCAGATCAAGTCCGGGCGTCCCCCGTGCCGTCGTCGTGCGACTATCGGGCAGGGCGGCCTCCACCTCGTCCGCCATCGCCGCCGGTACTTCGTAGTTGCGCCCGCTGACCGCGGGGCCGAGCAGCACGGAGACGTCCTCGATGTGCGCACCGACATCCAGCATCGCCTCGACCGCACGGGCGACGATACCCCTCTGTGCGCCGACGCGGCCGGCGTGCACGGCCGCGACGACACCGGCGCGGCCGTCGGCCATTAGTACCGGAACGCAATCGGCCGTCACCACCGCCAAAGCCAATCGCGGTGTGGTGGTCACCAATGCGTCGGTGGCATCGACCGCCCCGTCAATCGGTGCGTCGACCACGACCACCCGATCGCCATGCACCTGGTTCATCCACACCACGCCGTCGTCACCGAGCCCGATGGCCGCGGCGAGCCGTTTCCGGTTGGCGGCGACCGCAGCGGGATCGTCGCCGACATGGTCCCCCAGATTGAAGGTGTCAAACGGCGGCGCGGAAACGCCGCCGGCGCGGGTGGTGGTCACGCGCCGTATCCGAACGGTCACGATTTCAGTATCCGAAACTTTGGCGAGCAGACGGAAACCCCCCCGACACGCCGCACTTGCGGGCACATTTGCGTCTCGCGTAGGAAAGTCTCCGCGGATCAGTGGCGCATGAAGGGCGGCACGTCGACATCGTCGTCGTCACCGCCGATACTGACCGTCGAGCCGTTGGTGTGCACCGGCACGCTGACCGCGTCGGCCGGTTCGAACAGCGACGACGTCACCCTGCCGGCGTGGCCGGGCGCGACTGAGTGAGCGCCGCCGGTGTCTCCCACCACCGGCTTGCGGCTCGGCCCGGTGGCCTCGAAGCCCGCGGCGATCACCGTGACCCGGACCTCGTCGCCCAGCGAGTCGTCGATGACCGTGCCGAAGATGATGTTGGCCTCCGCATGGGCGGCTTCCTGCACCAGCGAGGCGGCCTCGTTGATCTCGAACAGACCCAGGTCGCTGCCGCCGGCGATGGACATCAGCACGCCCTGCGCACCCTCCATCGACTGCTCCAGCAGCGGCGAGTTGATCGCGATCTCCGCCGCCTTCAGCGCGCGGCCGTCGCCGCGTGCCGAGCCGATGCCCATCAGCGCGGTGCCCGCCCCGTTCATGATGCCCTTGACGTCGGCGAAGTCGACGTTGATCAGACCCGGCGTGGTGATCAGATCGGTGATGCCCTGCACACCGTTGAGCAGCACCTCGTCGGCGCTGCGGAACGCATCCATCAGCGAGACGGCGGCGTCACCCATCTGCAGCAGCCGGTCATTGGGGATGACGATCAGGGTGTCGCAGCTTTCCCGCAGCGTGGTGATCCCGGCCTCTGCCTGGTTACTGCGCCGCTTGCCCTCGAAGGAGAACGGCCGGGTGACGACGCCGACGGTCAGTGCGCCGAGCTTGCGGGCGATGGTGGCCACCACCGGCGCGCCACCGGTGCCGGTGCCACCACCCTCACCTGCGGTGACGAACACCATGTCGGCGCCGCGGAGCAGCTCCTCGATGTCTTCCTTGGCATCCTCGGCGGCCTTGCGACCGACCTCGGGGTCGGCGCCGGCGCCGAGCCCGCGCGTCGAGTCACGCCCGACGTCGAGCTTCACGTCGGCATCACTCATCAAC
>JBEVHG010000186.1:0-8811 GCA_040511335.1 Mycobacterium sp. | reverse complement strand
CCTACGCCGGCATCGCCGTGGTGGCATTCGCCGCCGTCGCCGCGATCGTGGTGGCGCCCGCGGCGATCGTGCTGCTCGGCGACCGGTTGGACTCATTCGACGTGCGCCGACTGGCCCGCCGGATGTTGGGCCGTCCCGAGCCGGTGCCGCGCCCGGTCGAGCAGACGTTCTGGTACCGCTCGACGAAATTCGTTATGCGCCGGTCGATTCCGATCGGGCTGGCGATCATCGCCCTGCTGTTGGCGCTGGGCGCGCCGTTCCTCGGCATCAGGTGGGGCTTCCCCGATGACCGCGTGCTGCCCGCATCGGCTTCGGCGCGCCAGGTCGGCGACGACCTGCGCGGCAATTTCGCCGTCGACTCCGCCACCAACGTCAAGGTTGTCATTCCGGATACCACGGGGATCACGCCGGTCGAGCTGGACCGCTACGCCGCGCGGCTGTCGCAGGCCGCCGACGTCTCCTCGGTGTCCGCGCCGGGCGGCACGTTCGTCGACGGCGCACCGGCCGGGCCGCCGTCGGCGGCAACCGGGATAAAGGACGGCAGCGCATTTTTGACCGTCGGCAGCGACGCGCCGCTGTTCTCGCCGGCCTCCGAATCCCAACTCGACCAGCTGCGTGCGGTGAGCACGCCGGCCGGACAACCGGTGCAGCTGACCGGTGTCGCGCAGATCAACCGCGACAGCTCCGAAGCGATCACGTCCCGGCTGCCGCTGGTCCTCGGCGTGATCGCGGCGATCACCTTCGTGCTGCTGTTCCTGCTCACCGGCAGCGTGGTGCTTCCGCTGAAAGCGTTGCTGCTCAACGTCTTGTCGCTGACCGCGGCGTTCGGCGCACTGGTGTGGATCTTCCAGGACGGCAACCTGGGCGCGCTGGGCACCACGTCGACCGGAACGCTGGTCGCCAACCTGCCGGTGCTGCTGTTCTGCATCGCCTTCGGGTTGTCGATGGACTACGAGGTGTTCCTGGTGTCGCGGATCCGCGAGTACTGGGTGAAATCCGGCAAGACCCGCGCCGACAACGACGAAAGCGTCGCGCTCGGGCTGGCCCGCACCGGGCGTGTGGTCACCGCCGCCGCGCTGCTGATGTCGATCTCGTTCGCCGCGCTGATCGCGGCACAGGTGGCGTTCATGCGGATGTTCGGCGTCGGCCTCACACTCGCGGTGCTCGCCGACGCCACGCTGGTCCGCATGCTGCTGGTGCCGGCGTTCATGCACGTACTGGGCACGTGGAACTGGTGGGCGCCCAAGCCGCTGGCCCGGCTGCACGCGCGGATCGGCATCAGCGAATCGGGTGAAGACCTTCGTCCCGTCAAACCGACACGGGAACGGGCGGCTGTCTCGGTGACGGATACCGGTTAGCGTGGCGATCCAGCATTTGCGTCGCCGGCGGGCCCCGCGGGGCTCCGGGGAGCAATTGCGCGACGAGATTCTCGACGCCACCACCGATCTGCTGCTGGAAACGGGGCATGCCAAGGCGGTGTCCATCCGGTCGGTGGCGCAGCGGGTCGGCGTCACACCGCCGTCGATCTACCTGCACTTCGTCGACAAGGACGCGCTGCTGGACGCGGTATGCGCCCGGTACTTCGAGAAGCTCGACCAGGAAATGCAGCGGGTGGCCGCGGATCAAACGTCGACGATCGACGTGCTGCGCGCCCAGGGCCTGGCCTACGTCCGTTTCGCGATGAAAACCCCGGAGTTGTACCGGATCGCCACCATGGGCGAGGGGCGGCCCGGCAGCGATGTCGACATAACGCTGAACAGTTCGGCGTTCGTTCACATGCGCAATGCGGTGGAGTCGTTGATGGCCGAGGGCATCTATCCGCCCGGTGATGCCACCGCCGCAGCGCTGGAGTTGTGGACGGTGGCCCATGGGGTGGCGGCGCTGCTGATCTCCCGACCGTATCTGCCGTGGGGCGATGCCGAGGAGTTCGCCGACCGGGTGATGCGGGCGGTGTGCTGCGGGCAAATCGTGTCCGGCCTGGTCGGCCCCGACACCTCGCCCTCCGAGACGATCGCACGGCTGAAGGGGCTTGCTGATGAGCAGCACCGTCGATAATCCGTTCTTCGCCCGGTTGTGGATGACCCTGGCCGGGCACGAGCCCGAGTCATTGCAGAAGCTGCGGCGCGAGAACCTGGCTGGGCTGTCCGGGCGGGTGCTGGAGGTCGGGGCCGGCGCCGGCACCAACTTCGCGTTCTACCCGGCGACCGTCGACGAGGTCGTCGCCGTCGAACCCGAACGGCGGCTGGCGGCGATCGCCCGCCAGGCCGGGGCAGCTGCGCCCGTGTCGGTCACCGTCAGCACCACGGTGGAGGATTTTTCGGCGGGTGAACCCTTCGACGCGGTGGTGTGCTCGTTGGTGCTCTGCTCGATCGAGGAACCGGATAGTGTTCTGCGGCAACTGCTTTCGCTGCTGCGTCCAGCCGGCGAACTGCGCTATCTCGAACATGTCGCGGGCACCGGCGCTCGGGCGCGGTTGCAGAAGATCGCCGACGCCACGGTGTGGCCGCGGCTGCTGGGCAACTGCCACACCCATCGGCACACCGAGGAGGCCATCGTCGGCGCGGGTTTCCGGGTGCAGCAGGCCCGTCGCGAGTGGGCACTTCCGGCCTGGGTTCCGCTGCCGGTGTCGGAGTTCGCCATCGGCCGCGCGGTCAAATCGGCCTAAGCGCGAGCAGACGGAAAAGCCCCTTTCGCACGGCGTGTCGGGGTGCACTTGCGTCTGCTCGCGCGGCTTAGCCGAGCAGTGCCGGCAGTCGCTGCAGCAGGCCCGGCAGCGCGCCGGCGGCGGTCTCCCGCAGCGTCACCGTCGCGCTGTCCGACAGCGGGGTGCGCTCGGGATTGACCTCGACGACCACGGTGCCGTTGGCCAGCGCCAGCTCGGGCAGCCCGGCCGCGGGGTAGACGATCGACGAGGTGCCCACCACGATCACCACGTCGGCGGTGCTGACCGCCTCGACCGAGCGTTGCCAGGCGTCGTCGGGCAGCGGTTCGCCGAACCACACCACGTTGGGCCGGACCAGCCCACCGCACCCGCACCGCGGCGGGGTGGCGGCCATGACCGGTTCGGGCATGGCCGGCAGATCGTCGTCATACGCGGACTGGCAATGGTCGCAATGGAATTCGAACAAGCTGCCATGCAGATGGTAGACGTGTATACTGCCGGCCCGCTCGTGCAGATTGTCCACGTTCTGGGTCACCACGTGGACGTCGGCGTAGTCCTGCCACGCCGCGACGGCAAGGTGGCCGTTGTTCGGCTGGACCGAGCCCATCATGTAATGCCGCCACAGGTACCACGCCCACACCTTCTCCGGGTGCCGGCGCCAGCCCTGCGCGCTGGAGATCTCGTACGGATCGACCTTCGCCCACAGCCCCGTTTCAACATCACGGAAGGTGGGCACTCCACTTTCGGCCGATATGCCCGCACCACTGAGGACTGTCACTTGCACATCACCAAACTAGCGGGTTTGGGTAATACTGAGCATGTGGCCGAGTTGGGGGGATGGATCGAAGTTGATCCGCACGCTGCGCAACCCTTGTTCGACCAGCTCAGGACCCAGATCATCGATGGGATCCGGGACGGTCGCCTGCCGCCGGGAAGCCGGTTGCCGACCGTGCGCGAGCTCGCCGCCAAGATGTGCCTGGCGGTCAACACCGTGGCCCGCGCCTACCGCGAGCTGGAATCGGCCGGGATCCTCGAAACCCGCGGCCGGTTCGGCACTTTCGTCGCCCTCGCGGACCCGGCCGATGCCGCGATGGCGACAGCGGCGCACGCCTACGTGTCGGCGGCGCGCTCGCTGGGAATCGGCAAGGCCGAGGCCCTGCGATACGTCGAAACAGCTTTCAGCTAACCGAATTCCAGCAGCGTCCAGACGGGCCGAAGCGGATCCAGCAGCGGAACCCGTTGCATCGTCCACATCAGCGCGTTGAGCACTTTGCCGCGGCCGGCCGGCAGCGGGAGATCATGCACGGCCCGGATGCCGGGCACCGTGTTAACCAGGTTTGCCGCCTGGCGAACGGAGAGGCTGAACGGCATCGGCGGCACCTTGTACCGCAACGAGGTCCGCATGCCGCGACGCGCCCATGCCGCGAACAACGGCGGCGGCAGGTCGAACATCATCTGCCCGCCGGGGAACTGCCTTGCGCACTCGGTGATCAAGCCCAGGGCGTCGTCGGGCTGCAGATACATCAGCAGGCCTTCGGCGGTGATGAATACCCCGGCGGCTCCCGTCACCCGGTCCATCCAGCTGAAGTCCAGCGCCGACTGGGCGCACACCGACACCCGATCCGAATGCGGCAGCAGCTTGTTGCGCAGCTCGATGATGGGTGGCAAATCGACTGTCATCCAACGGAATTGGTCGCTGACACCGGTGGCGTCCAAGCGGTAGAAGCTGGTCTGCAGTCCCTCGGCCAGGGCTACCACGGTGGCCGCCGGGTGGTCGACGAGGTAGCGACGGGTGTAGGTGTCGAACGCCAGGGCGCGCAGCGCCATGTCCTGGCGGCGGGCTGGGCCGAACTTGCCGAAGTCGTAGTCGATGGCGTCCATCAGTCGGATGGCCATCGGATCGTCGAGGATGGAGTCCGGCCGGCGGGCTTCGTTCGCGCGCACCCGCAGCGTCAGCAGCGCGGTTTCCGAGACCCCGGTCAGCGTGATGCCGCTCATCGCAGCACCTTGTCGAGGGTGCGCAGGTTCCGGGTGGTCGTGGACGACTTGAAGCGCTTCTTTCCCATGGTCTTGCCGATCGTGGTGTCCAGCGTGCCGGTCTTGGGCACCTGCCAATAGATCACGCCCTTGCCGCGTTTGATCTTCTCCTCGGGGCCGGCCTGTTTGGCGAGGCCGGCCAGTTCGTCGAGCACGTTCTCGTCGGTGACGAAAGTGACGTAGGAATGGTGGCCGGCCACCTCGCGCTCGAACGGATAGGCGCTTGAAATGTCTCCCACCGTTTCGATGTCGTAGGCGAGCACCCATGCGTCGTAGCCGAATTCGTCGCGCAACGCCTTTTCGGCCTTCTTGCGGACCGCGTCCACGCCCGAGCGGCTTTCCAGCAGGACGTTGCCGCTGGCCAGAATCGTCCGCACGTTGCCGAAGCCGGCCTTCTCGAAGGCGGCGGCCACCTCGGCCATCTTGAGGTTGACCCCGCCGACGTTGACCCCGCGCAGGAATGCGACGTAGCGGGTCACCGACCGAACTCCAGCAGGGTGATGCTGGGCCGGCGACGGCGCACCGGGCCGATGCGGTCAAGGGGCGGCCAGGCCGCCAGCTTCCAGATTCCGCGTCCGGGCGGCAGCGGGATGTCGCGGGCGACGCTCACCCCGGGGATGCTGCCGGCCATCGCGACACCCTCGTCGGCGGTGAGGGCAAACGGCATGGGCGGGGTGACGTAGCGGTCGGACAGCTTGAGGCCTTTCAGCGTGCGTCGGCTGAGCCAGTGCGGAATCGAGTCGAACATCATCTGGCCGCCGGGAAAGCGGGCCGCGCAGTCGCGGATCAGGTCGAGCGCATCAATGGGTTCCAGGTACATCAGCAGGCCTTCGGCGGTGATGAAGGCACCGTGCGAACCGTCGACCCGGTCCATCCAGCTGTGGTCCAGCGCCGACTGGGCCAACTCGACAATGCGGTCGTCATGCGGGAGCAGTTGTTCGCGCAGCGAGATGACCGGCGGCAAATCCACGGAGTACCAAGTCAATTCGTCCGCGACCCCGGCGCGGTCCAGCCGCCACAAGCTCGTCTGCAGGCCCTCAGCCAGCGCAACCACCGAGGCCTTGGGGTGTGCGGTCAGGTAGTCGCGCGCGGCCTGGTCGAACGCCCGGGCCCGCAGCGCGTGCGACTGGTTGGGCTTGCCGAACTTGCGGTAGTCGTAGTCGATCGCGTCGAACAGGGTCACCGCCCACGGGTCGCGGATCACCCCGTCGGACCGCTTTGCTTCGGTGCCACGGTTGTGCAGCGTCCACAGCGTGGTCGCCGATACACCATCGAGGGTGTTGCCTCCGACTACGGCCATGGGTTCAGTGTAGGAACGCGTGGAATGTGGACTGTTGCGTCGAGGCCCCACGTAGGCTCGGATGATGGTGCGCCACGTGTTCGACGACAAGCTGTTGGCAGTGATCAGTGGGAACTCGCTGGGCGTCCTGGCCACCATCAAGCAAGACGGCCGCCCGCAGCTGTCGAACGTCTCCTACCACTTTGACCCGCGCAATCTGGTCATCCAGGTGTCGATCACCGAGCCGCGCGCCAAGACCCGAAACCTGCGCCGCGACCCGAGGGCCTCGATCCACGTGACCGCCGACGACGGGTGGTCGTACGCGGTCGCCGAGGGTGACGCGATCCTCACCCCACCGGCCGCGACTCCGCAGGACGATACCGTGGAAGGGCTGATTGCGTTGTACCGCAACATCGCCGGAGAGCATCCCGACTGGGACGACTACCGCCGGGCCATGGTCGACGACCGTCGGGTGTTGATGACGTTGCCGATCGCGCACGTATATGGGATGCCACCGGGCAAGCGATAGGACTACGCTGCGGTCATGGCCAAGGCAGGTTCCGGATCGGAAAACGACACCAAGCGCAAGTTCAAGGAAGCGCTGGAGCGGAAGAAGGCCCAGTCAGCCGGCGGCGCCGACCACAAGGACGGCGGAAGCAAACAGCCGCGTGCGCACGGACCGGTCGAGAATCGCCGAGAGTTCCGCCGCAAGAGCATCTAGGAGACGCGACGTCGTCGGAGGGCGCCGACCGCCGCGCTGCGCGCTCCCGCCCCGACGACGAATCTTGGCGGCCGCTTCGCCGAGATTGCAACTACGCAGGTGCCTCACCTTCCCTGCGTGGTTGCAGTCTCGGCGATGAGGTCGCCGGAGCGGGGCTCTCGCGCCTCCTGCACCAGAATCGCGGCCAGGCACACCAACGCCAGGATCGCGACGGCGACCGCGAAACTCACACCGGCCGTGCGTAATCCCCAGTCGCGGGCGGCCAGCCCCTCACCGACCACCGGCAGCGAGATCGCCACATACGCGACGACGAAGTAGGTGGAGCTGACCTCGGCGCGCCGATCCGCTGGTGTGCGTTCGGCGACCGCGGCCAGGCCGCGGCTGAAGCTGATGCCCTGCCCGGCGCCGGCCACCAGGGCGGCCGCGATCAGCCCGGGTAGCGACGAAAGATGCAGGGCCACAGCGAGAATGATCATGCCGACCACCAGAATCGCACAGCCCAGCGCCACCGCGCGCTGCGGCGCTATCCCACCGGCGGCCAACTGCGCCACTGCCGACGCGGCGAAGATCGAGCATGCGATCGCCCCGGCCACCGCGTGGTTGCCGATGCCGATGACATCGGACAGAAACGCCGGGGCCACGGACGTGAAGAGCCCCATCACCGCGAAACCCGCGAACGCGGCGATGGCGGCCGTGACGAAAACACCGCGCACCTCTGCGGGCACGGACAGCCGTTGCACCCCGATCGTGCCGGTGCGCTGCGAGGTTTCCGGCGCGACGAGCACCGCGGCGACGGCCAGCACGAGGAGCACGATGTGCACGACGAACGCCAGCCGAAGCGGCGCCGGCGCGTACTGCACCAGCAGGCCGGCCAGCAGCGGCCCGGCGCCCAGGCCGCCGACATTGGCGACGGTCGCCACCGCGGCCGCCCGGTTTCGCCAGTGCGGCGGTGCGGCCTCGATGACCGCCGCGGTGGCGGTGCCGGTGAAGATGCCGGCCGACAGCCCCGACAACACCCGGCCGACCAGCAGCGTCGGCACCGAGTCGGCGGCCAGGAACACCACCGCACTGGCCAGGGCGAACGCCGTCCCGGCCAGCAGCATCGGCCGCCGGCCGATCGCATCGGACCAGCGGCCAAATGCCAGCAGGGCGAACAGCACCCCGCCGGCGTACGTCGCGAAGATCACCGTGGTCGTCAGCACCGCGAAGTGCATGCGCTCGCCGTACAGCGCGTACATCGGCGTCGGAAGCGTGGTGCCGACCATGATCGCCGCGAATGCATAGGCCAGAAGTGGGAAGGCGAGCCTGCTGCGCACGCCTCAGGGTATCGGCGCGGGCTGTTCGCAGCCTGTCAGTGGGCGACCACCGCCTTCTCGGCCCCGATGCCGGTGAGCGAGCGGACCTCCATCTCCGCGCCACGCTCGGGGTCCCCGCGTTCGGGCGATGTCAGCGTGCCGACGATGCCCAGGATGAACGCCAGCGGGGATCGACACGATGCTGGGGTTGGCCAGCGGGAACCAAGCACGATGGTCGAGATCAGGCCGCCGTACATGCTCCACAGCGCCGCGGGTGTTGAACCGTTGCCAGTACAGCGAATACAGAATCGTCGGCAGGTTGGCGGCCGCCGCGACCGCGAACGCCAACGCGACCAGCAACCGACGTTCTGCCCGTTGGCCAGGATGCCGAGCGCAATGCCGACGATGCCGAGCACCACGGCTGTGATCCGGGACACCCGCACCTGCTCGTCCTCGTTGACCTGGTCGGGCGACGAAGCCGCCGTCCCACGCGGGCTCGAGGTCGAGATGCGGGTAGGTTCGTCGGCGAGCGTCGTGAGCTGCCGGCGGCGCGAACGAATAGCGGGTGAAATCCGCGAATTCGGGACGGACGAGGAGTCCCGCATGCCGCTGTTCCGGCGCAAGCCGCCAAGGCTGCCCCTTCGGATGCCGCGGATGGACGGTTCCTCGTGGCCCGATCGACGTGATGTCGAGCGACGCTCCTTCGCCGCGCTGACGCTGTACCAGATGGGGTACCGCGAGGCGTTCGAGCCGGAGGCGGCCACCATCGCGGATCGGCTGGTCGAGGAGGTGCTGCCGATGTTCCCCATCGACTCCG
>JBEVHG010000185.1:0-10089 GCA_040511335.1 Mycobacterium sp. | reverse complement strand
GCGGTGTCCAGTGCCCGGGCGCGGGCGAGCAGTGTCCACTGGTCGAGCTTGCCTTCTCCCGCGCCCCACGAGGCATGCACCGTGATCACCTGCGCCCCGCGTCGCGCCAGCTCGACGTAGAGCTCGGGGAACCGGATGTCGTAGCAGGTGCTCAGCCCGACCTCGACACCGCCGACGGTGATGACCACCGGCTCGTGTCCCGGTGCGACAGTGCGTGATTCGACGAAGCCGAACGCGTCGTAGAGGTGGATCTTGTGGTAGTGGGTGTCGACCCCCGGGCCCGCCGCGATCAGCGTGTTGGTGACCCGCCCGTCGGCAGTCGGGGTGAACATGCCCGCGACGACGATGATGCCCGCCCTCTCGGCGATCGAGCGCACCCCGGATGCCCACGACCCGTCCAGCGGCTCGGCGATCGGCGCCAACGGCACCCCGAATCGGCACATCGTCGCCTCCGGGAACAGCACCAGCTGCGCGCCGGCGTCGACCGCCTGGCGCGTGTAGTCCTCCACCAGGGCCAGGTTGGCGGCGGGTTCGGTGCCGCTGAGGATCTGCGCCAGGGCAATCCGCATGTCGGCCAGCCTAGCGGGGCGCGACCGTCATCCACGGCACCGAAAGAATGCCGTCCCGCATCCGCCGACGCGGCGGCTCCACCGCGAAACCCTCGTCGCGCAGCAGGTCCAGCATCGTCCGCCAGCGCACCCGTGGCCCGAACACGCCATGACCCGCGACGCTGGCCCACGCGCGATCGGCCGCGGCCAACAGGGCGTGGATCGGGTGGCCCGCGACGTTGTGATGGATCAGCACCTTGGGCAGCCGCTCGGCCAGATCCGACGGGCGGTCGATGGCGAACGGGTCGCAGGCCAACGTGAGGCTGACCGGGCCGTTGGCGTCGAGCAGCACCCATGCGCAGCGTCGGCCCAGCTCGTCGCAGGTGCCGTCGACGATCAAACCGCCCGGCGCCAGCCGCGCCCGCATCACCGCCCACGCGTCGGACACCGCGTCGACGGGGTACTGGCGCAAGACGTTGAACGCTCGCACCAGCACCGGCGCCAGACCGGCCAGTTCGAAGCCGCCGAGCCCGAATTCGACGCCGTCGCGGGCCGGCACCAAGCGATCGGGATGGATCTCCAGGCCCAGGACGCGGACGTCGGCGCGCACCGAGCGCAGTCGTTCCGCCAGCTCCAGCGTGGTCACCGGCAGCGCGCCGTAGCCGAGGTCGATCACCAGCGGATCGGCGGCGGCCTGCAGCGCGGCCCGGACCCGCCGCGAGTGCACCAGCCAGCGATCGCTGCGGCGCAACCGGTTGTGACCGGTGGTGCCCCGGGTCGTGAAGCCGACCGGTTTAGTGGTGCTTGGAGATCCAGTCAGCGGTGAACGCCTCCTCGGCGTCGAAGAGCTGCTTCATGTGGTGCAGGATCAGGTCCTCGAGCGCGCCGCCGATGAACGGCACCCACACCTTGCACACGCTGGCCAACCGAAGCCGGCTGCCGGTGTCGGTCTCGGTGAGGAAGTATTGGCCGCCGAAGCGACCGGGGCCGTGCGGCACGGAGGCGCCGTACGTGCCCTTCGCGCCGTTGGTGGCGTGGTCGTAGGGGTCGAAATGCTGCTCGCGGGTGATGATCATGTCGACGGGCATCACCGCGCGCGCGACCGGCGGCAGATACATCCGCGGCAGGTTCTGTTTGATCGTGATGTCGGTGCCGCGCTCATCGGAGCGAAACCGGGTGATCTCCGATTGCGGGGTAAGGAAACGATAGGAGTCCATCAGGGTTTGCCAGTACTCGCGGCTGGTGAAGTCCTGGTAGATCTTCTCGGTCGGTGCGTCGAAGGCGATGGTGTAGTCCATGCGACGACTCATGGATTCAAGGTACCGGCGTCGTCAGGCGTTTTCCGTGATCCACACCGTGGTGAAACGCTGTTCTGCGATCAGCAGATCCACCAGCAGGCTGCCGACGAAAGTCTCGATCTTGCCGCCGACGAGCGGGACGCGAACCTCGACGGTGGCCTTGAAGTCCAGCCGCGAGCCGGTCCCGGTTCTTGCCGGGGCCAGCACCGCGGTGCCCGACAGCGTCACCGGTGCGCCGGGGATGGTGCCGTTGACGGTGGCATCGGCCCTGCCGTCGCGGACCGGGCTCCATTTCTCTTCGCGTTGGATGCTCAGGGCGCCGCGATGGAATTGCGAGACGATGCCGGGCAGCCGGTCGGCACGCAGCACCTGGGTCGTGACGATGTCTATGCTCCCGTCATCGCCGATGACCATCGAATCCAGCGTCGCATCGTCAGCGCCGGAATCCGTCAGTCGAGCCAGCCAGTAGTGTTCGTCGCTGAATGCCCGGTGGACCTGTTCGACGCTTACTTCGTATTCGGCGGCCATGTCGAATGAACGCGGCATAGCAGGCCAGGCTACCGTTACCGCCCGTGGTCAATTCGCTTATCGCGGGTGCGGCGGTCGCCGAGGCGGTGCCGCTGGCCCCGCTGACCACACTGCGTATCGGCCCGATCGCGCGCCGGCTGATCACGTGCGACACCACCGAAAAGGTGGTGGCCGTGTTGCGCGCGCTGGATACCGACGCGCGTGGGTCGGTGCTGGTGCTCGCCGGTGGATCCAACGTCGTGCTGGCCGATGATCTGGGCGACCTGACCGTCGTCCTGCTGGCCAACACCGAGATCACCGTCGACGGCAACATTTTGCGCGCCGAAGCCGGCGCGGTGTGGGACGACGTGGTGGTGACCGCGCTGGCGTACGGCCTGGGTGGGCTGGAATGCCTGTCGGGCATACCCGGCTCTGCCGGTGCGACACCGGTGCAGAACGTCGGCGCCTACGGGGCCGAGGTCGCCGACACGATCAGCCGGGTGCGGCTGCTGGACCGCCGCACCGGCGAGGACCGCTGGGTTGCCGGTCGTGAGCTCGGCTTCGGGTACCGGACCAGCACCCTCAAACACTCGGATGCCGCGATCGTGCTCGAGGTGGAGTTCGCATTGGACGCCGACGGCCGCAGCGCGCCGCTGCGCTACGGCGAGCTGACCGCCGCGCTGGGCGCCGAGCCGGGATCACGTGCCGACCCGGCCCGGGTGCGGGAGGCGGTGCTGGCACTGCGGACCCGCAAGGGGATGGTGCTCGACGACGCCGACCACGACACCTTGAGCGTCGGGTCGTTCTTCACCAATCCGGTTGTGACGTCCGGGCTGTTCAAAGAGCTGAAAGCCAGGGTCGACGGACCCGTCCCGAACTACCCCGGACCCGACGGCGTGAAGCTGGCCGCGGGCTGGCTGGTGGAGCGGGCCGGCTTCGGCAAGGGTTTCCCGGGCGACGGGGCGCCGGTGCGGCTGTCCACCAAGCACGCGCTTGCGCTGACCAACCGCGGCGGCGCCACCACGGCCGACGTGATCGCGCTGGCCAGGACCGTGCGCGACGGGGTCCGTGCGGCATACGCGATCGAACTCACACCCGAGCCTGCCCTGATTGGCTGCTTCCTCTAGGTATGTTTGGTTGACGTGAGTCCCGGCGGTGATTTCGACATCCTGCCGTCCAACATGAACCGGCGGCGGGTGCTCACCGCACTCGCTTTTTCAGTGCTGGCCCCGGGCGCGCTGGCGTCTTGTTTCGGCGGGCCCGACGACCAGTCCGATGAGGCTGCGCCGGCGACGCCCGCCCTGACTTTCGAGCCGGCCAACGCCGCCGCCGATGTGCTGCCGACCGCGCCCGTCGGGGTCCAGGTTCGCGACGGCTGGTTTCAGCGGGTCACCCTGACGAACCCGGACGGCAAGCTGGTGGCGGGCACGATCAGCCGCGACCGCACCGCGTTCAACACAACCGAACCGCTCGGTTACGGCGTGCGCTACACCTGGGGCGGTTCGGTGGTGGGCCGTGACGGCAAGGCCGTCCCCGTCTCCGGCAACTTCACCACGATCACCCCGGCCGTTGAGGTCAACGGCCAGTTTCAGCTCGCCGACGGACAGGTCGTCGGCGTCGTGGCGCCGATCATCCTGCAGTTCGACGCGTCGATCAGCGACAAGGCCGCCGTGGAGCGGGCGTTGAAGGTCACCACAGATCCGCCGGTCGAGGGCAGCTGGGCCTGGCTGCCCGACGAGGTCGGCGGCTCGCGGGCGCACTGGCGCACCCGCGAGTACTACCCAGCCGGCGCCAAGATTCGCGTCGACGCCAAGCTCTACGGCGTGTCTTTCGGCGACGGCGCCTACGGCGCTCGGGACTCAACGCTGGACTTCGAGATCGGCCGCCGCCAGGTGGTCAAAGCAGAGGCGTCGTCGCACCGCATTCAGGTGCTCAACGCCGAGGGCGCCGTCATCATGGACTTTCCGTGCAGCTACGGCGAGGGCGACCTGGACCGCAACGTCACCCGCAGCGGCATCCACGTGGTCAGCGAGAAGTACGAAGACTTCTACATGACCAACCCCGCCGCCGGCTACGCGAACATCCGCGAGCGGTTCGCGGTGCGGATCTCCAACAACGGCGAGTTCATCCACGCCAATCCGGCCAGTTCGGGCGCCCAGGGCAACACCAACGTCACCAACGGCTGCATCAACCTGTCGATCGAGGACGCCCAGCAGTACTTCAACAGCGCGATCTATGGCGACCCGGTCGAGGTCACCGGGACGCGGATCCAGCTGTCCTACGCGGACGGCGACATCTGGGACTGGGCCATTCCCTGGGACGAGTGGGTATCAATGTCAGCGTTGTCGGCACAACCCGGACCGAGCGAGATCCCCAGCACCGCGCCGGCCACGCCGTCAGGCGCGCCGCAGCCGGTCAATGGGCGGCCGGGCGGTTAAACCGAGAGGCGCTGGCCTGGTCGCGCGGCCGGATGACGACGAGGTCCAGGTTGACGTGTGAAGACCGCGACGCCACGAATCCGATCACCTCGGCGACGTCCTCGGCCACCAGCGGGGTGACGCCTTCGTACACCTTGTCGGCGCGCTCCTGATCACCCTCGAACCGGCGCAGCGAGAAGTCGGTCTTCACCATTCCCGGCGCAATCTCGGTGAGCCGCACCGGCTTTCCCAGCAGCTCTCCGCGCAGGGTGCGGTGCAGCGCGCCCTGGGCGTGCTTGGCGGAGGTGTAACCGGAGCCGTTGTCGTAAGTCTCGATTGCGGCGATCGAGGTGACCGTGACGATCAAACCATCGCCCGACTCGATCAGCTTGGGCAGCAGCGCGCGGGTCACCCGCAGGGTGCCGAGCACGTTGGCCTCCCACATCCAGCGCCAGTGGTCGAGGTCGGCATCGGCCACCGGCTCGAGCCCCCTGGCCCCGCCGGCGTTGTTCACCAGGACGTGGACGCGGCCCAGACCGTCGGCCAGCGCCGCCACCGCGTCGTCGTCGGTGACGTCCGCCACAATCGCGGTGCCGTCGATATCGTCGGCCAGCGCCTTGATCCGGTCCGCGCGTCGGGCCACGCAGACCACATGAAATCCTTGCGCTGCAAGTGTTCTCGCGGTCGCCTCACCGATACCGGCGCTGGCACCGGTGACCACCGCGACCCGTTTGTCGGCCTGAGGTGTCGTCATCTGACCAACTTTAGTTGCCGTGCTAAGTTCATCGTGTGTACCGGAGCTGTTGTTGTCGCTGCGCGATCTGCCGCGCCTGACCGACCCCGGATAATCTCGCTGTCCCGTTGAGTCGCCAGGTGGCCAGGACCCACCCGCCGACTTCGCAAAGGACATTCTCGTGCGCACCACCGCCACCCCACTTCGTCAGACGCCCGCAGCGCACGCCAAGCGCGCGTTGCTTTCCCGCCAGCACATCGTCGCGCCCTCGCTGCGCGTCGCCGACGCGGCGGCCGCGTCGGTGTTCGGCGCCGCGCGCGTGCGCGGGCCGATCGCCCGTGACGTCATCGCGCAGGTAACCCAGCTCAGCATCGCCACGGTGAACCGGCAGGTCACCGCCTTGCTGGAGGCCGGAATACTGCGGGAGCGCGCAGACCTCGCCGTGTCCGGTGCCATCGGGCGGCCCCGGGTGCCGGTCGAGGTCAACCACGAACCGTTCCTCACGCTGGGCATCCACATCGGCGCGCGCACCACCAGCATCGTGGCCACCGACCTGTTCGGGCGCACGCTCGATGTGGTCGAGACGCCGACGCCGCGCGGTGCCCAGGACGCCGCAATGGCGGCGTTGGCCGGCAGCGCCCGCCGCTACCTGAGCCGCTGGCACCGCCGCCGGCCTCTGTGGGTCGGGGTAGCCGCCGGCGGCGTCGTCGACGGCACCACCGGATACCTCGACCATCCGCGGCTGGGCTGGTCGGACGCGCCCGTCGGTCCGGTGCTGGCCGAGACGCTGAGCCTGCCGGTATCGGTCGCGTCGCACGTCGACGCGATGGCCGGGGCCGAGCTGCTGCTGGGTGTGCGCCGAACCCCCGCGCCGTCGTCGACCAGCCTCTACGTCTATGCGCGCGAAACCGTCGGCTACGCGCTGTCGATCGGCGGGCGGGTGCACTCCCCGGCCAGCGGCCCGGGCACCATCGCCGCGCTGCCCGCCCACTCGGAGCTGCTGGGCTCCAGCGGCCAGCTGGAGTCGACGGTCAGCGACGAGGCGGTGCTGGCCGCTGCGCGCAAGGCGCGCCTGATCCCGGCCGAGGGCCCGGCCGCGACGATGACGGCGCTGGTGCGCGCGGCCCGGCGGGGCAACGAGCCCGCCCGTGGCTTGCTGGCCGAGCGGGCGCGGGTGCTCGGCGAGGCCGTGGCGCTGCTGCGCGACATGCTCAACCCCGACGACCTGGTCCTCGGCGGGCAGGCGTTCACCGAGTACCCCGAGGGGATGAAGCTGGTGGAGGCCGCCTTCGCCGAGCGTTCCGTGCTTCCGCCGCGCGATATCCGCCTGACCACGTTCGGCAACCGCGTGCAGGAAGCAGGCGCCGGGGTGGTGTCGCTGGGCGGGCTGTACGTCGACCCGATAGGTGCGATGCGGCGGGCGGTCCGCCGCCCCGAAGCGACCGCCTGAAAAGGTCATTTGCACCGCGGTGCAAAGATGGCTTGGTGCGGTTTGTCACCGATGTGAGCGGCGTTCTGCCTCGGCGCGTTGCCGTGTTGTCGGTGCACACCTCGCCGCTGGCCCAGCCCGGTACCGGCGATGCCGGGGGCATGAACGTCTACGTGCTGCAGAGCGCGTTGCAGATGGCCCGCCGCGGCGTCGAGGTGGAGATCTTCACCAGGGCCACCTCGTCGGCCGATCAGCCCATCGTGCGGGTGGCCCCCGGCGTGCTGGTGCGCAACGTGGTGGCCGGGCCGTTCGAAGGACTGGACAAAAACGACCTGCCCACGCAGCTGTGCGCCTTCACGGCCGGAGTGCTACGCGCCGAAGCCACCTACGAGCCCGGCTACTACGGCATCGTGCACTCGCATTACTGGCTGTCCGGGCAGGTGGGCTGGCTGGCGCGGGACCGGTGGGCGGTGCCGCTGGTGCACACCGCGCACACCCTGGCGGCGGTCAAGAACGCCGCGCTGGCCGACGGCGACTCACCCGAACCGCCGCTGCGCGCCGTGGGTGAGCAGCAGGTGGTCGACGAGGCCGACCGGCTGATCGTGAACACCGAACACGAAGCGCAGCAACTGGTTTCGCTGCACCACGCCGACCCGACGCGGATCGACGTGGTCCATCCCGGTGTCGACCTGGCGGTGTTCACGCCCGGTGACAAGCGCGCCGCCCGGGCCGGCATCGGACTGGCCGCCGACGAGCAGGTGCTGGCCTTCGTCGGTCGCATCCAGCCGCTCAAGGCGCCCGATGTGCTGCTGCGCGCCGCCGCGAAGCTCACCGTGGGGGCACTCCCCTCGCAAGCTGGGGGCCCACCCGCTCGCGGGGGACGGTTCAGCTCGCTGCGGGTGCTGGTGGTGGGCGGTCCGTCCGGCACCGGTCTGCAGGCCCCCGATTCGCTGGTCCGACTCGCCGACGAGCTGGGTATCGCCGCTCACGTGACCTTCCTGCCGCCGCAGTCACGCGAGCAACTGGTCAACGTGTACCGGGCCGCCGACCTGGTCGCGGTGCCGAGCTACTCCGAATCCTTCGGCCTGGTCGCAATCGAGGCGCAGGCCTGCGGCACCCCCGTGGTGGCCGCGGCGGTCGGCGGGCTGCCGGTCGCGGTGCGCGACGGCGTCAGCGGGACGCTGGTGGACGGCCACGATGTCGACGACTGGGCGGCGGCGATCGGCGCACTGCTGGCGCGGGGGCCGCAGACGATGAGCAGGGCCGCCGTCGACCACGCCGCCACGTTCTCCTGGGCGCACACCGTCGACACACTGCTGGCCAGCTACTCGCGCGCTATGACGGACTACGCCCTGCGCCATCGCAGGGAGCCGGTGTCGCGCCGCAACGGGCGCAGGTTCTCGATGCGGCGGGGTATCCGCGCGTGAGCAGCGATGAGGCGCTTGCCCGAAGAGCCGAGGGCAGCGTGCAGCAGCTCATCGAGGACACGCTGGACGCCCACGAGTTGACCTACACGCACCACAAGGGCGCGCGCGGTGGCTTACCCGGGCTGGTCGTCGAGCTGCCCGGCGAGCGCAGGCTCAAGACCAACACGATCCTGACCATCGGCGAACACTCGGTGCGCATCGAGGCATTCGTCTGCCGCAAGCCTGACGAAAACCACGAGGGCGTGTACCGGTTCCTGCTCAAACGCAATCGCCGGCTTTACGGGGTGGCCTACACCCTCGACAACGTCGGCGACATCTACCTGGTGGGCCGGATGTCGTTGAGCTCGGTCACGGCCGACGAGATCGACCGGGTGCTCGGCCAGGTGCTAGAAGCCGTCGACTCCGACTTCAACACGTTGCTGGAGTTGGGTTTTCGCTCGTCCATCCAGAAGGAGTGGGCCTGGCGGGTATCGCGTGGCGAATCGCTGAAGAACCTGCGCGCGTTCGAGCACCTGATCGACGACGAAGACTGACTCCTCGGCGACGTGTTCTCGAGCCGATCGTGAGAGGATTCAGCCATGGGAGACGCCACGCTGGTGCTGCTCCGCCACGGCGAGAGCGATTGGAACGCGCTGAACCTGTTCACCGGATGGGTGGACGTCGACCTCACCGACAAGGGCAGGGCCGAAGCCATCCGCAGCGGCGAGCTACTGGTCGAGCATGGGCTACTGCCCGACGTGCTGTACACGTCGGTGCTGCGACGGGCCATCAACACCGCCAATCTGACGCTCGACGAGGCCGATCGGCACTGGATTCCGGTGCACCGCAGCTGGCGGCTCAACGAACGCCACTACGGCGCGCTGCAGGGGTTGGACAAGGTCGAGACGAAGGAAAAGTACGGCGAGGAGCAGTTCATGGCGTGGCGGCGCTCCTACGACACGCCGCCGCCGCCGATCGAGAAGGGCTCCAAGTACAGCCAGGACGCCGATCCCCGGTATGCCGCCATCGACGGCGGCCCGCTGACGGAGTGTCTGGCCGACGTGGTGGCACGATTCCTGCCGTACTACACCGACGTGATCGTGCCCGATCTGCGGGTCGGTAAGACGGTGCTGATCGCCGCCCACGGCAACTCGCTGCGGGCACTCGTGAAATACCTCGACCAGATGTCGGACGAGGATGTCGTCGGACTCAACATCCCGACCGGAATCCCGTTGCGCTACGACCTCGACGCCGATCTCAAGCCGAAAATCGTGGGCGGCACCTATCTCGACCCGGAAGCGGCGGCGGCGGGCGCGGCGGCGGTAGCTGCGCAGGGCGCGAAATCGCCCGCCGGATAGGCCGCCACGGCAAACACTGGGTGAACGCCATCAAAACACCTGCGCTTGGTCCTGCGACTTGTCCCGTTTTGGCCGCACGCTGCTGGGATGACGTTCACCAGATGCGTACGATTTTCGCGTGAGCGTGGTATCGGCGCTGTTGCTGGCGGCGGTCGTGGCGTTGCTCGCCGTGGCGATCGGCGTCGGCATCGGTGTGGGGCTGGTACCGCGGATCGTCGAGCGCAGGCGGCGCCGGGCCGCCGAAGAGGCCGGTATCACCGTTTCGGAAATGCTTCAGCACGTCGTCTCGCTGTCACCGGTGGGCATTGTCGTGGTCGACACCTACCGTGACGTCGTCTACACCAACGACCGGGCCCGCGAGCTGGGCCTGGTGCGGGACCGGCTGCTCGACGA
>JBEVHG010000184.1:0-25192 GCA_040511335.1 Mycobacterium sp. | reverse complement strand
GCTTGGTGAAGACGGCTTCATCGCCATCGCGCAGCGCGGCGATCAGAGCGGTTTCGTCCACGGTCGGAATCATCGCCGATCACAGTTCCCGTCGGCCGCGGTCGAAGAAATCGACAATGCTGTCCTTGAGCTCGTCGACATCGTGGGCCGGATCGAGTGGCTGCACGGCGCCGAATGGGGTGTTCCAAAACGGTCCGGTGCGCGCAGTCCACGGACCCACGTACGCGTAGGGCGTCGGATGATACGAGTCGCCGGCCGAGATTCCGTAGGTCACTTCATTTTCGGTGGCCGAGACGTCGAAATGTTCGGGCCAGAGCACCGGATGCTGTTCGGGCAGCGTGGTTTTCAGTGCATGCCCACCGGCGTAGTGGCTGCGGTAGACGAATTCGGCTGCCGCCGGGTCGATATCCAGAACGGCGTCGGCGGCCAGCGGGTCGACGATGTCGTAGACGCCCACGGGCGGGCCGGCCTGCACGCCCGCGGCCTCGGCGATGGCGCTGACCGGCCCGGTCAGTGGGGCGCTGCCCTGCGGCCACACCAACTCGGTGCCGTGCACCCCGATGGGCACCGTCACACCGGTGAAGCCGTCCGGGCGGACCGCCAGCCGGATAGTCCCCGAGGCCCGATACTGCGGACCGGCGATCAGGCTTTCGGCGACGCCGCGCAACTGTCGGCGGGTGGCGACGAACACGTCGTCGAACCCATCGGCCATCCTGGCTCCTCTCGGGACTCTTCAGGAAAGTGTCCCCACGGAGCCGAAGCGTTACACGTCTAACTCGCGGACCCGGGCCACGAGACGCCGGATCTCCGCGGGCGACGGCTGCAATTCGTATGCGTGGTGGTGACACGCCCGGCTCAATCCGTGCCAAGCCTGTTTGACTCGTTCGCCAAGTTCGGCGTTCTGCAGTGCGCTGAAGGCGACCAGTTTGGAATTCGTCGTCGGCCGCAGTCCGCGCGGTGTCGACCAGGTCGAACTCCGTTCGTCCAGCCAGTCTTCCAAGGCGCAGCGTGCCAGAAGCGCGGCGGTCCGAGGCCCGCGCGAGCCGAGCGGGATCGTTCCGTCGAGAAGCTCGTCTGCGTAGTCGAGCAGCGCGGCGCGGTCGGTCACGGCGTTGCACCGGCGAGATCACCGGTGGCGAGCCTGGCCTGATTCACCACGAACTTGAAGTCCTCGACGTCACCGCCGTGAGCTCCCTTGCGGATCACCGCCATCGTGACGCGCCGGGCCGATCCGGCGGCCAGCCATTTGTCGACGGCGGTGCTGTCGTCGGGGTCGAGTGCAAGCGCGAGCCGCTTCGGCGTCGTGGCCGCCGCCTCCCACGCGTCCTCGATGTCGGCTCGAGAGTGTCCCTTGGTCAGGGCTTTTGACGAGTACAGGTCCCAGGACGCCGCCTCCAACGCTTCGCGGCACAGCACCGGAATCGCCGCGTTCTTGACGGCGTCCGGAACGGCCTCGTCGGCGGCGATGGCGAACGCGTCGTCGAGGATTCGTTTCGCCGGCCGACTCGATTCCGTCACCGTGACCGCAGAGTTGGCGCCGCGCGTCACCTCGATGATGCGGGCGAGCGCTCGCGACCGCCGGATCGCCGCCGGCAGCCGGTCATCGTGGGTGAACACGACTACCTGCCGGTTCGCGGCCAACGACGTCAGCACCTGCAGGAACCCATCGATCTTTGACGGATCCATCGCCTGGATTGGATCGTCGAGCACCAGGAACCGGAAGGGACTCTGCTCCGACGTCGCGCGCGGGATGAAGATGGCCAGGGCCAGGGCCTGCAGTTCGCCCTGGCTCATCACGCCGAACGCTTCGGTGTCGGACCCGTCGACGGCCGCCTCCAAGACGACGCGGCGGCTGGTCTTCTGGCCTTCCAGGCGGATCGCCCCGAGGTCGACGTTGCTTTCTTGTCGCAGCGCCGCCCAGATGTCCTTGGCTTTCTCGGCCAGCGGTGCGATCCGTTGGTTGCGCAGTTGGCCGGCGTTGGCCTGCAACCACTTCTGGGCTTCGGTGGCGACCGTCAGCTTCGGTTCGGCCTCTGCGGCGACCTCGGCTTTGTGCACCAAGTCCGCGAGTTGCACGGCGACCGGGCTCCACGCATCCTCCCGCGCGGCGATCAGGTCGGTGGCCTCCTGCCGGAGGGTGTCATAGGCGGCCCGCAACGGCGCGAGCGTCTCTTTGACATGGTCGGCCAACGTGTGATCGTTACTCGTCGGCAGCTTTGAGAACGTCTCGTAGGCCTCCCGGGCGGCTGCCACCTTGGTCAGTCCGGTGTCGGCAAGTGGTGGTGGCGCGACCGCGCGCACGACGGCGACGAGCGCTGATCGGGCTTGGTGTGTGGCGGCCCGGGCGGCGGTCAAATCCTCGGCCGCAGTCTGTTCCTGTTCCAGGGCCGCACGGGCCGCGACGGCCCAGTTGTCGTCAAGCGTGCCTTGGCCGCAGACCGGGCATGGCTGCGCGCCGTGTTGCTCGTGGAAGGTCAGGCCATGTTCCAGCAGCTTGGCGCGGTCAGCGGCCAGCGCGTCGGAGCGCTGCATTTCCTCGTGCTCGGATTGTGCGGCCTGCCGCAGCGCGGTGCACTTGTCCTCGACCTCGTCGCTGGTCGGTGTGATCAGCCGGGCGGCCTGCGGCCACGCCGACGGGACGGTGGACGCGGCCACCTGGGTGATCAATGGCCGGACCGCGTCGAGGTTGGGCTTCGTCTTTTGACCTGCGCTAAAGCCGTGGCGGCGCGGGGATCGTCGTGCTGCTCCAGGATGGGTTTGAGCGCGTCGCGCGCCTTGCGCAGCTCGGTGGCGGGCTGCTTGAGCCGCTTGACTTCGTCGTCCAGCCGGGCGATGGCCTCGGTCAGCTGTTCCAGGCCGAGCAGCTTGTAGAGCTGGTCGTAGAAGTCACTGGGCCGGCCCTCGAGGATGTGGCCGAGTTCGTCGTAACTGAGCAGCGGCCGGTACATCTCCAGGGCCGCATCCCAGCCGAGGACACCGGTGTCCTCGCGTTTTTGGCCGTCGCGCTGGACCCAGGCCTTCATGTCGTCGACGTCGGCATCGGCGCCCGGTGGCCAGTCGACGCCGATCGTCGTTGTGCCCGAACCCTCTTCGGTGATGCCGATCCGAATCTCGGCGGGTTCGCCGGCGTGCAGGTTGCGCCAGTTCTTGGACCAGACCGGGCCCTTGCCTTTCCACCGGGAATTGGTTCCGGTCAGCGCCAGTTCGAGAGCCTCGGCCAGTGTGGACTTGCCGGAGCCGTTGCGGCCGGCGATGACGATCAGCCCGGGACCCGGCGGCATCGGGACCGTGACTTTCGGCCCGATTCCGCGGAAGCCCTGCACGGTGATCGACTTTAGGAATGCGCCGACGGGTTCTGCCGCGCTGTCGTCGACGGTGGTCAGCGCCTCGACCAGCTCCGGCGAGGTGGCTTCGTCGCCGAGCACCTCGGCCAGGTCATCGTCATCACCGAGCGCTGCCAGCACGACCAACCGGGCCTGCTCACTGAGCGTGGTGTCCTCGTCGGCGCGCCGCAGCACGTGGTTCTTCAGTCGATCATCAGCCACAGTGGTTTCCTTACCACCATCGAGGCATCAGTCATAGCAGATCGTGGTCGGCCCTTCCGCGATGTTCGTCGAACGGCATGCCGGACAATGCGGCGGCGCGTCGCAGGTGAAGCTCGCCCAATTCGCCATAGTCAAGGCAGGTTGCTTCAGAGCTCGATCCCACGGCGTAGCTCCTTAATGATGTCGGACACCGGATACGGGCCGTAGATGCCGCGGTCGTCGCCTTCGAGCACCCAGCGGTGTTGTTGGTCGGCACGCGCGGCGATTTGGGCCTGGTACTTCGCATACGCTTCTCGCGCGGCACGGTCGGTGCGCACGATCGCCCGCACCACGTAGAACGAGCCGATGAGGGCGGCCGCGCCGAGGATCCACCAGATGAACTTGATGATGAACCCGACTAGCAGCACGAACATGATCAGCGGTGCGAGTGACCTCATTGTTGCTCCCCGAACTCAAAGTGCTCAGGCCATGCAGCTGGCCGTAGAACGTGGTGCGCTTCGATCGGCTCATCGGGCAGCGCGCGGATGGACAGCTCCGGGTGGCGCGGGTTGTCGCTCATCGTTGGTCTCCGTTCGCTCTGGGAACGGGACAACGTACCGCAGCAGTCCGACAGGGCAGACCCACCTCGAGCCGAGCGAGCGGATCTGGAGGACAGCAATTTTCCCCGCTGCACTGGCGGTGGCTTATCGCATCAGGCTGGTGCGGTCAGCGGTTTCTCGAACCAGTGGTCGGCGTACGGCTCGTCGTTGAACGGCGCGACCTCGCGATAGCCCGAGGTTCGGTACATCCGGAGCGCCTCGCTCAGTTCGTCCTTGGTTTCCAGCCGCATGAGCCGAACGCCGTGGCCGCGCGCCCGGTCCTCGAGCTCATGGAGGATGCGCCGGCCGACGCCAAGCCCACGAACTGCCGGCGCAACCCACATCCGCTTCACCAGGCCGACCGCACCCGGATAGAAGATCAGCGCACCGCACCCCACGGGTTCTTCATGCAAGTCCGCGACCAGGAGCAGACCGGCGGGCGGCGTCATCTCGGCGTCGGCGACGGGGCTGACCGCCGGGTCGTATCCCTCGAGAAAGCGGACAGCAAGTTCGGTGTAGTACGTCTCCAGGCAGAACCGGGCGTCCGGGTGGCGCGGGTCGCACTCCCGGACTTCCACCGTAGAGGCGATCATCAGTCGTTCCACCTCGGCCATTGCGCTGATGAGCCGATCTCGTTGGCCCGGATTCAGCGGCGCCAGAATGGCCGCGGCCGCATCGTCGGAGCGACGGTCCAGCGTCGCCAGTTCCCGACGCCCGGCGTCGGTGAGACGCGCCGTGCGGACTCTGCCATCGGTCGCGCTCGCTTCGACGACGATGAGCCCGTTGGCTTCCAGCGCGCGCAGCAGTCGGCTCAGATAACCCGAGTCGAGGTCGAGCCGGGCCCGCAGCGAGCGAATGTCGCAGCCGCCGATCCCGATTTCCCACAGCAGCCGGTTCTGGCCGAGGGATCGCTCGCTGGCAAGGAAGTTTTCGTTGAGCACGCCGATCCGCTTAGTGACCGTGCGGTTGAACCGCCGGACCTGCGCCACCATCTCCGCAGTCATATCTCTGACTTTAGTCAGAGAACTGGACGCAGGCGACGGATTTAATAGTCGTCGAGACCCGCCCCATGCTGCACCAACACCCGCTCGGCCAGGTCCGCGGCGCGTTCGGCGTTGGACAGCAGCTGGTCCTGCCTTTTGGGCCACCAGAACAATTCGACGGCAAGCAGCGCAACGTACAGGCATGAAGCCACGGCGTCGCGGGTGGAGCCGAAGACGGTGTCCCGCAACGCCATCGCCGCGGCCGCGCCGAGAACGAGGCACACCAACCATCGATAGGGTCGAGTTATTTCGGCCGCTGCGCGCAGACCTTCGCTGTAATCGATGACCGCCTGCGCAAGTCGCGCGTCAGTGATGCGCTCGCCGCGTCGGGCAGCACGGACCACGCTCACCCGCTCTGCGCCGTTCAGTTGGTTGGCACCTGGCCAGTATCGGGCCATCCGGCGGCCCATCCAGATGCCATGGAAAGCGCCCAGGATCACGAACACGATGACGGCGGCGAGCAATATCCCGGAATCGATGAGCGGCCAAGACGCCGAAGAAAATGCGGCGCAAATGCCGATCGTCAACGCCCTGCGAACCCAGCCGCCGCGCCACAACCGGGCTGGAACCGTGACCACAATCTGATTCTGCCGGGTTGTCGCTCACCGGCGGGCAAAGCCAAGCCAGCTCGCATTGCGAATTATCCACAAGCGTCTGAAATCGCTCCGGCCGGAACGCGAGACTTCGCCATAGGGTGGTGGACGTGGTCTTCCCGGAGGATCTCGAGGCACGGGTCGCGGCGCTGGAAGCGTCACAGGTCGACTACCGCGCCGTGCTTGCGGCCGTCAACGCGTTGGGTGCCAACCAGCGGGATCACGCACTGCGGCTGACCTCGGTCGACACACGGCTGACCTCGGTCGAGACACGACTGACCGGCATAGAAACACAGCTGGGCGAATTCCGCCAAGAGTCACACGCCCGATTTCGCTCTGTTGATGAGCAGCTCGCCGAGATCAAGGATCTGATCATCGGCCGGCGCAACAGTACGACCTAGACCGTAAACCCAAGCGCGCGCAGCTGCTCGCGGCCGTCCTCGGTGATCTTGTCCGGGCCCCACGGCGGGTTCCACACCCAGTTGATCTTGATTTCGTTCACCAGACCGGCGCCGATCAGCGCGGTGCGTGACTGGTCCTCGATGACGTCGGTCAGCGGGCACGCCGCCGAGGTCAGTGTCATGTCGATCAGCGCGACCGGACCGGTGTCGCCCTTCTCCACGTTCAGGCCGTACACCAGGCCGAGGTCGACGACATTGATCCCGAGCTCGGGGTCGACGACGTCGCGCATCGCCTCCTCGATGTCGACGAGCAACTCGTCATCCGGCAATTGAGCGGCCGTTTCGTCCATCGTCTACCTCCTGTATGTCTGCACTCGCCTGAGCGAGCGCGTCCTTGAAAGCCATCCAGCCCAGCAGCGCGCACTTGATGCGCGCTGGGTACTTGGCGACGCCGGCGAATGCGATGCCGTCGCCGATCACGTCCTCGTCGCCCTCGACGGTGCCCCGCGACGCGATCATCTCGTTGAACGCGGCGACGGTGTCGAGCGCCTGATCCACGCTCAGCCCGATCACCTGGTCGGTGAGCACCGACGTCGATGCCTGGCTGATCGAGCAGCCCAGCGCGTCATAGGAGATGTCGGCGACCCGCTCTCCGTCGTCGCTGAGCGCGACCCGCAGGGTGACCTCGTCGCCACAGACAGGGTTCACGTGGTGCACCTCGGCGCCGAACGGCTCCCGCAGCCCTCGGCGGTGCGGGTGTTTGTAGTGATCGAGGATCACTTCCTGGTAGAGCTGCTCCAGCCGCACGCCGCAATCACGCTCCGCCGAAGAAATCCACTGCCCGCCGCACACCGGCGACCAGGCGGTCGACCTCGTCGAGGGTGTTGTACACCGCGAACGAGGCCCGCGCGGTCGCCGCGATGCCGAACCGGCGGTGCAGCGGCCAGGCGCAGTGGTGCCCGACCCGCACGGCCACGCCGTCGTCGTCGAGCACCTGGCCGACATCGTGCGCGTGGACGCCGTCGACGACGAACGCCACCGGCGATCCGCGGTGATCCAGTGACAACGGCCCGATGATGCGCACGCCAGGCACCTGAGCCAGCCCGTCCAGCGCTGCAACGACCAGCTCGGCTTCGTGGGCTTCGACGGCGTCCATGCCGATCGCGCTGAGATAGCGTGCGGCCGCGGCCAGCCCGACCACCTGCGACGTCATCGGCGTACCCGCCTCGAACCGCTGCGGCGCCGGCGCGTAGGTGGTGGCCTCCATGTGGACGGTCTCGATCATCGATCCGCCGGTGATGAACGGCGGCATCGAGTCGAGCAGCTCCTGGCGGCCGTAGAGCACGCCAATGCCGTTGGGACCCAACATCTTGTGGCCGGAGAACGCGGCGTAGTCGACGCCAAGGGCGTGGAAGTTGACGGGCTGATGCGGCACCGACTGGCAGGCGTCAAGCAGTGTCAGCGCCCCGACAGCCTTGGCCCGGGCGACCAGCTCGGCCACCGGCGCGATCGCACCTGTGACATTGGAATGATGGCTGAACGTCACGACTTTCACGCGGTCGTCGAGCTCGAGCGAGTCCAGGTCGATACGGCCGTCCTCCGTCACCCCGTACCAGCGCAATGTTGCGCCGGTGCGACGGGCCAGCTCCTGCCATGGGATGAGGTTGGCGTGGTGTTCCAGCTCGGTGGTGACGATGACGTCGCCGGGGCCGACGGCGTGCTCAAACCGGTTGTCGCCCAGCACATAGGACACCAGATTGATGGCCTCGGTGGCGTTCTTGGTGAACACCAGCTCGTCCGCATCGGCGCCGACGAATGCCGCGACATCGGCGCGGCCCTGCTCGTAGGCGTCGGTCGACTCCTCCATCAGCTGATGCGCACCGCGGTGCACGGCGCCGTTGGAGGTGGTCAGAAAATCACGTTCGGCATCGAGTACCGGCAGCGGGCGCTGCGACGTTGCGCCGGAATCCAGGTACGCCAACCGGTTTCCACCACGCATCACCCGGTTCAGGATGGGGAAATCGGCGCGCACCGCGTCGAGATCAAGAGGCCTGGTGACCGAGATCGTCATGGCTAGGCTCCCGTCGAGGCTGCCTGCTGGGTGAAGCGCTCATAGCCGTTCTGGTCGAGCTCGTCGGCCAGCTCCGGTCCGCCGGATTCGACGATGCGGCCGCCGATGAACACGTGGACGAACTGCGGCTGGATGTAGCGCAGGATGCGGGTGTAGTGCGTGATCAGCAGGATGCCGCCGTGCACCTCCTCGGCGTAGCGGTTCACCCCGTCACTGACCACCCGCAGCGCATCGACGTCCAGACCGGAGTCGGTCTCGTCGAGAATCGCGATCTTGGGCTTGAGCACGGAGAGCTGCAGGATCTCGTGCCGCTTCTTCTCCCCGCCCGAAAACCCTTCGTTGACACTGCGTTCGGCGAACACCGGGTCGATGTCGAGGCTGTCCATCGCGGACTTGACCTCCTTGATCCAGTGCCGCAGCTTGGGGGCCTCGCCCCGGACGGCGGTAGCGGCGGTGCGCAGGAAGTTCGACATCGACACGCCGGGCACCTCGATCGGGTACTGCATCGCCAGGAAAAGGCCTGCGCGGGCGCGCTCGTCAACGGTCATCTCGAGCACGTCTTCGCCGTCGAGCGTGATCGACCCGGAGGTGACCTTGTACTTCGGGTGCCCGGCGATCGCGTAGGACAGCGTCGACTTGCCGGAACCGTTGGGGCCCATCAGCGCGTGCGTCTCGCCCGAGCGCACGGTGAGATCGACACCGCGCAGGATGGGAATCTCGTCGGCCTCGGTCTCCGCGTTGATGCTGACGTGCAGGTCCTTGATTTCCAGTGTGGTCATGAGGCTGTGAATCTCGATTCGGTGAGGGCTAGTTCTTGTTCGATGGCATTGGTGAGGCGGTCGCGGACATCGGCGACGGCGATCTTCTGGATGAGCTCGCCGAAGAAGCCGCGCACGATCAGCCGTCGCGCCTGGTCCTCGGGGATGCCGCGGGCACGCAGGTAGAACACCTGCTCGTCGTCGAATCGTCCGGTGGCGCTGGCGTGTCCGGCGCCGATGATCTCGCCGGTCTCGATCTCCAGGTTGGGCACCGAATCGGCGCGGGCGCCGTCGGTGAGCACCAGGTTGCGGTTGGTCTCGAAGGTGTCGGTGCCGACCGCCTCCGGGCGGATCAGCACGTCGCCCACCCACACGGTGTGCGCGTCGGGCCGCGACGACTCCGGATCACCTTGCAACGCACCCTTGTACGTCACGTGCGAGCGGCAGTTCGGCTGGGCGTGGTCGATCAGCAGCCGCGACTCGAAGTGCTGGCCGTCGTCGGCGAAGTACAGGCCGAGCAGCTCGGCGTCGCCGCCAGGGCCGTTGAAGCGGACCCGTCCCGTGAGCCGCACCAGGTCGCCGCCGAGGGTGACCGCGACGTGGCGCAGCACGGCGTCCTTGCCCAGAGTGGCGTGGTGGGTGCTGACGTGCACGGCATCGTCGGCCCAGTCGGCGATCGAGACGACCGTCAGGCGGGCCGCGTCGTCGACCACGAATTCGATGTTGTCGGCGTAGATTCCGCTGCCGCGCTGGTCGATGACGACGACGGCCTCGGCCAGCTCGCCGACCCGCACCTGCAGATGCCCGTAGGCCACCGCGCCCTCCCCCGGTCCGGTGATGGCGATGTCGATCTGGTCCGCGGGCTGGGTGTGCTTGTCGACTGTGACGATCGTCGCGGTGTTGAACGACGAAAACGCCTGAGCGGCAACCCGGTCGGCGGGCACCCCGCCCTGCCCGAGTCGCTCGTCGCCGCGGCGCACCTTCTCGACCGTCACACCGGGGCGTTCGGTGACCTCGATACCGGCGCTGCCGGTGGCTGGGGCGGAGCCGTCGTGCAGGCCGCGCAGTCGACGCAGCGGGGTGAACCGCCAGAGCTCGTCACGGCCGTGCGGCACCTCGAAGGCGTCGACGTCGAATGACGTGAACAGCTCGCCCTTGTTAAGCGCCGATCCTTCGACGGCGGTGGTCAATTCCCCTGTTTCTCCCGTCGCTTCGCTCGCCCTGACCACTAGCCGACCGCGCCTTCCATTTGCAGCTCGATCAGCCGGTTGAGCTCCAGCGCGTACTCCATCGGCAGTTCCTTGGCGATCGGTTCGACGAAGCCGCGCACCACCATGGCCATCGCCTCGTCTTCGGTCAGACCGCGGCTCATCAGGTAGAACAACTGGTCCGCACTGACCTTGGACACGGTGGCCTCGTGGCCCATCGTGACGTCGTCCTCGCGGATGTCGACGTACGGGTAGGTGTCGCTGCGACTGATCGTATCCACCAGCAGCGCATCGCATTTCACGCTCGAACGCGACCCGTGCGCACCCTTGTTGACCTGGACCAGGCCGCGGTAGGACGCGCGGCCACCGCCGCGGGCCACCGACTTGGACACGATGTTGCTCGACGTGTTCGGCGCCAGGTGCAGCATCTTCGCACCGGTGTCCTGGTGCTGGCCCTCGCCGGCGAACGCCACCGACAGCACCTCGCCCTTGGCGTGCTCGCCGGTCATCCAGACCGCGGGGTACTTCATGGTCACCTTGGACCCGATGTTGCCGTCGACCCATTCCATGGTGGCTCCGGCCTCGGCGCGGGCCCGCTTGGTCACCAGGTTGTAGACGTTGTTCGACCAGTTCTGGATCGTCGTGTAACGGCAACGGCCACTTGGCTTTACGATGATTTCCACAACTGCCGAATGCAGCGAATCCGACTTGTAAACGGGCGCGGTACAGCCCTCCACGTAATGTACATAAGCGCCCTCGTCGACGATTATCAGCGTCCGCTCGAACTGGCCCATGTTCTCGGTGTTGATCCGGAAGTAGGCCTGCAGCGGGATGTCGACGTGCACGCCCGGCGGCACGTATATGAAGCTGCCACCACTCCAGACTGCGGTGTTTAGCGCCGAGAACTTGTTGTCCCCGGCCGGGATCACCGTGCAGAAGTACTGCTTGAAGATGTCCGGGTGCTCGCGCAGCGCCGAGTCGGTGTCCAAGAAGATGACGCCCTGGGCCTCCAGATCCTCGCGGATCTGGTGATAGACCACCTCGGAGTTGTGCACCACCAAGCCTTCGGCGACGAAGTTGTGCGGGCCGTCCACTTCGATGTCGTACACCGGTTCGACGGCATGCGGCTCGACCGACTTGACTCGTTCGAAGCCAAGCCACTCGTTGGTGTGCGCACGAATGGTCGTGCCATGTGCGCCATTCGACGAGTGTGAATAGCGTCGGCGTCCGAATCGATCGGTGCGCTTGGGGTTTCGGCACCCGAGCCGTTCGAACTCGCCGGAAATGCCTAGACGCCATGCTGTCTGCATGCGTGCGGGGTCATGACGGTACGGCTGCGTGAACGCCCAAGGCCCAGCGGCACGCAGACCCGACAGCTCGGCCAGCTCGCGTGCCTGACCGATCAAAGCTTCGTTGGCGCACGTCAGCATGACCGAGCCGCTGCGCTCGGGCTGCACATATCCGTCAGCGTCGACCCAGCCGCCGAGAAACGCCAACCGCTGATCGACGGGCAGCGAATACACCCAGTCCGGAACGCGCTTCGTCAAGGAAAGTCCTGCAAAACCAAGCTCGATGATCCACTCTGTCAGCGCCTTCGAGTTCACCACGACGCGATACTGGTCGGCCTCGATGCAGCGCAGTCCAAACAGTTCCTTGACGACCCGGGTCAGCTCAGCACGCAGCGCAACATCGGTTGCGGGAATGGCGAACTGGACACGGTACGTCTTCGTCGACAGATGAAGATTGCCATCGCCGACGTACAAACCTAGCAGCCACATAAGATCGACGATGCTCGTCGCCGGCGTCAAGCCCGTAACGCTCGGAAGCTCAGCGGCCACACCAAATTCCGGAATCTGGCGCGGCACTGCGATGAAGTCACCCGGCTTGATGTCACCGACCGGGACCCAGCGCCGCGCATAGCGCGCCCGCTGACGACCCGACTTGCGCTCGTCGCGCAGCACCAGCATCGGATGGTTGTCCGTCGCGCGAATGCTGCGCCGTGTCGTCTTCACTTCGTAAGTCAACCGGGTATCGGTCTGTGCCGATCCCTTGACCGGTGCCACGACGAAACGCTCGGAATCCTCGTCATACGCGAAGACTCGATCGCCGGACGCGATCTCCTTGATGGGGATCTGCCCGCGATTGGCGGTCCATACCAAGCTATCTCCGGCCAAGCATTCGTACTGCGCGGCGACACCGGACACCAGGCGCTGCTTCTCCGCCTCCGGGATGCCGAGCTTGTCGTAGGTGTTGCGGATGTCCTCCGGCAGTTCTTCCCACGACGTCGCCTGCTTCTCGGTGGAGCGCACAAAGTACTTGATGTTCTCGAAGTCGATGCCCTCGAGGTTGGAGCCCCAGCGCGGCATCGGCTTCTTGTTGAAGGTCCGCAGCGCGCGCAGCCGGCTTTCCAGCATCCACTCCGGCTCGTCCTTCTTGGCCGAGATGTCACGAACCACCGCCTCGGACAGCCCGCGCTGCGCGCTGGCGCCCGCGACATCGGAATCCGCCCAGCCATAGCCGTAGCGGCCCAGCGAGGCAATGGCCTCTTCCTGGGTCAGCTGCTCCGGCTTGACGGCGAATGTTTCCGGCGTAGCGGTCATGTCGACGCTCCTTGGGGGGTCGTGATGGCTTCGGCGCGGGCTGTGCGCCGAAGGGTTGCTGGCTTGTCGAGCGGGACGTGCGTGGTGCAGGCGCAGTCGCCGTTCACGATGGTGGCCAGCCGCTGCACGTGGGTGCCCAAGATATCGGCGAAGGCCTCCCGCTCGGTCTCGCACAGCTCCGGGAACTCCTCGGCGACGTGCGACACCGGGCAGTGATGCTGGCAGATCTGCACACCGTGGATCGGCCCGGTCACCGGAGTCGTGGTGGTCGCATAGCCGGCCTTGGTCAGCGCGGCGGCCACCCGGTCGGCGGTGGCCTCAACGTCGGCGGGACCGTCGCTTACTCCCGACAGGATCGAGTCGATGCGGCGCCGCGCGAATGTGCGTACGGCGTCGTCGCCGCCGATCTCGCGCAGTTGGCGCATCGCGGCGACGGCCAAGTCGTCATAGGTGTGATCGAGCTTGGCGCGGCCGTCGGCGGTCAGCCGATACCGCTTGGCCGGCCGGCCACGGCCGTGGTGCTGCCAGGACGCCGCGGCGCTGGCCTGCGCGTCTCCGGCATCGATCAGTGCATCCAGGTGCCTGCGCACGCCCGCCGCCGAAATGCCAAGCCGCTCGCCGATGTCACCTGCGGTGATTGGTCCGGCCTCCAGCAACAGCTGGACGATCGCGCCACGGGTATGGCGGTCGGTCTCCGGACGGATTTTCACAACACCATTGTGACCGAATTCGGAAAGCGGGTCTAGCAAGGGCACCCTTAGAGTGACGGCCACCATACGCCTGACGGCTACGCTGCTGTGGTGGCTGCTCGCCTACGGTCCCTCAGTTCGTCGATTGCCGGCTGGCACGGCGACGAGCGGACCGTCGGCTCGCCGCTGAACGACGCCGAGCTGATCGCGATGCACCGAACGCGCCTGTTCGGGGCCACCGGCACGGTGTTGATGGCCATCGGGGCGCTGGGCGCCGGCGCCCGGCCGGTGGTGCAGGACCCGACGTTCGGGGTGCGGCTGCTCAATCTGCCCTCACGCATCCAGACGGTGTCGCTGACTATGACCACGACCGGTGCGGTGATGATGACGCTGGCCTGGCTGATGTTGGGCCGGTTCGCACTTGGACAGCGGCGGATGTCGCGCAGCCAGCTGGATCGCACGCTTCTGCTGTGGGTGCTGCCACTGCTGCTAGCGCCGCCGATGTACAGCAGGGATGTCTACTCCTACCTGGCACAGAGCGAGATCGCGCGTAACGGCCTGGATCCCTACCGGGTGGGCCCGGCGACGGGCCTGGGCCTGGACCACGTCTTCACCCTTTCGGTACCGAACATGTGGCGCGAGACCCCGGCACCGTATGGCCCGCTCTTCCTGTTGATCGGGCAGGGTATTTCGGCGTTGACCGGTGAGAACATCGTCGCCGCGGTGCTGTGTCATCGATTGGTGGTGCTGCTCGGCGTCGCGCTGATCGTGTGGGCCACGCCGCGGCTGGCGCGACGGTGCGGGGTGGCCGAGGTCAGCGCGCTGTGGCTGGGGGCGGCCAATCCGCTGCTGATCATGCATCTGGTGGCCGGCATCCACAACGAGGCGCTGATGCTCGGCCCGATGCTGGCCGGCACCGAGTTCGCACTTCGCGGGGTCGATGCCGCCGGGCGGTTGCTGCCCCGACCGCTGGAATGGCCGCGCGGGCGCGCCGAGTGGGCGCGCTGGTGGCCGCTGGCGATGCTGCTGACGGGCACGGTGCTGATCACGATGTCGTCGCAGGTCAAGCTTCCGTCGCTGCTGGCGCTGGGCTTCGTCGCGATGGCGTTGGCGCGAAGCTGGGGCGGCACGCTGCGGGCGGTCCTGGTGGCGGGCGGTTCGCTGACGGCGGTGTCACTGGCGGTGATGGCCGTCATCGGCTGGGCCAGCAGCCTGGGGTTCGGTTGGGTCTCCACGCTGGGCACCGCGAATGTGGTGCGCAGCTGGATGTCGCTGCCGACACTGCTGGCGCTGGGCACCGGGCAGGTCGGCATCCTGTTGGGTCTGGGCGACCACACCACCGCGGTGCTGGGGCTGACCCGCGGGATAGGTGTGCTCAGCATCGCGGTGCTCGTGACCTGGTTGCTGCTGGCCGTGCTGCGCGGCCGCCTGCATCCGGTGGGCGGGCTTGGTGTCGCGCTGGGCGCCACGGTGCTGCTGTTCCCGGTGGTGCAGCCGTGGTACGTGCTGTGGGCGATCATCCCGCTGGCGGCGTGGGCCACCCTGCCCCGATTCCGCACGGCCGCGATCGCGGTCACGCTCATCATCGGCATTTTCGGTCCCACCGCGAACGGGGACCGGTTCACCTTGTTCCAGATTCTCCTCGCCACCGCGGCGAGCACGCTCATCGTCGCGCTCCTCATCGCGGCGACCTACTACCGGCTGCCGTGGCGGAAGCTGCCCGACGCCGATGCCGCACTGGTGCCCGAGCCGGTCGAGGTCGAACTACCGCGGCCGCAACCGGTGAAATCCGACGCCTACGCTGAATCCCCGTGACCTCCGCCTCGACCGTCCCCGTGTGTCTGCGCGGGGTCAGCAAGCGGTACGGGTCGACGACGGCTGTCTCCGACCTCGACCTCGACGTGCATTGCGCCGAGGTGTTGGCGCTGCTCGGCCCCAACGGGGCGGGCAAGACGACGACCGTGGAGATGTGCGAGGGCTTCATCAAGCCCGACGCCGGCACCATCGAGATCCTGGGCTTCGACCCGGTCGCGGACAACGCACGGGTGCGCGAGCGCATCGGGGTGATGCTGCAGGGTGGCGGCGGCTATCCCGCCGCACGGGCCGGCGAAATGCTTGATCTCGTCGCCGCATACGCCGCCCGTCCGCTTGACCCACAGTGGCTGTTGGACACACTGGGCCTGACCGAGGCGGCGCGCACGACATATCGACGGCTCTCCGGCGGTCAGCAGCAGCGGCTGGCACTGGCGTGCGCGGTCGTCGCACGACCCGAACTGGTGTTCCTGGACGAACCGACGGCGGGGATGGACGCGCACGCGCGAATTGTGGTGTGGGAGTTGATCGACGGGCTGCGCCGCGACGGCGTCACCGTCGTGCTGACCACCCACCAGCTGACCGAGGCCGAGGAGCTGGCCGACCGGCTGGTGATCATCGACCACGGTGTCGCGGTGGCCGCAGGCACGCCGGCCGAGTTGATGCGCAGCGGCGCGGAGAACCAGTTGCGGTTCACCGCTCCACGGATGCTGGACCTGACGCTGCTGATTTCGGCGCTGCCGGAAAGCTACAAGGCGATCGAGACATCGCCGGGTGAATACCTGGTGGAGGGCCACATCGACCCGCAGGTGCTGGCCACGGTGACGGCCTGGTGCGCGCGGCTGGACGTGCTGGCAACCGATATGCGGGTCGAGCAGCGCAGCCTGGAGGACGTCTTCCTGGACCTGACCGGCCGGGAGCTACGCGGATGAGCACTTGCGCGAAGACGAGAAGGCAGCGATGAATCGCTTTGCGCCCGGGACGTTTACGCCCGATCCGCGGCCGGCCAGCGTGCCGAAGATGCTGGCCGCCCAGTTCGGTTTGGAACTGAAACTGTTGCTTCGCAACGGTGAACAGCTATTGCTGACCATGTTCATCCCGATCACGCTGCTGGTCGGGTTGACGCTGCTGCCGTTGGGTTCGTTCGGCCCCAACCGGGCGGCGACGTTCGTGCCGGCCATCATGGCGTTGGCGGTGATATCGACGGCGTTCACCGGGCAGGCCATCGCGGTGGCCTTCGACCGTCGGTACGGGGCATTGAAGCGCCTTGGCGCGACCGCACTGCCGGTGTGGGGCATCATCGCCGGCAAGTCACTTGCCGTGGTGGCGGTGGTGTTTCTGCAGTCGGTCCTGTTGGGCGCCATCGGTTTTGCGTTGGGCTGGCGACCGCATATCGCCGGTCTGGTGCTGGGTGCGGCGTTCATCGCGCTGGGCACAGTATGTTTCGCGGCGCTGGGGCTCCTGCTGGGCGGCACGTTGCGCGCCGAGATCGTGTTGGCCGTCGCCAACCTGCTGTGGTTCGTCTTCGCCGGGTTGGGCGCGTTGACGCTGGAGGGTCAGGCGGTACCCGAGGCGGTCAGGTGGGTGGCCCGGCTGACGCCGTCGGGCGCGCTGACCGAGGCGCTGACGCAGGCGATGACGCCGTCGGTGGACTGGTTCGGGCTGGCCGTGCTCGCGGTGTGGGGTGCGGTGGCCGCGCTGTGCGCACTGCGCTGGTTCCGCTTCACCTAGCGCGACAGCCCCTACTACAGGCTGTAGTTCTGATTCCTCTACGATCGGGCGGTGCCCGTCGGACGACTCTTCCTGCGGCTGGTCGACCTGCTGCCCATGCCGAGCCTGCGGGCCCAGCGCCTGATCGCCGCGGCGGTCATCCTGACCCAGGGCGGCATCGCGGTCACCGGTGCGATCGTCCGCGTCACCGCCTCCGGCCTGGGCTGCCCGACCTGGCCGCAGTGCTTCCCGGGCAGCTTCACCCCGGTTCCGGTCGCCGAGGTGCCCGTCGTGCACCAGGTCGTCGAATTCACCAACCGGATGATCACCTTCCTAGTGGTGCTGACGGCGGCAGCGGCGGTGCTCGCCGTCACCCGTGCTCGCCGGCGCCGCGAGGTCCTCGTCTACGCGTGGCTGATGCCCGCCTCGACGGTGGTGCAGGCGGTTATCGGGGGCATCACGGTGTTGACCGGCCTGCTGTGGTGGACGGTGGCAATCCACCTGTTGGCGTCGATGACGATGGTGTGGCTGGCCGTGCTGCTCTACGTCAAGATCGGCGAGCCAGATAGCGGCGTCCCCCGGCTGAATGTCCCGAAACCGTTGCGCCAGTTGACATTGCTGAGCGCCGTCGCTTTGGCCGCGACGCTGGTGGCCGGAACGCTGGTGACCGGGGCCGGCCCGCACGCCGGCGACAAGAGCGTGGACCGCACGGTGCCGAGGCTGCAGATCGAGATCACCACCCTGGTGCACCTGCATTCGTCGCTGCTGGTGGCCTACCTGTCGCTGGTGGTCGCGCTGGGCTTCGCGCTGCTCGCCGCGCACGCCGATCGCCGGATCCTGGTCCGGCTCGGTGTGCTTCTGGCACTGGTGTGCGCCCAGGGGCTGGTCGGGACCGTGCAGTTCTTCACCGGTGTGCCCGCGGCGCTGGTCGCGATCCACGTCGCCGGTGCGGCCGCATGCACCGCGGCGACCGCCGCGCTATGGGCGTCGATGCGAGAACGGGCCAAGCCCGAGCCGGTCCAGGGCTGATTCCACCGCGAGTGCGAACTCGCGCTGCTGGCGGGCCCGCGTGGTCGCATCGAGTTGGCGCCAGCCGAGCGACGGCTCGACCAGTTCCAGTTCCAGCAGCTGCGGGTCGTTCGGGCCGCCGAGCACGTCGACGCGGGCGTACAGGAACTCGGTCGGGTCGATGTCCAGGTGGGCGGCCGCGGCGGCCAGCGCCGCATGCCCGACATCCCAGAGCTCGAAGTCGGGGTCGGCGGGTGTGAGCGATTCCTCGGCGTAGGTGCCGGATTCGTCGAACACCGGTCGCCGGCCCGGCGGCGGCAAAATCGGACCCTTGGTGAACGCGTGCGACTGCCGGCCGCCCAGGAACACTAGCGCGGTCTCGCCGTCCTCCACCCGGGCGTCGTAGCGCTGAATCAGCACGGCCCGGCCGTCGGCCTGCAGCCCAGACGCGTGTTCGAGCGCCGCATCTGGATCGGTAAACCGTTGTGCACCAATCGATCCCGCGCCGACCGCGGGTTTCACCACCACCTCGCCTTTGGGCAGCCGCACCCGTTCGCCGGGAGCGAAGAACCGGCTTGCCACCGTCGGCACGCCAGCCTCGGCCAGGTCAGCTAGATAGCGCTTGTCGGTGTTCCACGCCACCACTTTCGGGGCGTTGAGCACGTTACGGACGCGCCTCGCCCAGGCCAGGAACTCCTCGAGCCGCTCGATGTAGTCCCAGGTCGCCCGCAGAATCACCAGGTCGGCATTGAGCGTTTCCGGGTCGTCCCAGGACAGCCACCGGGCGTGCAGGCCCCGTTTACGCAGCGCCGCCACCAGTTCGGCGTCGTCGCCATCACCCTCTAGCAGCGCGGGGCACCCGGCGAGCACGATCCGGGGATGGAAAACGTCGGGCCGGGCGAGCTTCACACCTGGAAGGATAGTCAGCATGCATGCCATCGAAGTCGCCCAGACCGGCGGACCCGAAGTCCTGACCTACGTCGAGAAGCCAACCCCCTCCCCCGCCGCGGGCGAAGTGCTGATCAAGGCCGAAGCCATCGGGGTTAACTTCCTCGACACGTATTTCCGCTCCGGGCAATACCCGCGCGAGGTGCCGTTCATCGTCGGCAACGAGGTCTGCGGCACCGTCGAGGCGGTCGGCGACGACGTCGCGGCGCTGAAGGCCGGCGACCGCGTCGTCACCGACAAGGCAAACGGCGGATACGCCGAATATTGCGTCGCCCCTGCGGATTTTGTCGCGTACGTACCCGAGGGCGTGGACTCGGACGTCGCGGCCGCATCGCTGCTCAAGGGCATGACCGCGCACTACCTGATCAAGTCGGTTTATCCGATCCAGCAGGGCGACACCGTGCTGGTGCACGCCGGTGCGGGCGGTGTCGGGCTCATCCTGACGCAATGGGCCACCAGCCTGGCGGCCCGCGTGATCACCACCGTGTCGACGTCGGAGAAGGCCGAGTTGTCCCGGCAGGCCGGGGCGGTGGAGGTGCTCGACTACCCGGAGGACGCGCAGGAGTTCGGCGCCAAGGTCCGCGAACTGACCGACGGCAACGGTGTCGCCGCGGTGTACGACGGAGTCGGCGCATCCACGTTCGACGCCAGCATGGCCAGCCTGGCGATCCGGGGCACGCTGGCGCTGTTCGGGGCGTCCAGCGGACCCGTCCCGCCGTTCGACCCGCAGCGCCTCAACCAAGCCGGTTCACTGTTCCTGACCCGGCCCTCACTCGTGCACTACACCCGCACACCCGACGAATTCGCTTGGCGCGCCGGTGAACTGCTCGACGCCATTGCCGCCGGGACGATCAACGTGACGGTCAGCGAGCGCTACCCGCTGGCCGACTCCGCGCAGGCACACCGCGACCTGCAGGGCCGCAAGACGGTCGGCTCGGTGGTACTAGTGCCCTAGCAGCGTGGGCAGCGCCAGCGCCGAGTCGATGGCCAGCGCGCAGAACACAACGGCGAGATAGTTGTTGGACTGCAGGAAGAGCCGCAGCGGCTTGACCGGCTCCCCGCGGCGTACCCCCGCGTACAGCTGGTGGGCCATCACCAGGAACCACCCCCCGGCCAGCAGCGCGACCGCGGCGTACAGCCAGCCGGTGGCCAGCGCCAGCGCCATCGTGGCCGCCACGGTCAGCCAGGTGTAGATCAGGATCTGCTTCGTGACCTGCCGCTCGGTGGCCACCGCTGGCAGCATCGGCACGCCGGCCGCCCGGTAGTCGTCCTTGTACCGCATGGCGAGCGCCCAGGTGTGCGGCGGCGTCCAGAAGAAGATGATCGCGAACATCACCAGCGCAGGCCATCCGATGGTTCCGGTGACCGCCGACCAGCCGATCATCACCGGCATGCAACCGGCCGCCCCACCCCACACCACGTTCTGCGAGGTGCGCCGCTTGAGCAGCAGCGTGTAGACGAACACGTAGAACGCGATGGTGGCGAGCGCCAGCAGACCCGACAGCAGGTTCGTGGTCCACCACAGCCAGAAGACCGAGCCGACGGAAAGCGTCAGCCCGAAGATCAGCGCATGCCGGGTCGGCACGATGGCCCGGGCCAACGGCCGGCGCGCGGTGCGCTTCATCAGCTTGTCGATGTCGGCGTCGGCCACGCAGTTCAGCGTGTTGGCGCCTCCGGCTGCCAACATGCCGCCGACCAGCGTGTTAAGGATCAGCAGCGGGTCAACCGTGCCGCGGTCGGCCAGCAGCATGGCCGGGATTGCGGTAACCAGGAGCAGCTCGATCACGCGCGGCTTGGTCAACGCCACGTAGGCCAGGAGCGTGGTGCGTATTCCGCTAGGCGCGACGCGCTCGCGAATGCTCACGCAAATAACTCCTCGGGTGGCGTCGCGCGGCTTCTACTACGGACGATGGTAGACCGCGGCCAGACGCCGCCGTCACCGCAGGGTCGATTCGAGTCCATCGAGGCCACATACCCAATGCGGGCCTGCCGCGGGTGACCATCCAGCACTAGGGTAAGGGTGGACCAGCTTGCCGACCCGAGGATGAAGCTCGTGACCACAGTCGAAGAGATTCCTGCCCTTACCCGCCCGAATCACCCGGACGATTGGACCGAGCTGGATTCGGCCGCGGTGGACACGGTCCGACTGCTGGCGGCGGACGCGGTGCATAAGGTCGGCAACGGTCATCCGGGGACCGCGATGAGCCTGGCGCCGCTGGCGTACACGCTCTTCCAGCGCCAGATGCGCCACGACCCCAGCGACCTCCACTGGCTGGGCCGCGACCGCTTCGTGCTGTCCGCCGGGCACAGCAGCCTGACGCTGTACATCCAGCTGTATCTCGGCGGCTTCGGGCTGGAGCTGTCCGACATCCAGTCGCTGCGAACGTGGGGGTCGAGGACGCCGGGACATCCCGAGTTTCGCCACACCCCCGGCGTGGAGATCACCACCGGACCGCTCGGCCAGGGCCTCGCCTCGGCGGTGGGGATGGCGATGGCATCGCGGTACGAGCGCGGCCTGTTCGATCCGGACGCCGCCCCCGGCACCAGCCCGTTCGACCACTTCATCTATGTCATCGCCTCCGACGGCGACATCGAGGAGGGCGTGACGTCGGAGGCGTCGTCGCTGGCCGGCACCCAGCAGCTCGGCAACCTCATTGTGTTCTACGACGACAACCAGATTTCCATCGAGGACGACACCAAGATCGCGCTGAGCGAGGACACCCCCGCCCGCTACGCCGCCTACGGCTGGCACGTGCAGGTCGTCGAAGGCGGCGAGAATTTGGTCGGCATCGAGGAGGCCATCGCGGCGGCGAGGGCCGTCACCGACAAGCCGTCGTTCATCGCGATCCGCACCGTCATCGGCTATCCGGCGCCGACCAAGATGAACACCGGCAAGGCGCACGGCTCGGACCTCGGCGCGGAGGAAGTCGCCGCCGTCAAGAAGATTCTCGGGTTCGACCCGGACAAGACGTTCGAGGTGCCCGACGGCGTGCTCGAGCACACCCGCGGGCTGATAGCACGCGGCAAGGAAGCCCACGAGGAGTGGCAGCAGGAGTTCGACGCCTGGGCCCAGCGCGAGTCGGAACGCAAGGCGCTGCTGGACCGCCTACTGGCCCACCACTTACCCGACGGGTGGGATGCGGACCTGCCGTCCTGGGAGCCGGGCTCCAAGGCGCTGGCGACGCGAGCGGCGTCCGGCGCGGTGCTGGCCGCGGTCGGGCCGAAGGTGCCCGAGCTGTGGGGCGGGTCCGCGGACCTGGCCGGCAGCAACAACACCACCATCAAGGGCGCGGATTCCTTTGGCCCACCGTCGATTTCGACCAAGGAGTACACCGCTCATTGGTACGGCCGCACGCTGCATTTCGGTGTCCGTGAGCACGCGATGGCCGCGATCCTGTCCGGCATAGTGCTGCACGGGCCGACCCGGGCCTACGGCGGGACGTTCCTGACCTTCTCCGACTACATGCGCCCGGCGGTGCGGCTGGCCTCGCTGATGGACATCGACACCATCTACGTGTGGACCCACGACTCGATCGGTTTGGGCGAGGACGGTCCGACCCATCAGCCGATCGAGCATCTGGCGGCGCTGCGGGCCATCCCGAATCTGTCGGTGGTGCGGCCCGGCGACGCGAACGAGACCGCGTACGCGTGGCACTCCATCCTGGCGCGCGGCCGCACTAGCGGCCCGGTCGGCCTGATCCTGACCCGCCAGGGCATCCCGGTGCTGGAGGGCACCAGCAGGGATGGCGTGGCCAAGGGTGGCTACGTGCTGGGCGGTATGTCCGAGGAGACTCCGGATGTGCTGCTGATCGGCACCGGATCCGAGCTGCAATTGGCCGTCGCCGCGCAGAAAATCTTGGCGGACAAGGGAATCGTGGCCAGCGTGGTGTCGATGCCGTGCGTCGAATGGTTCGAATCCCAGCCGGTCGAATACCGCGACAGCGTCCTGCCGCCGGCGGTGTCGGCCCGGGTCGCCGTCGAGGCGGCCGTAGCCCAGAGCTGGTACAAGCTGGTCGGCGACACCGGCGAAATCATCTCCATCGAGCACTACGGGGAATCCGCCGACGACAAGACCGTGTTCCGCGAATTCGGGTTCACCCCAGAAGCCGTCGTCGCCGCCGCGGAGCGATCACTAGAGAACTGATGGGAAGGCAATAGCGATGACTCAGAACCCCAACCTCGCGGCGCTGTCCGCCGCGGGTGTCTCCGTGTGGCTGGACGACCTGTCCCGCGACCGCCTGCAGACCGGCAACCTGCAGGAGCTCATCGATACCAAGTGCGTCGTCGGGGTGACCACCAACCCGTCGATCTTCCAGGCCGCGCTGTCGAAGGGCCACGCCTACGACGAGCAGGTCGCCGAGCTTGCCGAGCGTGGCGCCGACGTCGACGCCACCATCCGCACCGTCACCACCGACGATGTGCGAAACGCCTGCGACATGCTGGCCAAGCAGTACGAGGCGTCCGCTGGAGTCGACGGCCGGGTGTCGATCGAGGTCGACCCGCGCCTGGCGCACGACACCGACAAAACGATCCTGCAGGCCATCGAGCTGTGGAAGATCGTCGATCGGCCCAACCTGCTGATCAAGATTCCGGCCACGCTGGCCGGCCTGCCCGCGATCACCGCGGTCATCGCGGAGGGTATCTCGGTCAACGTGACGCTGATCTTCTCCGTCGAGCGCCACCGCGCGGTGATGGATGCCTACCTGGCCGGGCTGGAAGCCGCGAAGGCAGCCGGTCACGACCTGTCCAAGATCCATTCGGTCGCATCGTTTTTCGTGTCCCGGGTGGATACCGAGATCGACAAGCGGCTGGAGAAGATCGGCAGCGATGAGGCGTTGGCGCTGCGCGGTCAGGCCGGGGTCGCCAACGCCCGGCTGGCCTACGCCGCCTACGAGGAGGTATTCGTCGGCGGTGCACGCTACGAGGCGCTCAAGGCCGACGGCGCCCGGCTGCAGCGTCCGTTGTGGGCGTCGACCGGCGTCAAGAACCCCGAATACTCCGACACCCTGTACGTCACCGAGTTGGTCGCCCCCAACACCGTGAACACCATGCCGGAGAAGACAATTGACGCGGTCGCCGATCACGGCGTGATCACCGGCGACACCGTCACCGGAACCGCCGGGGCAGCCCAAGAGATGTTCGACAAGCTGGCTGCGGCCGGCATCGACCTGCCGGACGTGTTCAAGGTGCTGGAAGAAGAAGGGGTGGAGAAGTTCGAGAAGTCGTGGCTTGAGCTGCTCGAGGCGACGCAGGATCAGCTCGACGCCGCCGCCAAATGACCTCAGTCAACGACAAGGCCACGTCGAGGGACACCGGCTGGCGTAATCCGCTGCGCGACAAGCGGGATAAACGGATGCCGCGCATCCCCGGCCCGTGCGGGATGGTGATCTTCGGGGTCACCGGCGACCTGGCCCGCAAAAAGCTGATGCCGGCGATCTACGACCTAGCCAACCGCGGCCTGCTGCCGCCGACGTTCGCTCTTGTCGGGTTCGCCCGAAGGGATTGGGCCAGCGAGGATTTCGGTAAGGTCGTCTACGAAGCGGTCAAGCAGCATGCCCGCACACCGTTCCGGCAGGAAGTGTGGGACCGGCTGGCCGAGGGCATCGGGTTTGTGCGGGGCACGTTCGACGACGACAATGCGTTCGGGCGGCTGGCCGAGACGCTGGAGAAGCTCGACGTGGAACGCGGCACCAGCGGCAATCACGCCTTCTATCTGTCGATCCCGCCGAACGCGTTCCCGCAGGTGTGCGAGCAACTGCGCAAGTCCGGGCTGGCCCGCCAGCAGGAGGGCCGATGGAGCCGCGTGGTGATCGAGAAGCCGTTCGGCCACGACCTGGCCAGCGCCCGCGAGCTCAACAAGGTGGTCAACCGGGTGTTCCCGGAGGAATCGGTGTTCCGCATCGACCACTACCTGGGCAAGGAAACCGTCCAGAACATCCTGGCGCTGCGCTTCGCCAACGAGCTGTACGAGCCGGTATGGAACGCGCATTACGTCGACCACGTCCAGATCACCATGGCCGAGGACATCGGCCTCGGCGGCCGGGGCGGCTACTACGACGGCATCGGCGCCGCCCGCGATGTTATCCAGAACCACCTGATGCAGCTGCTGGCCCTGACAGCGATGGAAGAGCCGGTCAGTTTCCACCCCGACGAGGTGAAGGCGGAGAAAATCAAGGTGCTGTCGGCCACGCAACTGGCGCAGCCGTTGGACGAGACCACGTCGCGCGG
>JBEVHG010000183.1:0-10013 GCA_040511335.1 Mycobacterium sp. | reverse complement strand
GATGAGCGACGATCGAAGCATGTGTTCCATCGGCTGACCCAGACCGAGGTCGATCGCCAGCGATACCGCGGCCAGCAACTCGGCCTTGCGCGGACCTCGTCCCGAGCCGTGCGGCGTCCCGTTCGGGTGCACGCCGCCATTGTCCACCCGAACTTGAACATGTCGGTTCAAAAGCGCCGATGTCACTGGGCGTTCCCGGTGGTGATTTCCGTCGTGTAGCAAACCGCCGTTCCGTCCAGCACGACCGTTCCATCGTCACGGGTGACGGTGGTCCTCAGTTCGGTGATCGGCTTGTCTGCCCGCGTCGAGGTGACCTCGACGCGGCCGGTGATCGTGTCACCGGGGCGCACAGGGGCCTTGAACATCCAGTTGACATTGAGGAACACGGTGCCCGGTCCCGGCAATTCTTCTGCCACAACAGCGTTGAGGATCGCGCTGGTAACCCCGCCCTGGACGACGATCTCCCCGAAACGCGAAGCCTTGGCCGCAGCTTCGTCGTAGTGCAGAGGGTTCCGGTCACCGCTGATCTCGGTGAACAGGGCAATGTCGTTGTCACCAACGGTGCGTGAGAGCTCCGCGGTCTGACCGACGAACGGCGTAGTGCGCGCTGAACTGCTGGCCATGGCTTTCCTCCTCGGGGTGTGGGTGGTGTTGACGAGCACCCAGGGCTGACATCGCCACTGCACCGACCAGGGGACCGGGTGCGAGTAGCAGGAATGCGTACCGCCAACCGATCAGGTCGGCGACGACGGGGACGAGTTGGATGGTGACGACGGTCAACAGTAAACCGATGGCGGTCTGCGCCGTCAGAGCGGTGCCGACGAACCGCGTGTCCGTCGTTTCGCTGAGCGAGGTGGAGAAGACGCCCGAGTCCGCGATGACGGCGGCACCCCACACCAACAGAAAGACGACGAGAACTACCGTCGGGGCGGCGAAGAAGATTGGTGACGCCACGCAGCATGCTCCGCTGATCACCAGGGCGGCCACCGCGGCGGGAGGACGACCGAAACGGTCTGATGCCCACCCGCCCAGAAGACTTCCGACGGTCCCGGCGACACCGATCGCGACGAACACGATGAATCCGGTCGACCAGGCGGCCGCGTCGCCTCGTTCTCCTCGGCCGGCAACGACGAACATCGACAGCCAGGCCCACAGTGCGTAGAGCTCCCACATGTGCCCGAAGTAGCCGAGGCTTGTCAGCCTCGGTCCGCGTTCGGCGAACATCGCGATCGCGTAGCGCGGATTCGGTGTGATCGCGCGGATGTCCAGATGTGGACCTGGTCGGACGAGTGCGAGGGCGACGACGGCGCCGGCCGCGGTCGACGCCGCCGCGGCCAGCATCACGGTTCTCCAGGACAGCGGTCCGAGACCGCTGATGAGATGGGGTAGTGCCGAGCCAAGGGTTAGTGCTCCGAGCAAAATCCCGAACGATCGGCCTCGATCGGTGGACTCGGACCACGAAGCCATGAGCTTCATCCCCACCGGATAGACGCCGGCCAAAAACATCCCAGTGACGAATCTCAACGGGATGGCCACAGCGAGACTGTGGACGAAGAAGGCTAGTGCCGCCGTGCTCATTGCGGCGCACAGAGCGCTTGCGGTCAGCAGGTACTGCGGTTCGGTGCGGTCGGCGAGATTGAACACCGCCGAGGTGATCGCCCCGGCGACGAACCCGATTTGCACCGAGGCGGTCAGCCAGACCGCGGCCGTAGATCCGATACCCCACTCCGATCGGAGGCTCGGCACGACCGCGGTGGCCGAGAACCAGACAGCGAGGCCCAACACCTGGGTAAGCGCGATCAGCGCTCGTTGCTGGTTCGTCCGGGACAGAATCATGGTCAGGCGGCTCGTATTTGGTCGAGCGCGAGCAGCGCGTCGACTTCGGCCCGCATGGCCTGGCTCAGCACTTGAAGGTGCTCGCGCAACTGCCCCAGATCCCAGTGGTAGCTCGCGATGCGCTCGGTCATGCTGAACAGGGGCTCAGCGAGCCGGTCACGCGTGTGTTCGTAGTCGCGGAGGGCGTCGAGTTGGGCCCGCCCGCCGCGGGGTGCGTCGAGAACCGCGAGGGCGAGCAGCTCCGCGTCGCGCAAGGCGTCCGTGATGCCGTGCGCGGTGATGGGGTCCTTGAAATAGGCCGCGTCGCCGACCAGCGCCCAGCCCGGGCCCGCGGAAGCGCGGATCCGGCCGGGTTGGCCGGGGAAGGCGCGTAGCGCGCCGACGGGTGGTGCGGCGCCGATCGACGAGGCCAGCTCCGGGTCGGCCTCGGCGAGCAGTGACCGGTAGGTGGTGTCGAGACTCGCGGACCGCTGGCGGGCGAACCTAGCGCCGGCAGTACCCGCCCAAACGCAAGCCAACCCCTCGCCGGTAGGCACGACGCCCGCAGTGAATCCGGGTCGGTATGCCCACCGGTAGCGATCGCGCGGGAGCCCGGGAAAGTAGCCATACACGATCGCGCCGGACGCTGTGCCTCGGCGTCGAAAATCGGCGTCGACAGCCTGCGCGATCGTCGAGTTCCGCCCGTCGGCACCGATGGTCAGCGTCGCGGTGGCGCGGAAACGTGTTCCGGTCCCGCGTTCGACCCCCTCGACGCCGCGCACCGCGCCGCCGTCGGTCAGCAGGCGCGTCACGCGCGCCGGGATGCGAACCTCGGCGCCCGCGGCGTGGGCCGCCTCGAATAGCAACCAGTCGAGGATGGTTCTGCGGGGGGCGCGCAGCGCGGAGATGCCACCGCCCGGGCGGATGTCGACCGTGTCGATCTCGTCGCCGTAAACGAACTCGGTCGAGCGGATCGCCGGCGTGCCCGCGGCGACGACCGCGTCGAGCAGCCCCCACCGGTGCAGCTGCAGCACGCCGCCGCGCATGAGTGCATGCGTGGACAGGGTGTCGGTGCCTGGTCGGGCCGCTTCGATGACAAGCACCCGCATGCCGCCGCGGGCCAGCAGCATCGCGGTCGCCGCGCCTGCAGCCCTACCGCCGACGACGATCGCGTCGTAGTGCTGTTCCATCGGATGCTCCTTCAGTTGGAGTCGAGGTAGTGGGCGAGGTGGCCGCTGAGGTCTGCGGCGTCGGCGGCTGCGCCGTCGATGAAGCTCGATTTGCGCCGACGCAGAAATGGCATTCCCATGAGGTACAAGCCGGGGCTCGCGGTCACGCCGCCGTCGTGGTGGACCTGGCCCTTCCGGTCGAACACCCCGACGTCGAGCCAGGACAGATCCGGGCGGAACCCGGTGGCCCACAGGATCGTCCTGATCTCGCCGGAACGTAAGTTCATCGTTAATGGCGTGGAGGCGGGAACGGCCGTGGGGGCGAACCGTCGCGGCGGATCACCGCTGTCCCAGCCTGTTTCGGTCGCCCACGCGTCGACGGTGTCCAGCAGCCGTCCGAGCTTGAGGTCGGCCAACGCCAACGTGTTGGCCAATGAACCGGAGAATTGCGCGATCCCGTCCCGAATGCCGGCCAACCGCCCGGCAAGACGCACCCCGAGCCCACTCAGCGAGTTGAGGTCGACGGTGATCCGATCCGGTGAGCCGATCAGCTGCATCGACGGCAGATTGCGGGCCCGGGCGAGGTCGGGAATCTGGTCGTAGCGCTCGTCGAGCAGCCCCGACGCGTCCATCCACCACAAGATGTCCTTGCCTCGATAGGTGCGCGGCATCCGGACGTGCTCCCCGACGGCCAGCGTGACCTGCCGCCCGGAGCGGTGCAGCTCCGCGGCGATCTGGATACCGCTAGCCGAGGCGCCGACGACGAGGACCCCGCCGTCGGGAACCTCGTTCGGGTTGCGGTAGTTCGCCGGGGTGAGCGTTTTGATCCCGGCGGGCACACCGGCTTGCAGCGCCGGCACTTTGGCAACGGTGCTGGCGCCCGCGGCGAGCACGACCGACCGGGCGCGCCAGCAGTCCTGGTCGGTCTGCACCACGTACCCGCGCTCGGTCTGCCGCACCGATGTCACCGTGGTGTTCGCCCGCACCGGCGCCGCGTTCTCCTTCGCGTATTCCGCGATGAGCTCCGCGACGTCGGAGACGGCGAGGTAGCCGTCGGGGTCGTCGCCGCGGTAGGCGTAACCCGGTAGCCGGGTCATCCAATTGGGGGTGAGCAACCGCAGCGAATCCCACCGCTGGGTGCGCCAGGAGTGCGCCACCTCACCGCGTTCCAGGACGACATGGTCAATGGAACGGTCGGCGAGGCAGCGGCTCATGGCCAGTCCGCTGTGACCGGCGCCCACCACGAGAGTGGTTGTCTTCAGCATCGTCAGGACACGTCGACGGTGACGGGGGTGGGGTTGGTGAGGATGTCGTAGACCGCCGAGCGCTTCTGCGATTGCGCGACCAGCGCCTTGATCTGCTCCGGGGTGGCGTCGGCGTCGATCTTGTAGCTGACCCGGACGCCGGTGAAGCCGTTGCGGACCTGGGGATCGGCGCCCAGGATTCCATGCAGGTCCTCGTGGCCCTCGACGGTTGCCTGCACCGAACGCAGCTGAATCTTTCGGTGCTGAGCGATCGACGCGATACCGGCGGTAAGGCAGCCGCCCAGAGCAACCAACACAAACTCGACCGGCGTGATGCCGTTGTCCTGAGCGGCGAATGCGAGCGGATGGTCGACGTCATAGGTATACGTCGTCTTGTGCCGCTGCTGCTCGCCGAATCCGTAGAAGGTGTCTACGCTCGCACGGCTGTGAGTGCCGTTGACCCAGGAAACCGTTGTCCGCCACTGGAACTTCGCGATCTCAGGGGTGACGACCAAGGCCTCACGGACGCCGAGCAATGCATCCACGTTGACGCCGTTGTCGACCTTGGTTTGCATTGTGGTCATGAATTTCTCCATTCTCTGTTGATCGGTTCCGTCGGGAACCGGTCAGGGTTTCCGTTGTGGACCAACAGAATTCATCTGCGACACGTGCTTCACCGCATGGTGTTTGGACGGATCGAAGTTCTCGAGGGCCGCGTTCGCGAGTGCGAACAGCCCGCGTTGGGGAAGCCAGAAGTCGCCGAGGCGTAACTGCCGATGCAGGGGACGCGGGGAGCCGAGATCGACACCGCGGAGGATCGCACTGCTGCTCGAAATCGTCCAGATCAGCCAGGGTGCCGCGGTGAACCGCTGACCGTTGGGAGTTATTCCGGCCATTCCCATGCGCCCTACCCGCAGCATTGGCCCGGCGGCCCGGTCCATCATCCGCTGGAAGCGCTCGCTGCGCCAGGCGGCCGCCGGCAGTCGGCGACCGAGGGCCGACATCAATACCGTGGCGGGTGTGCTCGCCAGTTCCATTCGCCAGTCGAGCAGGTCCGGCACGGTCACCCGCAAGGAGTGTGGGCCGTCCCAACTGGTTTCGACTTTCGTGTACACAGTCTGAGCGGCATCCGATGCGAAGTATCGTGCGCAACTTTGTTCCGGTGCGGCATCGGCGATGAAGTTCCACTGGCCGTCCGGCGCGCGATGCCAAACCGTTCGACTACCGGGGCCGATCGACGTCGCAGCCATGTTCCGCAAGGCCAGGTAATGGCCGCTGGCGAACGGCAGGCCCATCACGCCGTAGCCGGTGAACCGCTCGTCGGTACCGGGCCAAAGGATGGGGTTCCGCTGCAGTTCGAGCGCCGCATCACGCGGGTTCTTGAAATTGATCATGCCGCGATGATCGACCTGACGGCCCGCCCAAGGCATGAGGTATCCACCCCATCTTTCGCAATTGGTTCGGCAGCTCCCGTGCTGACCGATGCGATTTCCCTCTACGACGGCGTCGATCGCCTCGGCACGAACCCACCTCCTTACAGGTTGCCCAGGTCGTCGGGCACGTCGACGGCGGTGTCGTTCAGCTGCCTGAGCTCACGCCAAGGTCCGACCTCATTGGCGACGGCGCTGCGGGCGTTCGATTCACTTCGCCGCCGCGCTCAGCTTGTCCATCCCCTGCGCCCAGCGATCGAAAAGCGCTGAAGATTCGTCGATTTCGTCGATCGATAGCATCACCATTGCAGCATCACCCTCGGCGATACTGTCCGCCAACCCTCCGAACGACGTGATGAAGGCGTCGATGAGGGCGACGCCGTCGGCGTGTACCGTCGCGACCATCTCGGACCTGGGCTGCTCGGCCTCGGCGTCCGCTTTCAACACGGTCAGCGGCTCGACGATCTCGGAGCGGATGCGCTGGCTCAGGACTGACGGGTCGCCGGTCGGCAGCTGCGGCATCATTTCCTCGAACGAGGAGAATGCCTGCAGCACACCATCGGTCACGTCTTTGCCGGTACCGGCGAGGTACTCGCGTGCCGCCACGCCCTCGGGTGTCGTCGGCACCAGGTCCCCGAAGATCAGGTCTTGCTCTGTAACGGGAGTGGCATCGGCGGTGACAGCGACTGCACCGGTACCCGCGATCAGCGCTATCGTCGCCGCGACGAGGGCCGACCAGCCGACACCGCGGCTGAATATGCGCGGGATCAGTGCCAGTGGAGCGATCGCCGCTACCAACAGGAACGAGAGGCCGAGGATGTCCGTCGTGATTTCCGCAACGAGCTTGATGTTCTTCGGCCCGGCGTCGACGACATTGATCGCCACGAACCCGATCATGAAGGTGCACACGGCAACCGGTCCGGCGACTGTTGAGAGCGCGAGGCCGCGGCGAGGAACGCACACCACCAAGGCAAGGGCCGCCGCCGCCCCGGCGACCGCGCCGCTCCACGTCGTCACCTCGTGGAGGGCGATTGCCGCGGTCGCGTCCAGGGCTCTCGGCGTGGCGATTCGATACAGCGCGTAGGGGACGAGGGCGCATACGCCGCAGACCACTCCGACCAGCAGCGGCCGGGCTAGTGTCCCGCTCGCGGTCGACCACAGCGGACGTATTGGGGTGGACGTAGCGAACAGCCACGCCGGCGCCGGTGTTCCGTGCCGCGCGAAGACGACAGCGACGACCGTCATGACAGCCGCCGCGACCATTGCCATGTTCACCGGCCAGCTGTCGAGTTCGCCAGCGAGTGTCCGTCGGGTGAACGCCCAATTCCCCACGTCCAGCGCCAGCTGAAGCTGGAAGGACAGGTACAGGGCGGCGAAGTAGACGAGACTCGCGACAACGACGCCGGGCAGCCACGCCCATAGCGGTGACCGCAGTCGCGATGCGGCGTCGGCCGACACCTCGGCCAGGCTGTACACGAGCGAGGTGGCGGCTAGTCCGGCCAGTGCCGGGACGATCAGCCACGCGGGTTGGTCGAGCCCGCCCTGCAGCCCCGTGGTGGTGTTCGCCAGGGACGCCACCTGACCGAGCACCAGTCCGACGGCGACGCCGGCCGCCGGCACCCACGGCGAGGGCCGGTCGGACACTGCACGATCGACGGCGACCGCACGCCAGATGCCGATGCCGACGGTGCCGCCCAACAGCACCCCGCCGATGCCCGTCGCCACCAGGCTCTGGTACGGCACGAACGGATTCGCCGTGGACAGCGCCGTGACCACCGCCTCGACGAGGGGGATCGCCGAAGCCGCCAGAAACGCCGGCGCCAGCCCGTCGAGGAACTTGACCGCCGCTGCGCACTGGGGACGGGCCAGCACTTCGGCTCGGGCCGCCGGCGTGGGGTGATGTGCTTTCAGGCGCCGCCACCACACCTGCGGCGGTGGGCGCAGCCGGCCGACAAGAGCGGCCATCGCGGTCGGATCGCACATCAGAATCGCCGCTCGAAGGTCCGCATCGTGCTCACGTGACCGCAGCAGCGCGATCGAGATCATCCACACCGTAACGGCGAGAACCGCTGCCCGCCAAGCATAATCGGGAAACAGGCCGAACTCAGCGGTCGCGGCGCCCACCACGAGCGGCAGCGCCAATGCGGGGACGACGGCGTACATGACACCGCGGGTCAGCCACGCCAGTCCAACGTCGCGATTGCACAGGTGAGCGAGTTCATGTGCAACCAGCGGATCGAATAGTGTGCGGTTTCTCCACCGAACGGCGACGGCGCGCGGCAATGCGATCCGGTGACGACGTGGCGAGCCATAGCTGAACGCGTCGAGTTGCTTGCCGGTGCCGAGCATCACTGTGGGGGGATGGCGAAGTCCGGCACGCTGCGCAAGCTCGGCGACACGGCCTTCGGCCGCGGCCAGCTTGGGGCCGATCGGTTGCAGGCGCCGCCGCCGCTGGATGATCGGGGGTGCGAGATACAGCACGCTCGCTCCTGCGAGCATGACGAGGATCGCACTGACGAGTGAATAGGCGGCCCGGTTGTACTGGGCGTTCGCATAGCAACTTGCGGCGGTGTCGTGGACGGCGAGCTGCTCCCGGGCAGTGTCGAGTGACGGCGTGTAACCGGCCTGTTCTAAACACCTTTCGATGATCTGCACATACTGCTCACCGCGCAGCAGGCCGTGCAACCAATCGCCGACGAACAGGCCGGACGCGAGCATGGCCGCCAGGATCACGACGAACCGGGTCGTGGTGGGGGACGGAAACGCGTGCACAGCGACCCGCGGCGCCCCAGGCGTGGGAGATTGGGTGCGCGAGGTGCTGTTTGCGACGGACACGGTAGTTCACCTGGCCGTGATGAGGGCTCCCGCCGTCGAGTCGGCGATGAGCCCGGCCCTCGCCGGCTCCAACCCGGCGGCAAGCGCCTTCTGGTAGGCGACCGCCCGGACCTGGCGGGCTTGATCGGCGGTCAGTGCGGTCGGCCGAGATGCGGGCCTTGCTTTGTCCGCGCCGCGGAACAGTCGGCGAAGTACGACACCACCGACGGTGAGGATTCCTTGACCGCTGCCTCCACGACAGCACCGGCCAGCCACTGCATGACTGACTGTGCGACCGCAATCACCACCGGGGTGATCATTGCGAGTTCCAGGCCGAATCCGAGCGCCTCGTCGCGACGCTTGGGGTCAAGCAGCGCCTGTGGGTCCGCGTAGTACTCCTGGGCGGTCTCGTCGTAGAGCACGAGTTCCTCGGGGGCGACCTTGTTGAGGACCTGTTGGGCAAGGTGGTCGGTCAGCATGCGCATGGATTGCGCATCGACTGGGACCGGTTGAGACGTCATCAATATGCCTCCGTTCGGGTCGTGAAGTGCACAAATCAGTGAACCCATGGGTAGACCCGGGGGCAAGAGTAGTCCGGTACTCGATTAGCTTGCGGGTGTGCGGACGACCACATCGGGGGTATCGACTCCGACACCCGATCCGGTCTGAAACCTGTTATGCGCTACGAAACCTCATCGGAAGCGGAACCCAACCGTGCCACGGCTACACCAGGCCTCGCCGGTGCCGTCCCCTGGTGGGCCCGGAGCCAGTTCGCGGCGGTGCCGCACCAGTGATCGCCTGGCACGAGGCCAGGAAACCGGTACTCGGGTACCGGTGTCGACAGGTCGTTGCCGATGGAGCGCTGGTGCTCCAGAAACCGAAGCCGGTGAGCGGATCTGTGCCGCACGGTTCCAGCGGGCCGCCCAGCACAAAATATGTTTGCGAAGTCCTGTTGCGGTTGGGCCGGCTGTCAGGTGTCGTTCGGACCGACGCGGGTCAGCAGCTCGACGCCGTCGCGCAGCGTGTCCAGCCACTCCACCAGGGGCCGGGTACCGGTCAGCCTGTCGGCGATGGATGAGAGCCGGTCCGTCATGCGGTCACGTAATCCCCTTATCGGCAGGCGGCTCGAAAGGGCCGCTAACTGGTGAAGCGGTGTGACTTGTCGGAGCGCAGTATGCGGATCTTGATTCGCTTGCGAAGATGGGCACATGGCCGAGCGTGACCGCGACGAATCCGGCCGACCCCGAAGCACCCGCCCGCGCGACGCTCTCGGCCGACCACTTCGGCAAGGCAGTGAGGGCGTTTCACGCATCCCGGATGACCTCGAGCTGCCGCCGGCCGAAACCCTCGCGTATGCCCAGGATCTGCTGGACCGTGGCTTGGCATTCAACGCGCACGAGGTGCTCGAGGCCGCATGGAAGAACGGCCCAGACGATGAGCGGATACTGTGGCAAGGCCTGGCCCAACTCGCTGTCGGCATCACCCACATCCAGCGTGGCAACGTCAAGGGTGCAATCACCCTGCTCCGCCGCGCGTCGGCC